>CAJQMX010000214.1 GCA_905479515.1 uncultured Parasphingopyxis sp.
GCGCCTCCTGTCAGCCAAAATGACGGGAGCGGCGGGCGACACGACAACTACGGATCCGCGCTCGCAGCGCAACCGGGTGAGTCGCAGAGGCGGCCAGCTACTAACTCGAGCTCGAAGCTCATGGTATATATCGGCCTGCCCGCACTTTCGTGCTCCCGGTGCCTCTGTCCCGGATGGTCGCACCATATACCGCGACGGCGAGTCGCGGTAGGAGCTTGGGCACCGCCATCCTCATACCGGTTACGAACGCAATAGAGCCCCTGAACTCAAAGCTCAGGCGGGCGATCAGGGCCAGAGGTCATTTCCCCAATGACGAGGCGGCAACGAAATTGCTCTATCTGGTCTTGAACCGATCGGAAAAAGAGTGGAAAATGCCACCTCGTGAGTGGACCATGGCAAAAGCACAGTTCGCAGTTATCTTCGGCGAACGCTTCATTAAAGCTATGACGGCATAATGTTAAACCGCCCCATCACACACGAAATTACTGACACTCCCGCGCAGATCCTCGGCCGTCGCCGTATCGGGATGGCGCCCAAGGAAGGTGGCAAAGCGCCCGACATCGCGGATGTAGTTGCGCTGCGTCTCGCACGTAAATCGCCGTACGTTCATGGCGTCAATCAACCGCTGACGCAGTCGGCTGACAGGTGTAACGGAAATGAGCTTGTTCATTGTTCGACTCCTCTTGCTTGATGGAGTCGGAATCTTCTGCCCATGTTGGGCCTTGCTCAATCCCCGCGTGACGTTCGCATCGTTACCTCAACCTCACCACCAACGCCCATCCCGCGCAGCGGGTTCGTTCTCCGCCCTCGTAACCGACATTAGCGTTGTTGTTGGTTCATCCCAATAGCGGACTCCATCTGACCGATGGAATCATAACGCCTATACTGACGGAACAACCCAGCTTCCGCCAACACATAGCACATGATCCAAATCCAACCAGTCAGATACAGTATCTGCGGTAATCCCGCCGGTAGGACAGAACAGGCACTGGCCAAAGGGTCCGCTCAGCGCCTTCAGAGCCTGTACTCCTCCCGATGCTTCTGCCGGGAAAAACTTGAAGTGGGTGAGGCCAAGATCCAGCCCGCGCATAATATCCCCGGCGGTAGCGATGCCAGGAAGGAACGGGATATTGCCGGCGATCGCGGCATTGCCAAGCTTGTCGGTCAGGCCGGGGGAGACGATAAATTCGGCACCTGCCTCGATAGCAGCACCAAGCTCTTCAGGATTGGTAACGGTTCCAGCGCCGACTATCGCGCCTTCGATCTGTTTCATTTGCCGGATAGATTCTAGCGCGCATTCGGTTCGCAAGGTGACCTCCAGAACCGGATATCCATCTTTCACCAATGCTTCTGCTAGTGGTTTGGCCTTGGCGATATCATCGATGACCAAAACCGGGATGATCGGTGCTGTGCGCATGAGTTTTTCGATGGGTTTCATTTTATAATCCTGCGCCATGTTCCTGGATAAATGCTGCCGCCGCGCCGTAAAGGCCCGGCTCTTCATGCAGTAATTGTTGGACCGGCATGGCTTCCATTTTGGACTGGAAGCGCCCCTTGGCAATAAAGCGTTCGCGAAAGCCAGAAGAGGGCAAGCGCTCGGCAATGCGTCTGCCAAGGCCCCCTGCCATGACGACCGATGTGGCGCCTTGGGTGAGAGCAAGATCACCGGTGACGCTGCCCAGACACAGGCAGAAATGGTCAAAGGCAGCGGCGGCCAGGCTATCCTCGCCGGACAGAGCCAGTTCCCATGCTTCCATATCACTCAGCGAGCGGGCTTCGCGCTGCTCCATGCTGGCAAGCACCTGATAGATGACCGCCAGTCCCGGGCCCGAGACGATCCGTTCGACCGAGACCCGGCGATGCGCCTTGCGCAAATGCGCCAGTATCTGGTCTTCAACATGATCCAGCGGCGCAAAGTCGATGTGGCCGCCTTCGGTTTCGGTGACATGATAATCACCATTCTTGCGCAAGATATGGGCGACCCCCAATCCCGTCCCCGGCCCGACCACCGTGATGATGCCGTCAGATGTCGATGGCTCATCCGGCCCGCAGATCGGACTGAACATGTCCGCATCCATTTGCGCCACCGCATGGCCGACCGCGCCAAAATCATTGACCAGTGTGAAGCGGTTCAGTTTCAGCTTTTCCGGAATCAGCGCAGGCCGGATCATCCAGCTGGAGTTGGTAAAATAGATGACCTCGCCGCCCACCGGACCCGCCACGGCAAGCGCGCCGTCTTGCGGCAATTCACGCCCCAGTTCGCGGCCATAGGTCTCCCATGCGATCTGGAAGCTGGCATGCTCGCTGGTCTTCATTTTGATTTCATGCCCGAGCCCGGCCACCTTGCCATCCTCTATGGTCGCAATGGCAAAGCGCGCATGGGTTCCGCCGATATCCGCCACGACAATTTCGACCATGGCTAGAGTCCCGCCTCGGCGAGCATTGCAGAACCGCCTTTTTCCGCCGGGTCGCTGTGGTGACGCAGCATCGCAAATAGTTCGCGCCCGGTTCCCAGTGCTGGTGGCGGCGCAATCGCCTGCTCGCGGGCGTCCCATATGGCTGGTTCGACCAAAGCCGTGAGTTCGCCATTTTCTGCGCAAACACGCACCCTATCGCCATCCCTGAGCTTGCCGAGCGGGCCGCCATGATAAGCTTCGGGAGAGATGTGGATGGCGGACGGGATCTTGCCGCTCGCCCCGGACATCCGGCCATCAGTGACGAATGCGATCTTGAATCCCTTGTCCTGCAAGACACCAAGCGGAGACGTAAGTTTGTGCAGTTCGGGCATGCCGTTGGCCGCCGGTCCCTGAAAGCGGACGACGACCACCACATCGCGGTCCAGTTCACCCGCCTTGAACGCGGTGACAACATCATTCTGATCATGAAAAATGCGGGCTGGTGCTTCGATTGTCCAGCGGCTTGGATCAACCGCGCTGACCTTCATCGTCGCCCGGCCGAGATTGCCCTTGAGCAGCTTCATCCCGCCATCGGCCTGAAACGGGTTTTTCACGGTCCGCAAGATTGTTTCATCATCCGATTGATCGGAAGCGTCGTCAAAGCGCAAATTCTCTCCGTCCATCGCCGGATGCTTTGCGCCATCGAACAGCGAGGTTCCATAGACGGTGCGGATATCGTCATGCGCAAGACCAGCGCCAATCAGCTCGCGGATTACATAGGGCATACCCCCTGCTGCGGTAAAATGGTTCACATCGCCAGAACCATTGGGATAGACACTGGCGATCAGCGGCACCGCGCTGGACAGTTCATCCATATCGTCCCAATCGATCAATATGCCGGCCGCGCGGGCTATGGCTGGCAAATGGATCACATGATTGGTGGAACCGCCGGTGGCGAGCAAGCCGACGACCGCGTTCACAATCGCCTTTTCATCGATGCAAACTCCAAGGGGGCGATAGTCCTCACCAGCCCAGCCGTTATGCGTCACCTGATGGACCGCAGCGCGGGTCAGTTCCTGCCGCAGTTTCGTGCCCGGGTTCACAAAACTGCTGCCCGGCATGTGCAGCCCCATCATCTCCATCATCATCTGGTTACTATTGGCGGTGCCAAAGAAGGTGCAGGTGCCTGCACCGTGATAGCTGGCGCTTTCGGCCTCCAAAAGTTCCTCTTTGCCGACCTTACCCTCGGCAAAAAGCTGGCGCACCCGGACCTTTTCCTTGTTGGCGAGACCTGATGGCATGGGGCCGGCGGGGATCAGGATGGTCGGCAGATGGCCGAAGCGCAGCGCGCCGATCAACAGACCGGGAACAATCTTGTCACAGATGCCGAGCAGTAAGGCACCCTCGAACATGCCATGCGAAAGCGCAACCGCTGTGCTCATCGCAATCACATCGCGGCTGAACAGGGATAGTTCCATGCTGTCCTGGCCTTGCGTCACGCCGTCACACATGGCTGGCACGCCGCCAGCGACCTGCGCGGTTGCGCCAGCCTCGCGGGCGAAAATCTTGATCTGCTCGGGATAGCGGCCGTAAGGCTGATGCGCGGAAAGCATGTCGTTATAGGCCGTGACAATGCCGATGTTCATCGCCTTGCCGCTGCGGATGGTAGCCTTGTCATCGCCGCTGGCGGCAAAGCCGTGCGCGAGATTGCCGCAGGATAGATTGGGCCGGTGCACGCCTGCATCACGCTGACGGTCGATCAGGTCGAGATAGGCGGAGCGTGATGCCTTGGATCGTTTGATTATCCGATCGGTCACTTTGGCGACGGTGGGGTGCAGGCTCATGAGCGGCTCCAGAAGATTGTGATCGGGCAACGCGCGGCTTTGATGAGTCGCGCAACCGGAAGATCATTCTCCCCGGCAATCGCTGCATCCAATATTTTCTTCTTATCACAGCCGCGCACCACCAGCATGATTTCCTTCGCCTGGGTCAAGGCTGACATGTTCAGCGATAGCCGTTCAAACGGCGCTTCGGGAGGAAGCGGATCCGGAACAGTGCGCACCACAGCGGCTTCTCCCGTTGCAACCATGTTCATATTGGGAAACAGCGAGGCAATATGGCCGTCTGCGCCCATGCCCAGCCACACCAAATCAAAGACCGGGAGCATCATGCCCGTTTCAAGCCTTGCAATATGGGCAGGCGTCGCATCAAAGGCCGCTTCCAGCTTGCCTTGGTTACTCGCCGGATGACGATCCGGTACGATCCGGTCATCGGTGAGCATGAGCGATACCGTGCCCCAGGGCAGGCTGCGTCGGGACAGAATATCAAAGATCGGCAGCGGGGTCCTGCCGCCGGGAACCGCCAGCCAGTGATCGCCTTTCCGGCTGATGATTTTTGCAATATGGTCAGCCACGCCCTCAGCGTCGGCGCGAGCGGCCCAACTGATCGGCGCAGCAATGTTGACCGTACACTCATGCCAGCTTACTCCGTCGCGCTCTGTGAGAGCGATAGCCGCCGATGGCCCCCAGCTTCCCGAGCCATAGCTTTTGGTGGTCATGTCATTGTCGGCCCAGAGCTCCCGGATCGCATCGACCCAGCGCCACTGCGCTTCCACTTCATCGCGCCGGACAAACAGCGTCGGATCACCTTCAATCAAATCAAGCAGCAAGCGTTCATAGGCGATGCGGTCGCGGCTCTTCGCAAAAGCCTGACTAAGCGACAAATCAAGCGGTACATCGCGCAGAGTGACCCCGTCACGATCCAACCCCGGCTCCTTGGCCATCACCTGAAGCCGCACATATTCCTCCGGTTGCAGACGGATCACCAGCCGATTGGCATTGAGCCTGCCGCCACGCGCGGCAAAGATATTATGCGGCACAGACTTGAACTGGATCACGATCTCGCTGCGCCGCTCGGCCAGCCGTTTGCCGGTGCGCAGATAAAAGGGCACGTCTTTCCAGCGCCAGTTGTCGATATGCGCCTTGATTGCAACGAAAGTTTCTGTGTCGGAATCGCCGCCAAAATCATCAGCATAGCTATGCACAGCCTCGCCCTTGACTGCGCCCTCACCATATTGGCCGCGCACCATTTCTTCAGCCTTCACGGTCCGCAAGCTGCGCAGAACTTTGACTTTCTCGTCGCGGATCGAGGTTGCGTCAAAATTGGCAGGCGGTTCCATCGCGGTGAGCGCGAGCAATTGCAGCATATGGTTCTGGACCATGTCGCGCAGCGCGCCTGTATCATCGTAAAAGCCGTGACGGCCTTCCAGGCCCACCGTCTCCGACACGGTAATCTCCACATGATCAATGCTGGCCGAGTTCCAAAGCGGTTCGAACATGATGTTGGCAAAGCGTAGTGCCATAAGGTTTTGCACTGTTTCCTTGCCGAGGTAATGATCAATCCGGAATGTCTGGGCCTCGGTGAAGGCCGCTGCCACGGCATCGTTGATGATATTCGAGGATTCAAAATCATTGCCGAGCGGTTTTTCCAGACCAATGCGAACTTCGTCGCCTGCGATCCCCGCCGATTTTAGGCCAGCGATTGTTGCTTCAAAAAGAGAAGGTGCCGTCGACAGGAAGATTGCCAATCCGTCCGATATTTCGCCCAGCTTATCCGCCAATGCGCCGAAACCATCCGAGGCGGACGCATCAAGTGTCTGATAAGAAAATCGATCCAAAAACGACTGGAGTTGCCCGTTTCCCTTCCGGTCCTCCGGCAGATATTCCGCTAGCGCTTCCTTAGCCAATTGACGATATTCATCATCCGACATTGCGCTGCGCGCCGTGCCAACGATCCTCAAATCTCCCGCAATCAACCCGTCATCATGCAAGGCAAAAAGCGACGGCAGCAACATGCGTTTTGCCAGGTCTCCCGTGGCTCCAAACAGAAGCAATGCAGAACAGGGTGCAGATACTCGAGAAGAGTTCATATGTGTCTTACTTTCCTGGAGTGTCGCCTGATTGGCGGTCACCAAAGATAGATATACAGTCCGACCAATATTACGACAACGGCAACCGACAATCTGTTAAAAGTATTGCTTGTCGAGAAGTCGATATCGTCCAATTGGAGCGATCGATTGGCTTCGGTCTGCTTCGACATCAGTGACAGGATCACAGCGGTCGCGAAACAGGCCATGAAGACGATCCAAACCCGGATGATGAACGGAATATCCGGCATCCCGAATTTCAGCATGATGTTGAAAATAATCGAACCCAGCAGCGCACCAAAGGCGCCGGTCGCGGTCGTCTTTTCCCAGAAGAACCCAAGCAAGAAAACAACCACAATGCCGGGAGCGATAAAGCCGGAATATTCCTGAACCGTCTGAAATCCACTGGCAAAACCTCCGACAAAGGGACGCGCCAGAAACAATGCGATCACCATTGCGACAAAAGCAGTGATCCGGCCGACCATCACATAATGATTTTCCGGCTTTTCCCGAAAACGCGTTTTATAAATGTCCATGGTGAAGATCGTCGATATGCTATTCATCATCGAAGCGAGTGAAGACACAATGGCGGCGATCAACGCCGCAAATACCAGCCCCCGCAGTCCGGCAGGCGCAAGCTTCATCAATTCCCCGTAAGTGCCGTCAGATTTGTCGGCAAGCGCAGCACCGTCAAGAGCGCCTTGCTGGGCCAACATGACCGCGGCAATACCGGGTATTACGACAATCAGCGGGATGAACAGTTTCAGGAATGCTGCAAAGGCGAGTCCCTTTTGCGCTTCGGCCAAACTCTCAGCGCCAAGTGCGCGCTGAATAATATATTGATTGAAACCCCAATAAGAGAAATGCAGCACCCAAAGGCCGCCCAGCAGTGTCCATATGCCCGGCAAGTCCCCATAAGCGGGATGATCGCTATCGAGAATCATTTCAAAATGACCCGGAATTTCATCGTAAAGACGCGTCAAACCGCCCCAGGCTCCGGCGCTTTCTCCGCCGACCTGATCCAATGCAATCCAGGTTATGGCAAGTCCGCCGAGGATCAGAATAACAACCTGAATGATGTCGGTCAAAGCTACTGCTTTCAATCCGCCATATAGTGAGTAGAGCAGTGCAAATGCCGCCAATGCTGCCATCGCCCACATGATGGACAGCCCGGTAAGGGACGCAACAGCGAGGCCGCCCAGCCAGAGCACCGTGGTCAGGTTGACCGCCGTGTACAAGATGATCCAGTAGAAGGACATCATCGTCTTGACGCCGTGGCCATAGCGCTGGTCGAGATATTGCGGCATCGTGTAGATGTTGCGCTTCAGGAAAATGGGAAGGAACCATTTGGCGACGATCAGCAATACGATGGCTGCCTGCCATTCATAGGCTGCAATCGCGATGCCCACAGCAAAACCCTGACCCGACTGGCCGATGATTTGTTCTGCCGATATATTGGAAGCGATAAGCGAAGCTCCGATGGCCCACCAGGGCAAGGAGCGTCCCGCAAGAAAATAGTCTTCGGTATCTTTGGAATGGCCGGCGGGCTCTCGCGAGACCCACAACGCAATACCGAACAGACTGATAGCATAAAGGGCAATGATCACGACATCTATAAAGTCTAAACTCATATCAATCCCCTATCCATTGCCACGTCCAATAATTGCTTCTGTGCTTTCGCCGATCGTCACTCGCAGTTCAATGTTACGTCGTTCGATTCCACCAACTCCAGACGATGCAAGGAAGCGCTGCCCTCTGAAGCGCTTTCCAAGACGAATGGCGCACTAACTTTTGTGAGATCAATACCCAAATTTTCCGATAACTGAGCCAGTTGCGCGCCATTTGCATAGCTCAGTCCAAAACCCAGCGGGAACAGCGCGCCATCCGCATTCGGACCATTAACCGGTCGTCTATCGCCCAAAGCGGGCCATGATAATGATAAGCGTCCGTGGAAGTCATGGCGGACTTTGCCATCAGAATCGCCGACCAAAACATCCGCGACGCCACCACCCTCTGTTCGGGGAAGCCATGCTGCGACAAATGCATCAGATGCGTTGATGAGAGGGTTGGTCCACATTGGCCGGCCGGACAAAAAGACGGCAACGACCGGAATATTCTGGTCCTTGAAGGATTTGATTAGAGCCAGGCTTTCGCCATCTTGGCCCTCGAAAACCAGATCGGAACGGTCACCGCGATATTCGGCATAAGGCTGTTCGCCAAATACCACGATCGCCACATCCGGACGCTCTTCAAACGTCCCGTCATCCGAAAGAATGGCCATTCCGCCAGCATCGGCAACAGCGTCCTGAATGCCGCCCAAAATTGTCTGCGCAGATATAAATTCATCGTTGCCATCGTCGTCGCCCTGCCAAGATAGGGTCCAGCCGTCGGTAACCAGAATATTCTGGCTTGGCTTGAGCGGCAAAATGCCATTGTTGTTTTTCAATAGCACTAATGACTTGCGCACCACTTCGCGACCGACGGCCCGGTGTTCGGCGGTCCCCAACTTATCCGGGCCGGTTGTTGCCCGGAGCGAGGGCTTGACGCTGTCGAGCAGCCCAGATCGTGCCTTCACGGTCAGTATTCGCGACACCGCTTCATCAAGCCGGGCGACGTCGAGTTGTCCCGATTTTACCTTTCTTAGCAGAGAGTTATAGAGTCCGCGCCAGCTGTCGGGGGCCATATACATATCAAGTCCGGCGTCCAGCGCGGCTACACAATCTGTTGCAGTACAACCGGGAATCTCGGCATGACCATTCCAGTCGCCAACCACAAACCCGGTGAAACCCAACTCACCGCGCAACTTATCCGTGAGAAGTTCATGATAGCCGTGCATTTTTATACCATTTACACTCGAAAAGCTGGGCATCACGGATTGCACATCCGCTTTGATCGCGGGCAAATAACCGGCACCATGCACCGCCCAGATCGCATCAAGAGATCCCTTGACATCCCCTTTGTCGATGCCATTTTCCGTACCGCGATCCCCCACGAAATGCTTGGCGGTTGCGACCGGATCGAAGCTTGCGGCCTCGCCAAGCGGTACGGTAAAGATAGTCCGAAAGCCGTGAGTGACGTCGTCGGCAAAGAGCAGCGGTATGCCGAGGCGCGTCTCCTCCACCGCGATACGTTAAAGCCGACCAGTGGTTTCGGCACCATAGACGCTGAGGAAAGAGCCAATGCGACCGGCGCGCGCATCGGCCTCGCTGCCCGCAGGAACATGGGGTCCGGTGTCGTTGCGTTCACCGCGTGCCTGTGCAAGCTGGCCGAGCTTTTTGGCGAGGGTCATCCGTGCCAACAGCGCTTCGATGTCCGTGGACGACAGGCGAGGTGCCGCTTTCGCTCCCACGCTGGCCAGCACCCGCGCTCGACTGCAGGAAATGGCGGCCGGTCAAACGCTCTTGCCGACGCGCACCGGGCCTGTACACCATCGCGTCTATACTATTGGACCGCGTCGGCTGCGGGGTGCTTGCCCGTCTCGACCCAGGTCTTCAGCGATTCCCAAGTCGCGGCCATTTGTTCGGGCGAGAAGCCGCAGTGCGTATAGCCCTCGACCCCGCCAACGGGCAGCGGTGCCTTTGTCCCCGGCACCGTATATTGGACGAGCCGCTTTCCATTGCCCGCCGTCGCGACGATGCGGCCGAGCGCTTCCGACTGGGCATAGGGGACAAGCGAATCGATGCGATTGTGTATCGTCACCAACGGGACGCGGAACCGGCCAGTCGTCTGATGCCAGTGCCGCGCATTGGCGACCGCCGCCGGGTCCACCGCAATTCGCTGAACCTTGGCATTGAAGGCCGCAGCTTCCTCGTCCGTCATTTCGGGGCTCGCATAGAGCTTGCCGATATTGCCATAGATATTACCGCCCAGCGTTGCCTTAAGATCGTCCATGCCCAGCGTCACGGTGACAAGTGGAAAGGCGATCGACGCCACCTCTGGCTCAAAACCGCCAATCGAGGCAACTTGCTTCAGAATATGCGCCTCGCTTCCGCCGGGATTGGCCTCGGCGGCCTGCGCCAGCATGAGGACCGGCAGGGCGATCTGCGTGATACGCCCGCCGCGAAATGCGTCGCTACTCGCCGCCTCGCCTGCGGGCGGATCCATCGGCAGCGCCGATTTCAGGAGGTCGTGTTCGCCGGGCAGCATATAGGGCGTGCCTTCTGTTAGCACATTATACGCCGCGCGCATGTCGATGAGCTGCGCGAACAGGCTCTCCCATCCGTCGGTGACACCGCACGCCGAAATCGCCCCGGCAAAAGCCTTCGGATGCTGTTCGATCAGCGACATCACAATATTGCCGCCCATCGACCCCCCGGCAACGAGCACGCGCTTTGCACCCAGCCGGGTTAGAAAATCGCGCAATCGTAGCGTGTTTTTGGTTGCCGTTTCGACCCCCATGCCCGCCTTGTCGTACGCGCTGTGGCCCGCCGCATAGCCATCCTGATACGCCTTCAGCATCATGCCGTAGGTGCCGACCCCGGCTGATAGCGGGTCTTCGGCCACCGCGACCGGGGAGCCCGGCGCCGAGTAGCCGTGGGCGAAAAGAAGTGCGCCACCGTTCCAGCCCGCTGGAAAGGCGACCGAGAACTGATCGCCTGCGAGCTTGCCCGCGAGCACGAAGCCGCCGTCGGGAGCGGGAAGTGTCTTGAGGTCGGTCGCGCCGAGTTTTTCCGCGCTCGCAATCAGTGCGGTCTGCCCCGCCGTCAGCGTCGCGGGTTGCAAATCATTTGCGTAAGTTGCCTCGGGCGCCGCCAAAGCGAGCAACGCGGGGGCTAATCTGGCAAAATATCGAGCCTTGTTCCTATTACGCATTCGCACCTCCTATTTTTTCAGCGCGCTCGTCCGGGATGCGGTCACACGCCGCCAACAATTCCAGAGTCACGCCATTGGTCCATCCGAAACCCGTTTCGGTCGCATATTCGCCGCCTGATCCCGCCGCGCATGTGACGACGTCATATTTTTCGAGAAGCTGACCGCTTGCTTCATAATGCGCCTCGACCATCGCGAGCCAACGGTCGGCGATGTCGTTCGCCAGTCGCGTTTCGCCATAGCGGCGAAGTCCGGTGATGGCGATCCACTGCAACGGTGCCCAACCGTTGGGCGCATCCCACTGCTCGCCGCTTTCGCACAGCGTGGTCATCAGGCCACCGGGGCGAACAAGCCGTTCGAGGGCAACTGCCGTAGCGCGCGCGCGCCGCGTCGACGCGATGCCGGCGAAGAGCGGAAAGGCTGCGGCAGCGGTCAGCTGGTCCGACACGCGGCCACTGTCGAGGTCGAAGTCGGCATAATGACCGGCGGCGTCATTCCACAGATGGTCAGAGATCGCCAGCGCGCGATGATGGGCCCGGGCCGTGAAACTATCGACCATTTCCGCCACGCCAAGGCCTCGCGCGGCGTCGGCAATCGCCTGTTCGAGGCCGAAAAGAAGTATGTTGAGGTCGATGGGAACCAGCCGGGTCGTACGTATGGTGACTAGGTTTTTCCCGTCGCTCAGCCAGCGCGAGCTGAAGTCCCAGCCGCTTTCCGCCGCCGCACGGATGTCGCGCCAGAGCTGCCCTGCGTCGCGCTCCGCTGCTTCGGCAGCAAGGGCGACGTCTTCGCGCCAGCTTTCATCGCGCGGGTGGTCGCTGTCGTCCCAATAGCGGTTCAGCAGCGCGCCATCGCCCAGCCGAACAACACGGCGCGTTTCCCCACCCGCCGCTACATCGGTGGCACCGGCCATCCAAAAATCATGCTCTTTATGCATCCAGCCGAGACGCCGACGACGCCCCTCTATGCTGTCGTCGCGGGACAACGCTGCCATCAGGTGAAAGAAGGGCGGGTTCGAGCGCGTCGTATAGTAGCTGCGTGTGCCGTTCGGGATATGGCCGAGCCGGTCGAGCAGGCTACCGAAATTACCGATCATATTTTCGACCATATCCTGCCGACCCGACCGCCTGAGGCCCAGCATCGTAAAATAGCTGTCCCAATAATAAAGCTCGCGAAAACGGCCGCCAGGCACGACATAGCTGTGCGGTAACCACAGCTCTGACGATCTCGGAGCGGGATCGCCCGACGTGCGGGTCAGGAGCGGCCATAAAGCGTCGATATGAGCGGCCAACGGCCGGTAATCGGGCGGCGGTGCCCGCTGGTCCTGCGGGACGTCGAAATTGCCGAGAACGAAGCGCCGCAACCCGTCCCCCCTAGTTGGACGCTGCGACTGCCAGTCTGCGAGGATCGCTGCGGGTTCACGGCGGGGGCGTGCATCGGCGAAGGTTTTGGAATCGGAAAAAAGCCCGCCCTCCTGCACGGCGGCAAACAATGGCCCGAGCAGCCCGGCCGGGGTATCAACCGAGATCATGCCGGGGCTCTTTCGATCCGACGGCGTAGGAGGGGAAGCGTGAGCGCGACGAGCCCCACCGGCACCAAAAGGGAATAGAAGGCAGAGGTGCCAGGCAGGGACTGGAAGAGCAGCCCGACCAAGGCAGAGCCGATCGTGCCACCGAGCGCGGAAAAGATGACGATCAACCCAATCATCGCGGCATGTCGGTGCCGTGGTAATGCGCTTAGCACGACTGAGCAGACGGTCGGATAAATGGGTGCAAGGAACAGCCCGATCAGCGGAAAGAGATAGGCGGCAAGAGGTGCATTGATCCAGTCGATGGTCGCTCGCGGCTGTATGCCTTCGGCGAGCGGCAGGGCTGCGACCACCAGAAGTGCCAGCGCGGCAAGGCAGGTAATGAGCACCGGTAGCCACGCGACGCGGCGCAGCACGAGCCCGGAGAGCAAGCGACCGAGCGCGAGCGAGGCGACGAAAATGCTCGACATCTGGACGCTCAGCGCTGATGGCAGATGGAGAATCTCGCGGTTGAAGGTCGGAAGCCAGGTTCCGACGCCCTGTTCGATCAGGACATAAAGGAACAGCGTCGTCAACACGGCGACTGTTGCGGGCAAACTGGCGAGTGCCAGCATCTCTTTCCAACCCGCAGTTGCCGAGGCACTGGCGCCGTCGACACACGCCGCACTTTCGTCCAGCCGGATGCCGAACCATGCAAGCGACGTCAGCGCGCAGAGCGCTGCCAGCAGCCAATAGACGCGCAGCCAGTCTCCGGCGTCGATGAACCAGCCGAATATCCAGGCACCCGCGAGCACCCCGCCCATGAACACGCCCTCGACAAGACCGGTGACGCTCGCATGGTCTGCGGGGTCGCGCGCGATCAGGCCTATCGCCGAATAGGTCGCGATCTTGGTGATGCCAAACGATAGACCGGTGACAACGAACAGCGCCTGCATTTCCCCAAAGCCCGTCGCAAATGAGGCGAGCAGGCAAGCGACCGCCATCGCCGCGAGCACAGCGGTCAGCGAACGGCGATAACCAAAAGCGGGTACCGCCGCGACGAGCAGGAAGGAGGCCGCGACGACCGACAAATCCTTGCACGCCTCAAGCGTCGATCCCATCAACTTGGTCGCACCGAAATGGGTGATTGATTGCAGGATGACGATGCCGACACTGTTCATCAACAGGCCGAGCAGTGCATAGGTCAGCGTCAGGGTTATGATCGTTCGTTTCCGCATCAGCGCGCACGTTTTCCCAGGTGCTGATCAAAGAAGGTGGCGATCAACCGATAGGCCTCTGTCGATTCGGGCATGTCCGGCCAGACGAAGAAAGCGTGCGGCAGACCGTCGAAAAGATAAATCTCACTGGGCACTCCGGCCGCAACGAGGCGGCGATGCGCGAGCGTCAGCGCGCTTGCGGCAAAATCGCGACCACCCGCAAGCAGCAGCGTCGGCGGCATCTTCTTCACTTCGGCGTCTGACGTCATCGGATAGGCCACTGTATCGTTCGCCAGCACGTCCTGCATATAGGAGACCGGCAATACCTCGGGCAGCGTTGAAACGGCGAGCGCTGCCCCGCCAGTGATTGGCCCGGCTAGAAAGGGACTGTCGCCCGAATAGGGTGCGCCAGTACCGCAGAAAGTGCCGATCGCACCCGGACGCGGCAGCACTTCGCGGCGAATCCATGCCGTCGCCTGCGCGGTAATAACACCGCCCGCCGAACAACCGTAGATGCCGATATTTTCCGGTCGATAGTCTTTGAGCAGCGCATTGTAGACCGCAGTCACATCCTCCGACGCCGCCGGATAGCGGTGCTCGGGCGCCAATCGATAGTCGACCGTCACGACTTTCACACCCATCGTCGCAGCGATCGGGATAGCTTCGACCAAAGCGCCGCTGCCCGATCCCCACATGAAGGCACCGCCATGAACGTTGATGAGGACGCGGCCTTTATTGCCCCGGGAGACGCCTTCCACCGGTTCGACGATATCAACCGTGACGCCGTTGAGAACCACGCGCCGTTCGCGCGTGCGGAAATGGCCCCGCATTTCGGCAAGTCGATCGTCGTTATAGCGGTCGTAGAAGGTTCGCTGTTTCGCGACATCGCCCGCGATCTCGGCGGGCGCTGTCGCCTGCTTCATCCGGTCAAGTATCTGCAGCGCTTCGTCGCTGAGCTGGTTCGATGCCGGCAGAGTGAAAGCGGGAACCGCGAGTTGCGCCCCAACCGGGGACGCCGCCGCAAGCGCGGCCAAGGCAAACAATGTCTTCATGGTTTTTCTCCCAGCCGCTCGGTGAAGAAACGTGCCATCGCCGCAAAGGCGGAGTCGGTTTCGGGCGCATCGATATAGGCCCAGAAAGCATGCGGAAGCCCGTCGAACAGTGTGAGCTGTGCCGGCACCCCCGCAGCGTCGAGTGCGCGGCAGAAGTTAGCGGTGCCGCTCAACAGAAAATCGCGCGTGCTCGCGAGACAAAGCGTCGCCGGCCAACCGGTGAGGTCGCCGCGCTGCGGCGACAAGAGCGGATCGTCTATCGCCCGCCTGCCCGCATAGAGCCGTGCAAGCGCTTCGACCCCGGACGCATCGGCGAACAGTGCGGCACTATCGCCAACCGCCAACAAGTCGGCGGTGCCGGAAAAAAAACCCAGCGCGGCGGGTTGTGGCAGCTTCTCGGCGCGCAGCCGTGCCACTAGCTCTGCCGACAGGATCGCCCCCGCCGACGTACCATAGAGTCCGATGCGGCGCGGATCTTGATCCTTGATCAGCGCGCGATAAACGGCGAGCGCATCGTCTGTTGCGGCGGGAAAAGGATGCTCGGGGGCGAGGCGATAACGGACGGCCACGACAGGATAGCCGGTGCGCGCCGCCATGTCGGCATTTTCGGTAATCGAGCCCGAGTCGACCAGAAATCCGCCACCATGAAGATTAAGCAAGATCGGTGCTTTTGCGTGAGCGTTCCGAGGCGTAAAGAGACGCACAGGCACCCCCGCGATCACTTCATCCTGCATCGCGACGCCATGGCGCGCGAGGCGCGGCATACCGACTTCGCGCTGAATCGCATCGGCCCGGGCACGCCGCTCTTCCATCGTCGGCGGTTCGGGCTGCCGCGCCGCGTCGGCGGCAAGACCGCCCTTTGCTTCGGCGGACAGGAAAGTCGGCCAGGGTGCCTTCACCGCTTGTGCTTCAGCGTTCGCGGGTGCGAGCGCCGCCATCAGCAGAATGATTAGAAAACGCTCGATCATCCCGCCCGCACTCCGCCCGCACGTGCAATCGCGGCGAGCCGTTTCGCGCTCGGCTTGACCGTCCGCTTGAAGGTTCGCCTATCGACTGCAACAACGCCGAATTTGGGCCCATAACCCGACATCCATTCGAAATTGTCGAGCAACGACCAATGGATGTAACCGAGAACCGGCACCCCGTCGCGACGCGATGCCTCGACAGAAGCAATCGCCTCGGGAATGAAGCGCGCGCGTTCGGCGTCATCGGCGGCGTCGATGCCGTTCTCCGTCACCATCACCGGCAGGCCCGTTGCCTTATGGGCATAGCGCACGACATTGCCGACTGCGGCGGGGAACCACTCGCCGCCGCCGGACCGTTTCGGGGCATTCGTAGGTATATCGACGTCGCGTTCGGCACCGACAAAGGCGCGGCCATAGGTCTGTACCCCGATGAAATCATCCTTGTCCATCACCGCAAAAAAGGGGTCATAGACTTCCGCGCGCTTGCGCTCGATCGCACTGTTTTCGCCCACCGCGACATTGTCCGGGATGGCGAGGCTCATCCCGATCGGCAAGTCGGAGCGCACCGCCCGGATTGCCGCGCGCGCCGCGACATGGGCGGCAGTGACACCAGGGATCATTGGTGCCGGATCGCCCGCATTGAGCAGCGAGAAACGGTCCGATCCGCTCGCTTTCGCCGCCGCCGCGCAGCAGGCTGTGACCGCGTCGAGCATCGCCTGCGAGGGCGGATGAACAGCCCAGCGCCCCCCGAGCGCGAGATTGGGTTCGTTGAAGGTCAACGCATGACTTATTCCCGCCGCCATCGCCCGCGCGACACGGTCGCAATAGCGCGCGAACAGATCGGGCGCGTCGCTATTCTCCCAGCCGCCCGCCGCCGCGAACCAGCGCGGCGTGGTGAAATGATTGAAGGTTACGACCGGCGCCAGGCCCTGCTCGCGGCAATGGTCGACGATCCGCGCATAATGATCGAGATATGCTTGGCTGAACTGCCCCGGCGCGGGCTCGACCCGCGACCATTCGACCGAAAAGCGATAGCAGTTGAGCCCCAGCGCCTTGATGATTGCAACGTCCTCGCGCCAACGGTTGAGGCTGTCGCAAGCATCGCCCGATGGCTCGGCAAAGATGGTCGGCTTCACCTGTTCGAGCAACCAGATATCAGCGTTCACATTATTGCCTTCGACCTGGTGCCCCGCGGTCGCGGCACCCCAGAGGAAGGGCTGCGCTGCCGGAGCAGCGCGCAGCGGCGGCGCGGCGAGCGCAGCGACGGTCGCCGCGCCAAGGCCGATCATCTCGCGCCGGTCGACCGACGTAGCGGAGCGCATCTTCGCCGCGCGCTCAGAAACGATAGCGCACCTGCACGCCATATTGGGCCGGCTCCCCATAAATCGAGTTAATGAAACCCGAGTTATTATAGCCGGGATTGGCGGTGACGCGATATTCCTTGTCGAAGATGTTCGTGCCGTAGATTGCGGCATCGACCGGCGCCCCGAACATATTGTTCCACTCGAGCCGCAGATTGACGAGGCTATAGCCCGCAATGGTATCAAACGGCTGCGCTTCCGGCGTCACGCGCTGACTCGACTGATAGATCCAGTTCGCGTTCAGTGCGATATCGCCTGCCGACTCAGCTATCGGCAGATCGACCCGCCCATTAAGACTGAACTTGTGCTTCGGCACGAAAGAGAAGGGCGTCCCCGACAGGTCGCGGCTTGGCTGCGCCGCAGTCAGTGCCTGTGGGATTGCAGGGATCGCGAGCGAATCATATTTCAGATATTTCGCCGAATTGTAGGAATAGACCGCGCTCAGCGTCAGCCCGCGCACCGGCACGAGCTGACCTTCGAATTCGAGCCCCATCACCCGCGCCTTTTCGGCATTGGTTAGGATGTCGGCTCCCGCGATCGACGCGCGCTGGATCACCTGGATGTCGTTGTACCAAGTATAAAAGGCGGAAATATTGGTCCGCGCCTTCGCCTCACCGCCGAGATCCCAATCCTTCTTCACCCCGAACTCGATGTCGGTCACTTGCTCGGGGCGAACCGCAAACAGCGGATGCTGTTGGCCGAGGAAGAGCGAGACTATCGGGTTGCTCGCACCCGACTTATAGCCGCGCCGCGACACAACATAGAGCAAAGTGTCGGGGTTCGTCTGCCAGTCGAGACCGAGATGCCATGTCGGCCCATCACTCTTTCCGCTAAAAGTCGGCGTCGTGCAATTGGGATGATAGAGCGTCGGGAAACCGCCGGCGGCTACCGCCTGGAACGCATCAAAGACGCAAAGATTGGCGTTAAGGCCGATCACCTGCGCCGCCTGGGCTGGCGCAATCACCCCGAGCGCGGCAAGCTGGTTGAAGACCTGATAGCTTTGCGGATCCTGATATGTCTGGATGTCGCCGCCAAAGCGATCCCACGTCCAGCGGAAGCCCGCCGTGGCTGTGAGATCGGGCGTCAACTTGTATTGCGCCTGCGCGTAAACCGCCTTGCTGCGCCCGTCCACATGTGCGGTCGGTTGCAAGCTTAGCGCGGGCAATAGCGGCGTGTCGACGCCAAGTGCTGCTTGTAGCGCGGGTGGCAAAATGAGCGGGCCGCCGCCGAGCAAGCCGAGCTGCTGCATCGGGTTGACCGTCTGGAAAGTCAGCGGCGACGGAGTCTTCTGGTCGAGGAAGAAGCCGCCCGCCTGGATTCGCAGCGTGCCGTCGTCATAGCGAAGCTGAAGCTCTTCAGTGATTGTCCGGAGATTATTATTGTAGCCTCCGGGATAGGCGCCGAGCAAATCAGCGATCGGCAACGGCGTCGAATCGCGATCGGCTGCGTTTGTCGAGCGCGTGCGGGCATAGCTGACGACATTCTTGAGTGTCAGCGTGTCGCTCAGGTCGATTTCGGTGTTGTTGAGCGCAAGAAAGCTCTTTGCGACCTCGCGCGTTGGGACACTGAGCGCGGTCGAGCGGACGCCTCGCGCCTGCTGCGCAAGCAGATAGGGTTGGAGCAGTGCGGCGTAGGGTCGCGCCGGATTGACCGCGAGCAGGATGCTGCCGCCGCCATGCTCCTTCACATCGACGTAGCTGATAGCAGTATAGCTGCGAACAGCCTCGGCTGGATTGAACTGTAGCCCGAAGCGCAGGCTGTAATTGTTGCGATTGAGATAGTCGAACTCGGTGACGGCGTCGCGGACATAGCCGTCGCGCTTGTCGAACTGCCCGGCGACGCGGATTGCGAGAACGTCGTCGACCAGCGGAATATTAAGCGCGCCCTGCCCACTGCGGCGATCATAGTTGCCGAGCGTCAGGTCGACATAACCTTCGACGACGCCCATCTTCGGGTGCGCAGGCTCGAGAAGCACCGCGCCACCAGTGGTGTTGCGACCGAAGAGCGTACCCTGCGGTCCCTTAAGCACCTGGAGCGAAGCAAGGTCATAGAAATTACCGGGGCCACTGGCGCTCGTAGGAACCTCGGCGAAATAGCCGACCACGCCCGGGCCACTGCCCGTGCCGGGACCCCCGCTGCCCCCCATGCCGCGGATTGAATAGGCTTCCTGGTTGCGTGCGACGTCGCCGAGCACCGAAAGCGACGGGGTGAAATTCTGAAGGTCCGTGCCGTTGTTCACGCCTTTTTCGCGGAGACTGTCCTGGCTGAAAGCCGTGATCGCTATCGGCACCTGTTGCGCGCGCTCGTTTACGCGGCGAGCGGTGACGACGATTTCTTCTAGGCCGTTCGCCCTGTCGTCCTGTGCCGCGTCCTGCGCCATGGCCTGCGACGAGCCGAATGCTAGTGCCAGCGGCGCGGCGCTCCAGCAAAGCGACATTAGATATTTGTACATATTTGCCATTGTAATCCTCCCTTAGCGATCTCTGTCGCCCGTTTAACGACTCTGATAAGTTTTTATGAAATGGATTTCAAGAAAAAAGTTTCATCGTCATGTGATCAGCGATTGCGCACTGACCATTATTGCCATATAAACAGCGCATGGCGGACAGAAGCAGAGATATGATGACGAGGCCGCGTACGACGATGGAAGATGTCGCGCGCATTGCAAAAGTTTCAAAGCCGACCGTGTCGCGTGTCCTGAGTGGAAGTCCGCTGGTCAAAGCCGAAACGCGCGAGCGCGTACTCGCGGTCGCACGCGAACAGGGCTATGCGCTAAACCGTCACGCACAAAAGCTACGGCGCGAGCGCGCCAACGCGATTGCCGTCGTGCTCGATTTCAGATCGCATCGGCAAGGCGCGATCGGAGACCCCTTCATTTTCGAATTACTCGCGGGTATTTCGGAGGCCCTGTCGGTCCGCGATCTTGATCTGCTGCTGTCGCCATCGGGGCTCGACACAGTCGACGGCTTCATTGACCTGTATCAATCGCGCGGCGCGGACGGCTTCATCGTGCTCGGCCAGGGCGCGCGTGATGTCCTGCTGCAGAAGGTCGCGCGCAAGAATATCCCGATGGTCGTATGGGGTGCGGTCGGCAATGCGAGCAGCTATTGCGCGGTCGGCAGCGACAACTGTTTGGGCGGCCGCCTTGCGGGCGAACACTTCTTGTCGCATCGCCGCCGTCACTGGCTGTTCATCGGCAGCTGTCAGCATGAGGAAATCCGCCTTCGCTTCGAGGGGTTACAGGTGGCCGCGCGCGCAAGCAAGGATATCGAGATTGACATTCTTTCGATCGAATCGATGGCCTTTTCTGCGGTCCACGATCAGGCGAACACCTATCTTAAGACCTGCGCCCATCGCCCGGACGCAGTATTCACCTTCTCGGACACGGCGGCGATGGCCGTCATTGGCGCGTTCAGCAAAGAAGGACATTTGACGCCGCGCGACTATTCGCTCGTCGGCTACAACGACATTCCACCAGCAGCACATTTCACCCCTTCAATCACCACTATCGTCCAGCAAACCGGGGTCGCCGGAGCCCTGCTAGTCGAAAAGCTGATGCAGGCATTAGATGGAGGGCGACCGCGATCTGCAATGCTGTCGACCCAGCTAGTGGCCCGACAGACATAACGCGTAAAATGGCTGATGTGAGCCGCGACGCGCATCCAGTCTGCTAACTAATCGAACGACGGCCTTTAGATAGTGGCGCGTTTGCGGCGGAACGGCCAATGTTGGGAAGGGTTTCGGGCGCTTCTGCGTACGAAGGCCTCTGTTGCGGAAACCCGCGTGGGGGTCGGATGCCGAGCTATGGAGAATTGTGCTTCGGTGTCTTCCGGGCGCAACCGCGCGCCGCTTCAGCGCGGGCGCGACAACGATCGAGCGGACCAGTTCCAGGTCTGATATTGGATTTTCGAACTGTGATTTTTCCGATGCCGAG
>CAJQMX010000215.1 GCA_905479515.1 uncultured Parasphingopyxis sp.
ACCGGCAGCATGAAGGCACAGGAGGCCGCCACTGCAGCAGGTGCCAGCAAGCTCGATGGCGCAACGCCGATGCCGATGGCAAATGCGCCGAGCACAGGCGCGAGCGTGGTCATAGTCGCCACATTGCTGGTGACTTCGGTCAGATAGACAACCAGAATAACAACGACCAGAACAATCGCGATAGCTGGTGCACCTTCAAGGCCGCTCAGCATTTCGCCCAGCCATTTGGCAAGTCCCGTGCGGTTGACTGCATTGCCAAGTGAGATGCCGCCGCCGAACAACAGAATAACACCCCAGGGCAGTTTGACCGCTTCCTCCCAGGTCAGAAGACTGCGCTTTTCCCCGCCGCCTGCAGGTATCAGAAACATCAGCACCGCGCCGAAGGCGGCAATACCCATATCGCTGATGCCCATGCTCCATTTCAGACCAGGCAGATCACCAAAGAAATGCTGGAATCGTTCACGGATCACCCACAGAAAAGCGATCAGGCCGAAGACCATCGCAACCCGTGCTTCGGGCTGTGAAATACGCCCCAGCCCTGCAAGGTGGCTTTTGACTTCTTCCTCAGCGGCCCCGCCCTGTTCTTTGCTGGACCTGGGCAGTCCACGCGTAACGACAAACCAGGCCAGCGGGATCAGCAACAACATGGCCGGCACGCCGAATGCCATCCATTGCAGATAGCCGATATCACGACCCGTATTCTTCTGAAGCCACTCAATGGCGATCAGGTTGGTTGGCGTTCCGATGGGCGTCGCGACACCACCAATGCTTGCTGCATAGCAAATGCCAAGCAGTAGTGCCTTGGAAAATAACCCGGATTTATCGCCGGATTCATTGGCAACCGAAATGGCAATGGGCACCATCATCAACGTTGTCGCGGTGTTCGAGATCCAGGCTGAAATCAGTGCTGTTGCGAGCATGAAGCCTGCAATGATCAGCCGCATATGGCTTCCGGCCTGAGCGACAATATTCAGCGCGATGCGGGTATGCAGGTTCCAGCGCTCAATCCCCATGGCGACGATAAACCCGCCCATGAGCAGCATAACAATTGTGCTTGAGTACCCGGCTGCCGATTCTCCGGCAGTTCCGGCGCCGATCAGAGGAATGACAATCAATGGCAGCAGCGAGGTCGCCGGAATAGGTATGGCTTCGGTTGCCCACCAGATCGCCATAAGAATCAGGAGCGCCGCGACTCGCCAGCCTTCAGAGCTCAGTCCCCCGGGGACCGGAATCAGCAAAAGCAGGCCCGCCAGAAGCGGACCCAGAACAAGACCTGTTAACTGCGCCTGACTACGTCCCCCGAACATACACTTATCCCTGATTGTCCGGATCGTGCTCGGAATTCTTCAGGATGAACAGACGGTCGCAATATTTGCAGGTGACATAATGCTCATCGCCCATTTCATAATAGACGACCGGATGTCCCAGAGCGCCGCCGCCGTCACACGCAACTTTGTGGTCTTCAACGATAAGCACTTCGGGTGCGGTCTTGAGTTCGGTTTCACTCAGCATGATTTCATTCCTGATCGGCGTTTGCGAATTTGTGATCAAGCTACTAGGTATGTTCAGCGCACTTCCCGCGTCAATCTCGAAAGATGCCTACATGTCTGCTGATCGGTCAGAACCTGAGTTTGCCATTGAAGCCCGGGGGCTGGAAAAAACCTATAAGGGTTCCGGGAAACTGCCACCGAAACAGGCACTGAAGGGCATAGATCTGAAGATCCCGACCGGCTCGATCTTTGGTCTTCTGGGTCCTAACGGTGCAGGAAAGTCTACATTTATCAACATACTATCTGGTCTGGTGACCAAAACCGGAGGTCAAGCCTTTATCTGGGGCATGAATATTGATGACCAGCCGCGTGCCGCGCGTGCAGCCATTGGTGTTGTCCCTCAGGAAATCACCATGGACCCGTTTTTCACCCCATATGAGGCGCTGGAACTTTCCGCGGGATTTTATGGAGTGCCTAAATCACAGCGCCGGACCGATGAAATTCTGGCCGCTGTCGGCCTTGATGACAAGCGCGATGCCTATGTTCGTCAGCTTTCAGGCGGTATGAAACGTCGTCTTATGGTCGCAAAGGCGCTCGTGCATGCACCGCCCGTTCTGATTCTTGATGAACCGACCGCAGGTGTTGATGTCGAACTGCGCCGCTCGTTGTGGGAATATGTCAACCGGCTGAACAAGGCGGGCACAACGATTATTCTGACCACGCACTATCTGGAAGAAGCCCAGGAAATGTGTGACCAGATCGCGATCATAAATCACGGTGAGGTGATTGCCTGTGAGCCGACCCCGCAGCTGCTGCGCAGGCTCGACCACAAGACGCTGGTTATTCAACCAAAAACAGCGCTCACCGAAGTGCCCGAAGCCCTGCGTGCCTATGATGCAAAACTTCGTCCCGACGGATCCCTGGCGATTACCTTCCGGGCCAGTGAAGCAGGCATCGGCCGGATAATGGATGTCGTTCGCGAGGCAGGTATTTCCATCGCCGATCTGGCGACCAGAGAGCCTGATCTGGAAGATGTTTTCGTGTCCATGACCGCCAGCTAGCGCATCAGATTCAGGAAGACAGAGCGGCGATCAGCGCCGTTCGAGCGACCATCCCTTTTTCTCCAGCATGGTGATCACGCTGTCTGGTCCAGCCAGATGACCCGACCCCACAGCAACGAAGATTGTACCTTCTTCGCGGGTCATCAGCCATTCCAGCATATTGACCCAGTGCCGGTTGCGACGTGTGAACATGACTTCATATACGGCTGGCATTTCGGTCTTCATGTCGCCTATGGCTTCTTCATAGAGCGCATTTGTATCGCCTGAGAGCCAGACATTCATGGATTTCTTCAGGTCAGAGTCATCCGCCTCGATCTCTTCCAGCTCATCCAGTCCATCCATCAGCATGGCGACCTGAGAGGCGATCGTCAGCCTGGCGAGCGAATAGGCCACTTCCATGCCGTTCTCGAGCGATCTGACTTCACGCTCCGGCCCGAGCTGTGTTTCCATCCAGGTTTCAACGCCATATTCTGCGAGATGGCCTTCGGCTTCCAGTGCCATGACGCTGATCATCAGGGCTGCAAACCAGGGTTGCTGACCTTTAAAGTTCTCGATGCGCAGACCGATGTCTTTCAGGGCTGATGACAGCCTTTCATACTGATCGGGTGTAAGAACGTCCTTCACTTCCTGTCCGGGGGCGGCGATGCCTGCCTTGAAGAAATCAAGATAAGTCCCGCTGGACGGATCACGGTCCGTGGTTTCGAAATAAACAATATCGGCCTTGTTAAACACATCGAGCACAGCTTTCCGCCGCCAGTCGACGTTTTCAGGCAGGACATGGATTGTTCCGAACAGATAAATCTCTGTGTCTTCATCAGACATGCGCCACATGGCGGGGCCTGTCTGTTCGGCCTGAATCAGGGGCGCGGTGCCAAGTTCGGTTATGGCGCGGCTTTCAAAACCGGATCCGGCTAACGCGGGTCCGTAAAGCCAGGCGCAGGTCAGTGATATCCCCAGCCCCAGACGGACAGGGCGAAGGATCTGCTCAAACTTCAAACTCATGACTTGCGTTTCACCTTCTCTCGCCATATCCAAAGGCGCTATTCATGATATGACATCATGGCGAAAGTTTAGCACCCGTAGCTCAGCTGGATAGAGCGCTGCCCTCCGAAGGCTGATGTCAAGGAGGAATTTGAAAAGAGGAGATGAAAAAGACTTTTAGAATCAACGGCTTGCATGAGGTGCAATGATGACTTTTCAAAGTCGAGTTTCTCACGTAAGCACCACGTAAGCAGTTCAAGCGTTAAAAACGCGAAGATGCACCCGTAGCTCAGCTGGATAGAGTGTCGGCCTCCGAAGCCGAAGGTCACTGGTTCGAATCCAGTCGGGTGCACCATTTCTCCCTACAAAAACAATACTTTACCTTAGCGTCGTGACCGATTTATCTGTCCGTCTCGACGAGTTTGGGTATTCTCGCGAAGGCTTTGGCGATTGACTGGCTCTGTTGCAACAGATCTCAGCATTCGCGTCCTTTCCCCCGTCGATCTGGACAAGCAGGTCGGATCGGACGGCTCGACCTGGGTCGACCGGCGGCTGATCCATGGCGAGACCGCCGACCTTGCGCCGGTAGGAGGCAGCAGGTGCGTGAGGCGATAGACCAGCGCCGCGAGCATCAAATCGAAAAGGGTGACCCCAGCCGTAGCAGCGCCAGCCGTGTCTTCTACCGCCGCAACCTTCTCGCCACCCTGCGCGAGCGCGAGGTTGCCCGCGTCGGATCGGAAAAGGCGAAGAGCAAGGGACGGCCGTTCCGCGCTGCCACGGACGGCGAGAGCGTCAGCGGCAAGTTCGTTGTGGTGGAAAAGAGCCATGAGTTCACCCTTGTCTCTTGGCGGCCGGTCATCGACCACCAGTTCGGCCGCGGGGTCGCGGGCGTTGTGCAGGGCGGCTCGGTCTCATGGCAGTTGGGCCGGCAATGGGGTCTCGGATTGTGATGGCTTATCGTGCAATGAAGAGATTTTCACTCATGAAATCCACAAAGATCCGCAGCTTGGACGACATATGTCGGCTCGACGGCCAAAGAAGTCGGAACGTCCCATCATGCCGTGTGTGCTTTTCAAGCACAGCCTTCAATCGGCCGCTTCGCAATTGATCCCGGATCGCGAAATCGGGCAGAGATGCGATACCGAGGCCAGCAGCGGCCATGTCGATCAATGGCTCGATGGTATTCCCCACTGCCGTTTGCGGAAGATCGATGCTGATCACCCTTCCATCCTCGATGAGCGGCCAGCGCTCCAGTTTGCCGCTCGTCGCGTATCGATGGTGCAGACAGGCGTGATTTTGCAGATCATTGGGTGTTCGGGGCACGCCATGTCGCTCGATATAGCTGGGTGAGCAGACTAGCATCAGCCGAAACGGGCCGAGAGTGCGCGTCATCAGGCGCGAGTCACTGACATCGCCCGCACGGATAACGGCATCGAACCCCTCGTCGATCACGTCCACCACGCGGTCGGTGAAATCGAGGTCGAGTTCGATCTCGGGATACGCCTGCATGAAGGCGATCAGGGCGGGCATCATCAACATGCCCGCGAGTGGTAAGCTGACACGCAGAGTTCCGCTTGGCGTCTCGCGCGTGCTGGCAACTTCCAGTTCGGCTGCTTCAAGCTCGCCCAGAATGCGCCGGCTCCGTTCGAGAAAGCACGCACCCTCCGGTGTCAGCGTGACGGTGCGCGTCGAGCGATGAAACAGGCGCACACCCAGATGCTCTTCGAGCCGCACTATCGCCTTGCCAACGGCCGAGGATGACAGGCCCAACGACTGCCCCGCAGCAGTGAAGTTGCCAGCATCGGCAGCTCGGACGAAAATCTTCAAAGTTCCGAACGTGTCCAACCAAACCTCACTATTTCAGAATATTATTCCGTTATGTTTGGAATTGTATCTCAATTATCGATGCTGCGCATCTGAATTATGTGGAGACCGAAGGGGCGATAAGCGCCGAACGCCGCGCGCCGCTGCCTTCCGAACCGATAACCTACAGATTGCAGAGGCCCTCTATGAGTTCTACAAACCAGACATGCGAAGCGTTGGGAGACCAACCGACATATTCACCTCAAAACGCTGCGCCGCCGGATCGCCTCCCGCTGATGAAGCTTTTGGCGCTGGCGCTTGCCACTTTCGTCACCGTGCTCACCGAGGCGTTGCCGGCAGGCATCCTGCCGTTGATGAGCAATGATTTGGTGGTTTCCGAAGCGCTGATCGGCCAACTCGTTACCGTCTATGCCATCGGAACCCTTCTCACGGCCATCCCGCTGACGGCGGCGACGCAAGGAATACGCCGCCGTCCCCTCCTGCTCATCGCCATCGGCGGCTTTGCGGTCGTCAATCTCGTCACTGCGCTGTCCACCAGCTACGCACTGACCATAGGCGCACGTTTCGTGGCGGGCATTTTCGCGGGCCTTCTGTGGGCGCTGGTGGCCGGTTACGCCGTCCGCATGGTGCCCAAGCACCTAAAAGGGCGGTCCATGACCATCGCAATGGTCGGCATTCCGTTGGCACTGTCGATCGGCATTCCAGCCCTCACCTTTCTTGCCACGTTAACGGGATGGCGTGTGGTCTTCGGCCTGATGAGCCTGTTCGCGGTGCTCTTGTTCTTTTGGGTTTCGCTGCGCCTTCCCGATTTTCCCGGCCAGAAGGGCGAACGGCGCTTATCGCTGGCGAGCGTCGTCAGGATTCCGGGCCTTCGTTCGGTCCTGTTCGCCACTTTCGCTTTCGTGCTCGCGCACAATATCCTCTATACATACATCGCGCCGTTTCTTGTGCAGTCCGGTCTCAACGAGCGCGTCGATCTGGTCCTTCTCGTTTTCGGCATCATCGCGCTGGTGAGCATCTGGGTCGTCGGGGTTCTGATCGATCGTTGGCTGCGCGAACTCGTGCTGGGCAGTGCGGTCCTCTTCATTGTCGCTGCTCTGATCTTGGGCGTTCAGGGCACGAACGCTACGGCAGTTGTCATCGGCGTCGTAGTATGGGGACTTGCCTGGGGTGGCGCGGCAACGCTCTTCCAGACTGCCTCGGCAAAGGCTGCCGGAGAGGCTGCCGATGTTGCGCAGTCCATGATCGTCACCGTCTGGAACCTCGCCATGGCGGGCGGCGGGATCGTTGGCGGGTTGCTTCTGGAAAATGCCGGCGTCGATGTGTTCCCTTGGACGTTGATCGTCCTTCTCGTCTTCACGCTCGTCATCGTTATCTCGGCCCGCCAGCATGGTTTTCCTCACATACGCAGGAGGGCTTGAATATCGGAAAGTAGCGATGCGGCGGCGTTTGGCACCGATGATTGATCGTCAATGGGGGATACCGACCCTGTTGGGGTTTCGCATTCCCCTTGCGTCATTGTTTCAGACGCTCGCTGTCGCCGAGGATCTGAACTTTCGCCACGCGGCGAACGCGCTAGGCGTCGCGAAATCCAGCGTCAGCGCGCGTGTGAAGGCGCTGGAAGAAGACCTTGGCATCCTCCTGTTCGAGCGCCATGCGAGAGGCGTCCGGCTGATCGAGGCGGGACGCCATTTCATCGAGCAGATAGAGGCGGCATCGACCAATTCGACCATGCCGTGAAGACCGCCGACATGGCCGCGTCAGGGGAATGTGGTCGCCTTCGCATCGGCGTCCATACCCTGATTCCCCGCAGCTTCCTCGCAGACTGCGTGCCGTATACCGGGAAGATCATCCCGGCATCGACATCGAGATTTCCGAAGGCGAAGGCCACTGGTTCAAATCCAGTCGGGTGCACCATTTACCGCCAATTGCGAGACGTCGGATTGCAGCGTCCAAACCGCCCAAGCGAATGCCCGTGACAATCCAAACGTTGCCTGACTGTCGTTAAGCGCGTCTAGGTGCGCTCAAACGCACTCATGAATTGCCCCAGCAATTCGTCCAGTTGTGCGCATTGTTCATCGGTCAGGGCGGCGACCAGTTTCGCCTGTGTCTCGACATGGTCCGTGACGGCCTTGTCGATGATTTCGCGCCCACGTACTGAAAGCGACACGAGAAAGCTGCGACCATCGTCAGGATTTCTGACGCGTTCAACCAGCCCTGCCTTTTCCAGTTGGTCGATGCGGTTTGTCATCGTACCTGATGTCACCATGGTCGACGCCATCAACTCGCCCGGCGACAGCGCATATGGCGAGCCAGAACGGCGCAGGGTCGCCAGAACGTCGAAACTCGCATGGTTCAGCCCGTGCGCTGCAAAGGTCTTTTCCATGCCGCGCGCGAGATACTGATTGAGTCGCTTGAGTCGCCCGATCGTGCCCATGGGAGCGACCTGAAGATCCGGCCGCTCTCGGCGCCACTGTTCCAAAATTCTGTCGACATGATCCATGCGAAAAGATTTCGCACCGATATGTCTTGACGTCAAGATTTATATGTTTATCTTGAGGTCAAGACAATGTCACCCCGGAGAACCATTTCATGATGCAGTCGCAGAAAGGCGCATGGCTCGTGCCGCTGCTGTCCCTTCTGGCAGGCGGTTCGTTGCTAGGCATTTCCACGAACTTTGCAAAACTCGCGGGCGATACCGGAATTGAGCCGCTGGCGTTCCTGTTCTGGTCGATCACCGGTGCGGCGCTTCTGCTGATGGCCGTGGCGGCGCTGCGCCGTGATCTGCCGCCCATCAGTACGCGCACGCTTGAATATTATGCAGTATCCGCCCTTGTCGGAGTTGCCGGCTCCAATCTGATCTTCTTTTCCGCAATCCCGCATGTTGGTGCCGGCTTCGTGGCGCTGATCATCGCCTTGCCGCCGTTATTGACCTATGTCGGAGCACTGGCGCTTGGGATGGAGCGGTTCCAGACAGTCCGCGCGGCGGGCGTTGCTGCGGCTTTGGCAGGGGCAGGTGTTCTGGCGGCGCGTAAATTTTCCGCGCCCGACGCCGATGCGTCATGGATCGCGCTTGCCCTCGCGGGGCCAGCCTTGCTTGCCATCGGCAATCTCTATCGCACGCTACGCTGGCCCGAAGGCGTCTCGGCGGATGCCTTGGCGCCGGGCATGCTGATCGCGGCTGCCATCATGCTTTTGGGAGCGGGCTTTCTGCCCGGTTTCGCCCTCGGCGTTCCCATGGACACGAATCTGCCGTTCGTCCTGATTGCCGCGCAGGCGGTGGTCTTCGCAGGCCAGTTTCTGCTGCTTTTCCTGCTGCAAAAGACAGGAGGGCCGGTGTTGCTGAGCCTGCTCGGCGCGGTTGGCGCCATCGTCGGCGTGCCGGTCGCGATTTTTCTGCAAGGTGAAGCGCCGCCCGAGGGCCTGTTTCTCGGCGCGACGCTGATTGCCGCTGGCGTCGCCTTGGTGACGCTGGGCAAAGCGCGGTCCGACTAACCTGCCTACTCGCCCATTTCAAGGAGACAACTCATGAACATCACAATTTTCGGAGCCGCCGGAGACGTCGGAAGCCGCATCGTCGGAGAGGCGTTGCGCCGCAGCCATGACGTCACCGGCGTCGTCAGGACGAAGGCGCAGCTCGACAGGCTGCCCGAATCTGTACGCCAACTCGTCGCCGATGTGTCTAATCCGCAGCAGGTGGTTCAGGCGGCTGACGGGCAGGATCTGATCATCAGCGCCGTCCGCCCCCCAGAGGGGCAGGAAGAGACCATGGTCAAGCTCACCCATTCGCTTCTTGATGTGTCAGCGACCGCGCACTTTCGTCTGCTTCTTGTCGGCGGCGCGGCGCGGCTTTTGCTACCTGATCGGGGCGGCGAAACGGTGCTGAGCGCGCCTGGTTTTCTGCCCACATCCACCGTTGCAATCGCGCGTGCCTGTCAGGCCCAATATGAACTCTGCCTAGCTGAAATTCGCGCCGAATGGACTTATCTGTCGCCACCCGCGATACTGGAGCCGGGTGAGCGAACCGGGCATTATCGCCTCGGCGGCGACACGCTTGTGGTCGATGACGATGGCGCCTCACGCATTTCAATGGAGGATTTTGCAGTAGCAATCCTCGACGAGGCTGAAACGCCCAAACACAGGCGGGAGGCGTTTACAGTGGGATATTAGTCCATTCATTCGGCCACGACTGCGGCAATCATCCTTATGGCGTAGAAGTTGTTCTCGCTTTCATCCAGCGCGGCGCACCACTTTGCTCTTCATAAACAATGTATTACTCGCGCCTCGCGACAGAGCCATTCATCTGGTCGTCATCGTTTTGCGAAATGGTTGTTTGGGCCTCCGACCGAGTGCTCAATCGCAGTACGTGCGCGTCTGTCGTATCGAATGCCTATGCGAAACCGGCACCCGGATTCACGATAATTGAGCAAGATAGTCGCGGAGTAGCCTGACACGATTTGGGCGAAAACTCTCGTTGGTCGGTTGGAATGCTTCGATCCGCTCAATCCGGAACTTTCAAAAATCCTGTCTGAGGCAACACCGGGCGAGCAATCCGCACCCGGTATCGAGATAGACCATGGACAGCGGATAGATGCGCCGTTCGGTCTGAACTCCGTCCGCATCACGATAGTCGATGTCGAGCTCGTCCCAGCAGGCAGTGCGGATATCCGAAATGTCCGGCGTGTCTTTAGCGGACGTTTCGTAGCGATAGACCATGTGCGTCGCATGATGGATCTGCCGAAGATGCCGGGCGCACCGGGGCGCCACTACCGGGTTTTCGCAGCGGAAGACGGCGAAGGCGTCGGCGGCATGATGAAAGCCCCGGAAGGGGCGGGCTTTGTTCCGCTCTGGGCGGTTTACTTCAGTGTGGCGGACGTGGATACCATGACGGTGGCCCGTTAAGTTATATATACTTTCATACGATCAACTCGTCCTTGTTAAATGGTTCTCAGAAATGTGCAACCAAAGCCCAAAGGCGATCGAGTGCACAATCAAAAAACTACCAGCCAATAAGAAGAAAAGTGATAAATCATTGATCTCTACTTTGGCAGCAGTGCCCATCAGCGTGGAGCCGGCAAGGTACAGATTGGCTGCAAAACTAAGTTTGAGTGCTCCTTTCAGGCCATCCTCGCGCCAAGAGGAATGCAGGAACAACAGGGTGATTGCCGTCGCCTCGAACACCCAGGCGAGCGCGCCAAAGGCATAAATCGGGTCGTTCATTCGCGTGAACACACCCAATTTGAGATACGTTTGTTCAAAAATGACAGCGTGCCACGTAATGCTTGTAAACACCGTCACCACAAACGCCCCTAGCCACATGAAGAGTACGGATTTTGTCATGCTGCTGTCCGCCCAGATCCAGTAAGGATGAATGTCTTGGACTTGGAAGCGCTTTCATCTGTGATCAGATCCAGAACGTTTTCTGCAATCATTTCTGGTGTCATCAAGCGGTCCCATTGGTTTTTGAAGGCGGCGACCGATTTATCGGTTGCATCGGCATAGGCTGCGGCTGCCGTTTCGCCGATTTCTGATCCTTCAATCAACTGCTTTGGGATTATCGAATAGATGGACAGGCCCAAAGCCATTAAGTCCGCTTCGCGCTGCGCATATTCAGGCAGAAAATGCTGCATTCTCTTGGCACCAGCATAACCGCCGGTCAGACGTGATCCTGATAGCCCGGCACCACTGGAAAAGGTAACGATGGTGCCGCCCCTTGCCATCGGCATTGTTAAAGCAGCAGTCAGAAAACTATGACTGATTTTGACATCTGTGGCCCATGATTCACTGAAAGTTTCCCAGTCTTGCAGGTGGAACGCCCCCATTTTAGGCGCATTACCTCCGACAAGGCAAAGTAGGTCAGGTGCAACTTCCTGCATCAGCGACTGAGCCACACCGTCTGCGGCGGCGTCGATGGCTATTGTTTGTAGCTCAGGGACCTCTGCCTGTAGTTCCTGCAATGCCGTTTCGTGGCGTGCTACCACCGTAGTTTGTATCGCCTGTTCGGCAAATACCTTGGCCATTGCGCGGCCGGTGCCGCGACTTCCGCCGATAATCAATGCGCTTTTGAAGTTGCGTTCCATGTTTGGGTGTTTCATCATTTTTGACCTGCTCAATTTGGTGGCGTGGTAAGATGCAAGCTCATGTCGCCAATGAGAGCGCCTGAAATTGTGCGCGACGTGAATACCCAAATGTTTTCTTTCAGTGAAAACTCATCGGCATAGGCACCTGAAAAAATCGGTTGTAGTGGGTGCGAGCCGACCTGCTGCATGACCGTTAGATAGCTGAACGCTCGGGCGGTTGCCCCATCGTTTGAAACCTCAATTTCGACGTTTGAGATCAGATGCTTGGTGCGGGGTGTGCCGTCTTCGTAAAGGATGATGACAGAAAACAAGCCCGCTACACCATCTTTGCCCCGAACCGACGCTATGCCTTCGATTGTAAAGTCGGCATGCGCAAACAATGCAGCGCAGTCTTCAACACGGCCAGTGTCTAGCGTTCGCGCATATTCATTCAGAAGCGCGTTGATCTGTTGATGTGCTGTCGAATGAGCGCCGCTAAGATGAGTTTGCGCTGCCGCGTTTCCAGCCGCTAACACAAGCCCAGGCACACCTATAGCGCCCAGCAAAAATTGCCGTTTGTTTAACATGAGATTGTCCTTTTAGAGGATTAGAAGGTTGAGAAAGCGATTGCCGCCGCCGTCAGAAAACAGCCCAACCCGATGGCCACGCTGAACGCACGTGGGTCAGATAGAAGTTTTTCAATCGCAACGATCAGTGTCAGCGAAACAATCCAGTAAATATTCATGACCCCACCCACAAAAAGCAGAGACATTAATGCGATAGATGCCGTCATGCAGTGCACGCCATACGCCAGCCCGGCGACCAGAGGGTTTCGCGTTGACCGGCGTTCCTGACATCCGATGAGACTGTTCGTTTTTATGTTCGTAAACTGAAAGGCGCCCGCAACACTCAGTATCGCAATGCTAAAGAACGCGTTGGTGCTCGACATCTTTATAGGGTGCAAAATCGCAGCGGACACCAGCCCGTATTGTAGTGCCGTGGCGGCCAGCGCATACCCAAACCAAACCAGTGCATACCCCGAAAGAAATAATCCCAAGAATGGGCCAATCCCTGCTTGGGTGTCACCTTGCACGAGCAGATGGCGCAATGTGCCGGGCAACATCATCGCCAACATCATCACCCACCACATCATGACCATGCCGATAGGGGTGGGCATATGTATTTTGATGTCGCCCATCCCCATACCAGACAACAAAAAAATCCAGCAACATCCGATTACGGCTAGTATCACAAGTCTGGCAAACGGGGTGGCACGCATGAGCGGGCCAAGACCGCTTTCAGTATGCGTCATGGTGCTTCACCCAACTCATCGGATTGCCTTCGGGCGCTTCGTTGCGCCCTTTGGGGGTCATGTCGATATAGCTGTAGGCGGCATTGGTCACATCCAGACCCCGGCCATAGGTGGAGTAGGTATGATAGATTGCACCATCATCGCCTTTTACAAAGACGCTTGTACCGTGCATTTCATCCATGAAGGCCGATTCAATTTCCTTGAAATTGTACATCAGCGGCCTGTCGGTGGCCCGGTCTGGACCAAACCCCACATCAAAATCCGAATTGAAGCTGCTTGGTGCCGAAGAAACCCAGTCAAAGCTCCACCCCAACCGTTTCTTGAACGGCGCAATCATTGACATCGGCGCACTGGATACTGCGACAAATGCAATATCCTTTTGAGCCAGATGCGGTGCCAATCCATTAAAGCTGTCAGCCCAGAACGAACAGCTGACGCAGCCCGCTTGCCACTCGGGACCATACATGAAGTGATAGACGATCAGTTGGCTGTGATCTCCAAACAGCTCCGCCATCGGTACTTCGCCCGTGTCGGTCTGAAACAAATAGTCTTGGTCCAGCTTTAGCCACGGCAGTGCCTGGCGCGCATTTGTAATTTCGTCCTTTTGCCTGGTATGTGCCTTCTCCATTTCGAGTAAGGCACGGCGGGCGGCCAACCACTCTTGTCGGTCAACGATTTTAGTCGGTTTCATGATCATTTCCTTCGTTTGTTATGCTGCGGACTCGGCTGGTGATGAAGTCGCTTTCCAATGCGTCGGCGTCGTTGCATCCACGGCGGGGTCGCTTTTTAGCAGGTCCATCCAAGCAGAAACTCTTGGGTAGAGCTTGGTCGGCCGATCAAAACCAAGTGCTGCGAGCAAATCAGATTTTGTTTCGACTGCGCGTTCCAACAACTGAATTTCAGGATATGCGACGGCGTCTGCAGCCCTTGGGGCTTTGCCGCACAGATATAACCGGCCATCAGAAAGGATGTTTTCCAGATAGGCGCATTCACGGTGGGCCAGATCGGCTGCCACTTGTAGGGCCAAACGCTCAGTGCTGTTTTGCTTTGGAATGGTTCCGTCACCGGCGAAAACAGGCGTCAGCAGTTTGCGGTTGGCCTCGCGCAGATAATCACAGCATTCCATCGTGATTTGCCAAATTTCTCCTACCTGCGCAGGTGTAGACCCGAAAAGAGGCTTGGCAGGATAAGCGCGGTCAAGCCATGCGAGGATAGCGATGGAGTCGCGCAGCACGCCATCTTTGGTTTCCAAGATAGGCACGGTGGACCTGGGATTTAGAGCTATGAACTCAGGTTTGAAATGATCTGCATCAGAGTAGCTCATGAACCGAACGTCAGCCTTCAGCCCCTTGAATATCAGGCCCATCAAAACTCGCCACCCACGCGGCGCGCCACTGAATGTATGCAAAGTAAGCATGTTAAAATTTCTCCAAATCGCGTTGAAGAAATAATATCAATCCGGTACCATTACACAAGTAGGCAGTAATTTCGTATATAGTATCAGTAATCATACTAATGGAGGAGAAACCCGTGTCTTTAGATAAAGCAGCGTTTGTAGAAGATGACCAAGGTATTGATCTTGAAGAACTTTGCCCGATGCCGGACATTGCGCAACTGATAGGGGGTAAATGGAAGTTAATTGTGCTTCAGATACTCATTTTTCGTGGAACGAAGCGGTTCAACGAGCTGCGCCGGATGATAGGCGGCGTCACCCAGACAATGTTGACCAATCAATTGCGCACACTTGAAAAAGACGGGCTCGTGCACCGTAAAGTCTATGCCGAAGTGCCGCCACGCGTCGAATACACAGCGACTGATAAGGCGGTTGACCTAAGTGACATGTTCCACTGCATGCACGCCTGGTGGATGAAACACGGTAAATAAATCAGCGCTGAGAAAATTTCTGGGAAGCCAGCTACTCACCCTCATTTGGGCAAGGCCCGACGTAGCTTCAGCTGTTTTCTCATCAAGCTGATCGGTTCGTGTTTCATCCTTTTTCAGCCGACGTAAGACGGTCAGAGGTGTGCGCCTTAGGCGAAATGGGCCGTTTGCGGTTGTCGAACTCGACCCATTTACTGACTCCGAAGGCAGCCGCCTGCATGAGACCGCCAGCTTCGGTCCGCCGGTGGAAGACGAATATCTCTATCGCGTGGTCGATGCGCTCGACGCCGTGGCAGAGGAAACCGGCAAGACGGTCCCGCAGGTCGCACTGAACTGGCTGCTGCAACGCCCGACCGTTTCCACGGTCATCGTCGGCGCGCGCAATGAGGAGCAGCTTCGTCAGAACCTCGGCGCAGTGGGCTGGAAGCTCACGCCAGAGCAGGTTGCAAAGCTGGACGAGGCCAGCACTGTGACCGCGCCCTATCCCCACTCGCCTTATCGGCGGCAGGAGGGCTTTGCGCGGCTCAATCCGCCGATGGCGGGTTAATCCTGCGATGCGGCGGCGCGTGGGCATGATAATCGGTGCGGGCGGAGCCTCATGCCGGGAGAGGCAGCGCAGACAACGCCGGCTCGATCAACGCCTCCAGCTCCGGGCGCGTGGCCCCGTCGCGCGCCTGGAAGGAAATCGCCTGCATGACGCCATGATAGAAGGCGGCAAGACGGTCAATGTCCGTCCCCTCAGGAAGATTGCCGTCTTCGACGCCGCGCCGCAGGCATGCCCGGATCAGTTCCACGGTCTTCCGACGGGCATTGAGAAGGTATTCGCGTGCAGGCTGGTTTTCGGGGAGGCAATTGACCACCCCGAGGATCAGCATGCATCCACCGGGTTTGGTGGACAAGGCGACCTCGACGCTGCCCTCCAGCATGCCCCGGATGCCTTCCCGTGCAGTGGGCGCGTGTTCCAGCGGCTGCATGGGACGCGATCCGACCTCGGCGAGATACAGGTCCACGGCTTCCATGAACGCCGCCTCCTTGGAACCGAAGGCGGCATAAAAGCTCGGCGGGCCGACATTGATCGCCGCCATCAGGTCGTTGAGCTGCGTGCCTTCGTAGCCCTTCGACCAGAACACCTCCATCAGCCGCTCAAGTGCCTGTTCACGGTCAAAGCTTCGGGGTCGGCCACGCGGCGCCATGATGGTCCTTTCTGTAATTTCGTTTATATAAATCGCTTGACCACACATGGCAAGGCCGATAGCTATTTATGTAAACCAGATTACAGAAAAGGATCGCGCCTGATGAGCGACATGCAGTCCTGCCTATCCGCCGATGTCGAAAACGAACGAGCGAGTGCTGCCAGCGCTGCGGCCGGCATGCCGCTGGTCGTCTATTTTCTCGGCATGATCTGCTTCATGCTGGGAACATCTGAATTCATGGTAGCGGGAATGATGCCTGCGCTCTCGCTGGCATTCGATGTTTCTGTTGCCCAGGTCGGCAATCTTATCTCGCTCTACGCGGCGGGCATGGTCGTCGGAGGTCCAATCTTGACCGTGCTGCTCCTCAGGTTCGGTGTTCCCAACAAGGTGGCACTGCTTGTCTTGCTCGGCGTCTATATTATCGCCAGCTTTGTCGCCGCCAGCACGTCGAACTATGGCATCATGGCGACCGCGCGCGTTCTGACAGGCGTGGCCGGCTCGGCATGTTTCGGCGTTTCCATCTCGATTGCCGCCGATCTGGTCGCCCCCGATCAAAGGGGCCGTGCGTCATCCCTCGTCCTGGCCGGACTGATGCTCGCCACCGTGCTCGGTGTGCCTGCCGCGACGATTGTCCAGCAGAATTTCGGCTGGCGTGCGAGCTTCTGGGCAATCGTTGTTCTGGCGGTCGTGTGTGCCGCTGTGGTCGCGTTCCTGGTGCCCGGGGCGAAAACGGCGGGGGCCGAGAGCGAGACGAAGGCATCGGACCTATCAAGTGAACTGAACTCGTTCCGAAATGGCCGGCTGTGGGCTGCCTTCGCGACGAGCGGGCTGATCATTGGGGCGACATTCGCCGCATTCAGCTACTTCTCCCCGATCTTCACCGAAGTTACAGGCCTCGCGCCGTCGGCGATTCCTGGCCTGCTGGCGGGCTATGGCGCGGCGACCGTTGTCGGCAATCTGGTGATCGGTCGTTACGCGGATCGCTATATCTTCCCGATCCTGACCGGTGGCCTGATAGCTCTGTCAGTAGCCCTGGCCGCGTTTGCGTTCTTCGCCGGTAACGCCGTCGTTGCCGTCGCAGCCTTCGTTGTGATCGGCTTTGCGGGCTTGCCCATGAACCCGGCCATGGTCGCGCGGGTGATGAGAACCGTCTCGGCTGGGCCGCTCGTCAACACGGTCCACGTCTCGGTCATCAATATCGGTCTCGCCTTCGGTGCGTGGGCGGGCGGCCTCGGCATCAGCGCAGGCTATGGGTTGACCTCACCTCTCTGGATCGGACTCGCGCTGGCGCTTATCGGCCTGCTGAGCCTTGCTCCCGCATCCGCGCGGAGGCTCGCATCATGACGCCGCAAATCAAGGTTACGGGAGCAGAAAAGTGTCGCGCGGATATGGGAGAAACACTATGCGCGATGCCGTTCGATTTCGGCTACGGCGTGGTCGGCAAGTGCCGACAGCGCCTTTCCGGGCGCACCATCCTGCGCCTGCACCGACATGCCCTGAATCATCGCGCCGATGAAACGGGCAAGGGCTTCGGCATCGGTGTCCGGCCGCAACTGAGCCTCGGAAATACCGCGCTCGATACGTGCCCGGATGATGTTGAGCGTTGCTGCACGCAAACCGGCGACATGACGGGCCACCGGCTCGTTTTCCGTCGCGCAAGTCAGGACCGCTGTCGAAACCATGCAGCCATGCGGGCGACCCCGTTTGGTGAACTCCCGCGCCTACTCCCGAAGAACGCGCGTCAGCGCAACCACGACATCGGTCTCTTCAAGAGCATCGGCGGTCGATGCGCCGATATCCGAGATGTCCGACGTACCTTTTACGGGCGTTTCGTACCGATTGACCATGTGCGTCGCGTACGCGACTGCGACGTGCATTTGGTATTCGCCGGACAACAATGGGCGTGTCACGAAACCCTCAATCGTAACGCCAGAAGATGCGACCGGAACCAGCGTGATGCCTGCTCCCGATTGCACCAGTGTCGCCATCGTTACCCTGCGAAACGCTAATGTGACGATATAGGGCTGAATACCCGCTTCGGCGAACATCGTCTTGCTCTGAGCTTGGCATCCAGGGTCGAACTCGGGATGCGCAGCGATAAAATTTTTGCCCGCCAATTCGCTGATCGGGATGGTGGCCATGTCCGCGAAGCGATGGTCGCTCGGCATTGCAACCAACCATCGCTCACACCACAGTTCGTCAAGCTGAATGCCATCCATCTTCACGGGAGGCATCAGAAGGCCTGCATCGATCTCTCCGCGACGAAGGGCCGCTGCCTGCATAGCGCTCGGTATTTCGAACAAATCCAATTCAACAGCTGGGCATCGCTTACGATAAGCAGATATGATGGCTGCGAATGTTGAAGTAGTTGCATCTTCGCATATCGCCAGCCGCAGTCGACCCTCGGCTCCAAACGCCACTGCCATGACCGTCTGTGGGCTCGGTCAGCGTCGGTTACGATCCTTCTCGCATCGGTAAGGAACACTCGACCTACCTTGGCAAGGCGGGCACCGGTGCTTCTGCGCTCGAACAAGGCAACGTCGAATTCGTTCTCGAGCGCAGCAATCTGACGAGACATGACCGATTGGCTCACGCCGACCACATCGGATGCGCGGCGAAAGCTCAGTTCGTCGGCTGCAGCCAAAAAGTAGCGGAGACGGCGCAATCCCACTTCAATTGCTCGTCAAATGATAACACCTTTGTCCGGCCTTCATCTTCAACCCGGCTTTAAAGCGAGCTTGCCGAGATAGTGTTCATCAAGGACGCGGTGAGCTTCGGCGGCATGTTCCAGCGGAAATGTGCGCGAGACGTGGACCTCGAACGGACCAGACGCGATCAACCGATTGAGTTTCTCAACTACGCCCGGACCAGGGTTATCGCCCACGTATTGACTGACGACCCGGTCGGCTCGATCTTTGGGCTCGGGTTGGACGCCGCGGGGATAGGCGACACGTCCGCCCTCGCGCAAACTCTCCAACGCCTGCTCGGCCGCCTCGCCGCCAGCGGTAAGAAGTGCCGTGTCAATGCCGCCGGGCATAAACTTACGGGCGGCGGCGGCCACATCAACTTCGCGGCCGTTTACAGTGACATCGGCACCCAAGCGTTCAGCTAGGGCCACACCGTCCGTACCTGAGGCGACTGCGAACACGCGCGCGCCCATGCGTTTGGCGAGTTGCACCGCTAGATGGCCCAGCCCTCCACCGGCACCAAATATCAGGACGGACTCGCCCTTTGTGAGGCCAAGAACGTTATCGAGTCCCAACAGTGCGGTAATCGCATCGACCGGCATCGCGCCCGCCTGCTCAACGGTTAGGCCGCTCGGAATGGGATAGACATAGTCGGTGTTTACGACAGCATATTCGGCATAGAACCCGCCTTTGGGGTTCATGTGCCGGTCGGCGTAGACACGCTCACCTACTTTATGCCGCGTGACGGCTTTGCCCACTGCGACGATCGTGCCTGCCCCGTCGAAGCCGATCACGTAAGGAAATTTGGGCTCGAAGCCATACGTTTCGCGAAAGAGTTCGTGAAAGTGCCCTTCGCGTTCCCAAACGTCCCAGACACCTACCCCCGTAGATTCGACGCGGATCAGAATCTCGTCGTCGGCGATATCGGGTACAGGGAGCGTTTGCAGCTTGATCTCGTTGACGCCGCCGAACCGGTTAATCGCGGCGGCACGCATCGTATTAGGTATTGTCGATGTCATAACTTCATCCTTCTTCTGAAGTTTGAAGTAGCCGATTCACGGATGATGCGGTAGATGACGATAATGGATATGATTGTGCCGTATTATGGATAAATCTGGCGTGACACTGGAGCGTATGCGGACGTTTGTCCGGGTTGCCGAACGGGGAAGCCTGTCGGCGGTCGCGCGAGAACTCGGAATCGGCCAAGCGACGGTCTCTCGGCATCTAAGGGAGCTTGAAGAGGCTGTAGGCGTATCATTACTCAGCAGGACTACCCGACGGGTGACGATGACCGAAGAAGGTAGCCACTACTATGCTAACGGCGTCCGGATTATGCGCCTTGTTGAGCAAGCTAATGACGAAGCGCGGACTGCGCGGGACGCGGCCGTCGGCGCAGTCCGAATTTCCTGTACGGCGGCCTTCGGGGTTTTGCACGTCTGTCGGCTGATCTTTGACTTTCAAGATCGATATCCCGATATCGGGATCGACCTCAGCTTAACCGACGAGCGTGTCGATCTCGTCCGGGAGGGCGTTGACATCGCTCTTCGCCTCGGCCCGCTTGCCGATAGTTCCATGAAACTGCGGGCACTTGGGCAATCTAGGCGTCTGCTCGTTGCCGCACCGAGTTATCTCAAAGCGCGGGGGAGGCCGGCTGTCCCAGAGGATCTGTCTGGGCATGAGGGCATTCGAATGACAAATGTGGCGGGAAGCGAAACACTCGCGTTGCAGGGGCCGGGCCATGAACGCCATGAGGTGAGAGTTGGCGGAAGCTTGCTTGTCGATCATGGACTTGCCGCACGCGAGGCTTTTGCGGCCGGGCGCGGTTTTGGTCCCGCTCATCAGTGGCTTGTCGACGACTTGTTGACCGCTGGCCGTCTTGAACCGATTCTGTCGAACTATTCGTTGCCAAGTGTGCCTATCAGCATGCTGATAGTACCAGAGCGCGCAGACATTGCTCGTGTTCGACTTTTTGTTGATTTCCTTGCTGATCAGGTCGGAAGAATCCCGGGGATAGAGTAGTTAGTAGCGTGACCACTTAAGCTTCAGACCTGCGTTTGTGTGCCTTGACGATGAAGTTGCATGGTCCCATGAATGGGACTTTACGGGTCCGTTCAGACTCAGCCACGGTGGACCGTTACTGCCCCGTATCAGAGTGTTGCTAGACATTTTGGCTGAACGAGCGACGGTCAGCTAGATTTTACCCGTGTATGGTGACCGAAAACGACCATTCGACCGATATATGCGATTGCGGGCTTTCGTCATGGCAGCAGTAGCAGGCTGCCCGTGGTCCGACCGCTCTCCAGATCATCATGCGCTCTGGCGGCTTCAGCCAAAGGATATTCGCCGCCGATTTCGGCTGCAATACCGGCTTTCATGGCCGCGAGTACTGCCGCGGCTGCGACCGGATAGATGACAGGGTCTGCGGCATAGGCCATCACGCTGGGGCGTGCGAGCGTTAGCGATCTCTTCGGACCCAGTGCGTCCACGTCGATCGGCGGGATCGGACCTGCGGCCTGCCCGATGCTAGCGACAGTCCCGAAAGGCCGAACACAGGCAATCGTCTGCATCAGCATATCGCCGCCAATACCGTCGATGGCGAAATCGACGCCGACACCTTCTGTCAGGTTGGTGACCTCGGAGAGGATATCGGCAGCGCGACCGACGATGATGTGATCGGCGCCATGGGCTGTGGCCCGCGCAGCTTTCTCAGGGGATCCAGCCGTACCGATCACCTTTGCGCCAAGCTGCTTCGCCCAACGCACGAGCAAGCCGCCCAGCCCACCTGCGGCGGCATGAACGAGAACCGTGTCACCCGAACCGACCGCATATATTCGGGTTAGCAGCATATGCGCGGTCAGTCCGCGCAGCATCGATCCGGCGGCGAGCTTCGAAGGAATATCCGCCGGCAGGGGAATGACGCGGTTGTAAGGTAGCAGCCGTGTCGAGGCGTAGGCCCCAACCGGAGCGCCAGCATAGGCGACCCTGTCGCCAACCTGCAGATCGGCGATGCCGCGCCCGACCGCTTCGACAACTCCCGCGCCCTCGACGCCGAGAATGGCGGGAAGCGCGAGCGGATACAGACCGGTGCGATGATAGATGTCGATGAAGTTGACGCCGATCGCATCGTGACGGATGCGAATTTCATCCGGTCCCGGCTCCTGGGGTTCGTGCGCCGAAACTTCCAAAAGGTCCGCGTTGCCGGTACGGGTGAGTCTTACAGCTTGGTCCATTGTGATTACCTCACCCTGCGTGTGATATGTGTCGCTTGGTAGGATGAGCAGGCCGGAACATGAGTCATGCGTTGACCCCCTTCATGCCTTCGGCCGTATAGCGCTCACCGTGCGCTGAGCCCGGCGGCACCAACCGATCAAGACGTTCGAGATCGGCAGCTGTCAGTTCAACGCCGAGCGCGCCGGCATTCTGTTCGAGATACGCAATCCGCTTGGTGCCAGGGATCGGTACGATATGGTCGCCCTGCGCCAACACCCAGGCAAGCGCGAGTTGCGCGGGAGTGCAGGCCTTTTCCCGCGCCAGTTCCGTCACCTTGCGGACGATTGCAAGGTTGCCGTCGATATTCTCACGCGAGAAGCGGGGATTGGCGCGGCGAAAATCGTCATCGGCCAAGCTGTCGGTCGAGGTCATCTGCCCAGTCAGAAAACCGCGACCGAGCGGCGCGTAGGGCACGAATCCGATGCCAAGTTCGCGGCAGAGGGCGAGCGGGCCGTCCTCGGGGTCGCGGGTCCAGAGCGAATATTCGCTCTGCAACGCTGTTATCGAGTGAACGGCATGGGCACGGCGAAGCGTCTCCGGGCCAACCTCGCACACACCAACATGCAGGATTTTACCCTCGGCAACGAGCTTCGCCAGTTCGCCCATCGGTTCCTCGATCGGGCGGTCCGGCTCGACGCGGTGAATGTAAAAAAGATCGATACGGTCCGTTCCCAGCCGCTTCAGGGAGGCTTCGCAGGCGGCGCGGACATAGGCGGGTTCGTTGTTGAGACCGCGCGCGTAGGCTCCTTCTTCGCGCTGAATGCCGAACTTGGTGGCGATGGTCATCGCGTCGCGACCACGTTCCGTAATCAGGCGACCGATCAGGTCTTCATTGTGGCCATGGCCGTAGGTGTCGGCGGTATCCAGAAAGGTGATACCCAGATCGAGGGCCCGATTCAGCGTTGACATCGATTGTTCGTCGTCGCGCGCGCCGTAAAATTCGCTCATACCCATGCAGCCAAGGCCAAGCGCGGATACCTGCAGGCCGCCACCGACAGCGCCGAGAGTTCGGGTTGGAAAAGGTTGGGGAATTGTCTCGGTCATGGCTAGCTCCAAATCATTGCTTGATCGACATCTAACCCTGCATAGAGCATGCTTGAATACAGATAGATGCAAGACTATCCTGCAATAATGCAAAACGTAGACTGGAACTTCGTACGTGATTTTCTTGCCGTCGCGCGTGCCGGAAGCCTGAATCGGGCAGCACAGAAGCTTGGCGTAAACGCATCGACCGTTGGACGACGGATCGAAACGCTTGAGAGGACGCTGGCGGTTAGCCTCTTTCAGCGCTCGCAGACGGGCTATATGTTGACCGATGAGGGGAAGGATCTGATTAGTCGCGCGGAAAGGTTCGAGGAAGCCGGAATTGCCTTTGAGCGCCGCGCGGAGCCGATCGAAAGCGTGGAAGGCCGTGTGCGACTCGCCACGGCTGAGAACCTCGCAAACTTTCTCGTAATACCTGCCCTGCCTGACCTCCGGGCCAAGCTTCCCAAACTCACTTTGGAGATCATCACCGACATTCGTTCTGTGAACCTGAACCGCCGTGAAGCCGACCTGGCATTACGCCTCGTTCGGCCGATACAGGGCAATGTCTCCATTCGCCGGGTCGGGACGCAGCGATACGGTCTATACGGATCGACCAGCTACCTTCAGCGTAGACAAGTGGACCGGACCGGCGAGAACACCGGACGGTTCGACAAGGACGAGTTCATCGCATGGTCCGAGCACTATGCCGACCTGCCCGGCGCGCAATGGATCGATCGTACATTGCAAGGCCAGGCACCTGCGTTCGTAACCTCAAGTCTTTATGCGCAAGTTGTTGCAGCGCGCGCGGGACTGGGGCTGGCGGTCCTGCCATGCTTTTTGGCGGAAAACGAACCTACCCTGCGCCGTATATCCAGCGAGGTCGATGCGATCGAACAGGAGCTTTGGCTCGCGATACATACTGATCTCGCCGGATCGGCCCGTGTTCGTGCAGTTGCAGATTTCCTCACAGACCTCGTCCATCGCAATGCGGCAAACCTCGACGGATTGCAGCCCAGTTATACGGAAGAATGAAGCCGACAAACGCGGCCGGTAAATAGGGCCTATGGCCTATAATCTATGGCCCCGCCTTGATTCTCACTTTCCTCGGAGCTGAGCGCCCGTATTATTATAGGCGCGGTTTTCATCTGCACCCTCTCTGCAATTCTGGATCGTCTCAACAAGTTTGGGAACTTGCGCAAACGCCTCCGCAATTGACTGGCGATGCCGATCATCGCCAAATTCCTGATATTCGATGGCGATCAGATGATCTCGGGCGACGCCGAGATAGCGGGCCGCGACGCGGATATGTGTTTCGAGATGGTTCATCTCCTCCCGAATGCCGCCCGGTGCAAAGCCGAACTCGCCTCGGCTTACCAGCATGACCAGCGTTTTGCCGGTAAAGACCGGCTCCAATGGAAAATCCCCGCGCGCCAGATCGAAGGTGAACGTCTTGTCCACACGAATGACCTGATCGAACCACGCCTTGAGAGCGGCGGGCATGCCGTAATTGTACATCGGCGTTCCGAGCACGATGACCTCGACCTGTTCGAGTTCGGCGATGAACTCGCTTGATAGCGCCAGCACATTTTCCTGCTCGGCGTTGCGCCGCTCCGGTGGTGTAAAAGCGGCCTCGATCCAGTCTTGGCTAACGGCAGGCGGCGGAGCCAGGCCCACGTCGCGCCGAATCATGAGGTCCTCAGGTTGCCTGGCAAGCCATTCGTCGACGAACGCTTTGGAGAGTTGCCGGCTGAGCGACCGGTGACGCTCTTGCGCAGGATCGATCCCGCGCGCGCTGGCGTCGATGTGAAGTAAGGTGGTCATCTGGTTATTCCTTCGATTGTTATGCGTCCTCATGTGCCTCGATGATATTGGATTACGCAAAATCGAATTTATAAGCTGCTGGATGAGAATAATTCATCTACCATACTGCGGATGAGACGCTTGCCACCCCTTAACAGCCTGCGCGCTTTCGAGGCGGCAGCACGGCATATGAGCTTTGGAGACGCGGCGGCCGAACTTGGCGAGACTCCGACGGCCATTAGCCATCAGGTCAAGCTGCTCGAGGAGATTTGCGGTTGCTGCCTATTTCAGCGACGGCCACGCCCAATACGGCTCACCGAAGCTGGTCAGACGTTGTTGCCTGTCCTCAAGCGCGGTTTTGACGATTTCGCCGCCGTTATGGATGGGCTCGCAAGTGCTAACGCTCGGCGTCCGCTGGTGATGACTGCGACGACCGCTTTCGCGGCGCGATGGCTATTGCCACGCCTTGCGGAGTGGTATGCGGTCAATCCCGAGCCGCCATTGGAAGTAAGGGCGAGCGAAGAAGTCTATGATCTAAAGCGCGGCGACATCGATTTCGCTGTACGGTACAGCCGACAGACACCTACGGACGCTGCGACTCTCATGCTGTATCAGGATCAGTTGCAACCGGTTCTCAGTCCCTCGCTGCGAATGCGCCTGGCGTCATCCGACAATCCTGCCTGCCTGCTTGACGTGCCGCTGATCCATTTCGAATGGAAGAACCGCGATCCCGATGCGCCGCAATGGCAGGACTGGTTCGCCGCCGTAGGGCAGTCCGATGCCATGGCCGCAATCGGGCAAGACGAACTCATCCATGTGAGCGACGAAAATCAGGCAATTGAACTGGCGCTGGCAGGGCGCGGCGTCGCGCTCATCGGCCAAGCGTTCGTCAAACGGGAATTGGACAATGGTTTATTGGAAAGGCCGTTCGGCGTCACGGTTCCCGGCTACAGCTTCTGGATCGTTTATGACGCGAACAACGGACGTGTGCCGCTGATCGAAACATTCGCAAACTGGGCCGGTACGCTTTTGGATCAAGAAGAGGTGGCCTCATCACTGACGGCCAGTAACATAATTGATAAATAACCACTACGTAGCGTAAGGAAGTTTAATGAAAGTCAAACGCATTGTGACGAACGTGGCAGCGGAATCGGTTTCGTCGGTTCAAAAATTCTATTCGGATCTCTTTGGTCTGGACGTTGTTATGGACCACGGATGGATCGTGACGCTTGCTTCGGGTGAGACCGCGGCGGTTCAAATCAGTGTCGCGAGTGAGGGTGGTTCAGGCACCCCTGTACCCGACCTTTCAATCGAAGTTGATGATGTGGACGCTGCATATGCACTGTCAAAAAAATTCGGTCATGAGATTGCCTATGAATTGACTGACGAGCCTTGGGGGGTTCGGCGTTTCCATGTCCGCGATCCAGTTGGAAAGCTGCTCAACGTTCTTACACATCCTGATTGAGCAGCGTCGGCAAACCACTCGAAACGGATCATAGGGAAATTTCATAGACGTAGTTCTCTCTTTTACCCAACGTTGTCGATCATTTTCAACGTATGCTTCTCATTTTGATTTGCGATCATTGGACACTCGCGTTTTCGGCGAGAAAGTCCAATAGCACTCTAACCCGTGAAGGGAGCGGACCACCTTGGCCCATATACACGGCATGGAAGGCTTCGGTCTCGCCCGTATCGAAGGGCTCCAACAAAGAGACGAGCCGTCCCGCTTCAATATCCTCCCGCACGGTGAATGCAGCGAGGCGAGCAATCCCGACACCGGATAATGCGAGATGCCTCAGCGCTTCGCCATCACTCGTTTGAACACGTCCGACCATAGGAACGATGATCGTCTCACCCTCGATCTGGAATGGCCATCCCTCGACCGCACGCGCGTAATTGAAGCCGATGCGGTTGTGATCTTCGAGATCAGCGATGGTTTTCGGCGTACCGGCTGTCTTCAGATAGGATGGGGCTGCGACGATCATCATCGGTGTCTCGCCCAGCTTACGCGCGACAAGACTGGAACTCTTCATGGGCCCCGCGCGGATTGCGACGTCGGTTCTGTCTTCCAAAAGATCGATCACGGCATCGGTTTGCACGATGTCCAATGTCACATCCGGATAGAGCGCCAGAAATTCCGGGAGCAACGGCGCTAGAATATGGGTGCCGAAAGAGGCGCTCGTATTGAGGCGGATGCGTCCAGTCGGACATTCGCTTGTCGAGGCACTGCGTTCAGCTTCGTTCAGATCGGCGAGAACCCGAGTACTGCGCTCATAGAAAACACAGCCTTCCGGCGTGAGCTGAAGCTTTCGCGTCGAGCGGTTCACCAGCCGCGCGCCCAGTCGTGCTTCAAGACGGGCGATGAGTTTGCTGACGGCCGACGGTGTCATGTGGCTGGCATGCGCGGCAGCGGTGAACCCGCCCAACTCGACGACCCTGACGAAGACTTCCATTTCGCCAGAGCGATTGACTTCCAACCGTGCCATAATGAATTCAACTCATAAGTGATTGTACTACGAGCTGTCTATCTCATCATATGCATAACGTCCATGGTGCCTTTCGATTGAAGTTTCAACGAAGGGATTACCTGCATGCCTCTTGCTCTATACGCCCTGACGGCCGGAGCGTTTGGTATTGGCGTGACGGAGTTCGTTATCATGGGTTTGCTGCTTGAGGTCAGCAGCGATCTGGACGTCTCGATCTCGGCAGCGGGGCTTCTGATTTCCGGTTACGCATTGGGTGTGGTGGTCGGCGCGCCTTTGCTGACCGCTCTGACGACCCGATGGCCACGCAAGGTCGTTCTGATCGGGTTGATGGTCATCTTCGTCGTTGGCAACGCTGCTTGCGCGCTGGCGCCGAGCTACGGGTTTTTGATGGCGGCACGGGTGCTGACGGCGATGACCCACGGCACCTTCTTCGGGGTCGGGGCCGTCGTCGCAACAGGACTGGTCGCGCCCGATCGCAAGGCGTCTGCCATTGCCATCATGTTCACCGGTCTGACGATCGCGACAGTCCTCGGGGTGCCCTTTGGAACCTGGCTTGGCCAGCAATTTGGCTGGCGGTCGGCCTTCTGGGCGGTGACAGTCGTCGGTCTCCTGGCGCTTGCCGTCATCACTCTGTTCGTTCCCAGAGACAAGGCTAAGCCGGAAGCAAGCGATTGGCGCACCGATCTGAGAGCGATCGCCCGGCGTCCGGTAGTGCTTGGTCTTCTGACGACGGTGCTCGGCTATGCCGGTGTCTTCGGCGTGTTCACTTATATCGCGCCTATCTTAACGACGGTTACCGGTTTTGCCGAAAACGCGGTGTCGCCAATCCTTCTGATCTTCGGCAGCGGCCTGGTGGTTGGCAATCTGATTGGCGGGCGATTGGCGGATTTTCGTCTCGTTCCAGCGATACTTGGCACGCTGGAATTTCTCGCTGTCGTTCTCGGCCTCATGACGTTCGCGTTCCAGGATCGCGTTGCCGCTGTGATTTTCGTCGGGCTGCTTGGAATTGCCGGCTTCGCGACGGTGGCACCTTTGCAAATGTGGGTGCTCGCTAAGGCCGAGGGTGCCGGGCAAACACTGGCATCGAGCTTCAACATTGCCGCCTTCAACCTCGGCAACGCGATCGGTGCATGGGCGGGCGGAATGGTGATCGACCACGGCCCGGGCTTTGTCGTCCTGCCGCTTGTCTCAGCCCTCTTTCCAAGCCTCGCGATCGTGGTCGCCGCTTTCGCGGCGCGTATCGACCAACACTCGGCGAGATCGAATTTCGCTCGTAAAATCAAAGGATAAGCACGATGTCAAATGAAGCCCTCTCGGCGACCACGGGTTGCCGATACGACCGAAGAAAATGGTTTATCGGCAAGTTCATCGGCGCACTTGCCTTAGCGTCCCTCCTTCTTGGCCAGTCACCAGCCCACGCTGAGGATGGAGATTGGATTGGCACATGGATGGCCAGTCCGCAGCCGGTTTGGGAAGAGAATTTCGCCTTGCCAACTAAGATCCCGGCAACGGTGGAAGACCAGACCTTCCGGCAGATCGTGCGTATCAGTCTCGGCGGCTCGCGCGTACGCTTCGTCTTCTCGAATATCTATGGAGAACGCCCATTGAAAATTGGCAGCGCGACAATGGCGCTGGCAGGCCAAGACGGAGCAATTAAAGGGGATACGATCCGCACGCTTACATTTGGCGGTAAGGACTTCATAGTCATCCCGCCCGGTGCACCGGCTATCAGTGATCCGGTGAACATAACCGTTGACGCACAGGCGCGTCTTGTTGTTTCCACCTACCTCCCCGACGAGACGCCGCTGAGTACCTTTCATTGGGAGGGCCGAGAAAAGGCCTGGTTCGGCAGGGGCGATCTCACACGCAGCGTTGACTTTCAAGCGACAGCCACGACAGATGCCCGCATTCTGCTGAGCGATGTCTTGGTCGAAACCGAGAATGACGGCGCGGTCATCGTGATCGGCGATTCGATTACCGATGGAAACGGCGCGACGGTCGATGCTGACGCGCGTTGGCCGGATTTCCTCGCAAAACGTCTGGTGTCACACGACGTTGCGGTGCTGAACGCCGGAATATCCGGTGCACGTCTCCTAGGAAATAAAATGGGCGTAAACGCCATCGCGCGTTTGGAACAGGACGTATTTGCCCGACCGAATGTGAGGGCCATTATCGTACTAATTGGCATCAATGATATTTCTTGGCCAGGCACCGCCTTCGCCCGGCGTGAGACGCGACCAACTGCCGAGGCCATGATCTCCGGCTACCAGCAGCTCATCTCTCTAGCGCTTGCGCACAATGTAAGGGTCATCGGGGCGACGCTTACGCCGTTCGAGGGCGCGCTCACCGGCACGCCATTCGCCGACTACTATGACGCCGACAAAGATGCTCTTCGTCAAAAGGTGAATCGCTGGATCAGGGAGGGCGGCGCGTTTGATGCCGTCGTCGATTTCGACACCGCACTCCGTGATCCGTCGAACCCTGCACGTCTCGCCCCAGCGTTCGACTCCGGCGATCACCTCCATCCCGGCGACAATGGCAACCACGCGATGGCCCAAGCCGTCGACCTCAATGCGCTGCTCGGCCGCTGACTGAACCCTGTTTAAACATCTGAAAGGAATATCTCATGGAATATCGTTCTCTCGGCAGGTCCGGCCTCAAAGTCCCGGCATTGAGCTTTGGTGCGGGAACGTTCGGTGGCTCCGGCCCTCTGTTTGGCGCTTGGGGTGACACCGACGCAAAGGAAGCGCGACATCTTGTCGACATTTGCCTGGAAGCGGGCGTCAACCTGTTCGATACCGCCGACGTCTATTCCGACGGAGCGTCAGAGGAAGTGCTCGGCGAAGCCATTAAAGGCCGGCGCGACAAGGTGCTCATCTCCACCAAAACGGCGTTACCTATGGGCGACGGACCCTACGATTCCGGTTCGTCCCGCTCGCGTCTGATCCGGTCGGTGGAGAATGCGCTTCGGCGGCTCGGCACCGACTATATCGATCTTCTCCAACTCCACGCGTTCGATGCTGGCACACCTATCGAAGAAGTTCTCTCCACGCTCGATGACCTCATCCGTGCTGGAAAGGTTCGATATATCGGCGTCTCGAATTTCTCCGGCTGGCAGGTCATGAAATCGCTGGGCTTGTCTGAGAAACATGGTCGATCGCGCTATGTCGCGCATCAGGTCTACTATTCTCTGGTGGGTCGTGACTACGAGTGGGAGTTGATGCCTCTTGGTGTAGATCAAGGCGTCGGCGCAATGGTCTGGAGCCCGCTCGGTTGGGGACGGCTGACTGGAAAGATCCGACGCGGCGAGCCGATACCGGAGGGGAGCCGCTTGCATCAGACGGCCGAATTTGGCCCTCCGGTTGATGACGAACGACTGTTCGATATTGTCGATGCGCTCGATGATGTTGCGCAGGAAACAGGCAAAACCATCCCGCAGATCGCGATCAATTGGCTGCTGCAACGTCCAACTGTCTCGTCCGTCATCATCGGCGCGCGTAACGAAAAACAGCTTCGTGACAATCTCGGTGCGGTCGGTTGGAAACTTACATCAGATCAAATTTCCAAACTCGATGCCGCGAGCGTGGTGACGGCCCCATATCCCTACTTCCCTTACCGCAGACAGGAAGGTTTTGCTCGGCTCAACCCACCAGTGGTGTGAAGGGAAAAACCTCCCAATATAATGTGAGAGTTGAACTGAGACATCTCCGCTACGTTATCGCCGCTGCCGAGCATCATAGCTTTCGGCGGGCGGCGAGCGTTGTTGGAGTCCATCAATCCGCGATCAGTCGGCGTATCCGAGACCTGGAAGAGGAGCTTGGGGCTTCGTTGTTCAACCGCCATTCCGGTGGGGTCGAACTGACCTTTGCTGGAGAGGGTTTTCTGGAGCACGCCAGACGAATTGTGGGACAGATCGAACGTGCGGCCAGTCTGGTTAATGCTCATGGCTGCGGCAATGCCGGTATCGTCCGGGTTGGTATCTTTTCTTCGCCCTTACCCGGCTTCCTTGCCGAACTCTTTGCCGCTAATGTCAGCTAAAGCTCGGCATCCCTTTCGTGAAGGGTAAGCGCCATCTCACTCAGCCGTCACAATCGGTGGCGTTCGATCTCTGAGATCGCGTATTCCGCCAGTCCCAGTAATGCTGCCTTCGACGCCCCATCCTGCGCCTGAACGGACATGCCTTGAATCACCGCACCGACAAAACGTGCAAGACTTTCGGTATCGGTGTTGGACCGCAATTGCTCTTTGGCGATGCCTCGCTCGATACGGTTTTTAAGGGCATCGAGTGTTTCATCGCGCAAACCCGAAACATGGCCTGCGACTGCATCATTCTCCACCGCGCAAGTAAGTGCGGCGGTGGAGATCATGCAGCCATGAGGCCGACCGGGCTTAGTGAACTCCCGCGCGGATTCACGGAGCACACGCGCCAGCGCTGCCACGACATCGTTTTCCTCAAGCGCTTGGGCTGTCGAAGCGCCGATATGAGCCTGATACCATGCCAGTGAGTCGCGATAGAGATCAGCTTTGGACGAGAAGGCAGCGTAGAGACTCTGCGGCGTAATGCCCATCGCTTTCGTTAAATTGCTAATGGACGCACCTTCGTAACCCAGGCTCCAGAAGGTCTCGGCAGCCCTTGCCAGCACGTCTTCGCGTTCGAAAGCGCGCGGCCTACCGCGAGCGCGCGGCGGGCCTTGATTATTTTTCACAACGATCACTCTAGAAATATCCTCCAAAGCATATTATACGGGAACGATCATTGTGATTATAGGAGATCGATTCCCATGAGTCTTCATGATTTTTCCAAAGCACCCGCTCGCATCGACGCCGCAGTCAACAAGGCCCTGGTTGAGAAACGCGTCGTCGGGGCGGTCGTACTCGTTTCCTGTCATAACGAGATCATTCACCTCCGCGCCGCTGGATATGCGGATCGCGAGGCCCGGACAGAAATGCGCGAAGATGCCATCTTTCGGCTGGCATCGATCACCAAACCCTTTGTGACGGCAGCCGCCATGCGCTTCATGGAGGACGGACGCTTGGACCTTCATGCGCCTGTCACGCGTTGGCTGCCCAACTTTCGTCCAGCATTGCCGGACGGCACGATGCCTGACATCACTATCCACCAACTGCTCACACATACGTCCGGGTTGGGCTACAGTTTTCTGGAACCGGAGGACGGCCCCTATCACAGACTAAATGTTTCCGACGGCCTCGATCAGCCTGGACTGTCGCTTGAAGAAAATCTCTTCCGACTTGTTGCTGCGCCGCTGGTTTTCGCGCCGGGCACTGGCTGGCGCTATTCACTCGGACTTGATGTGGTCGGCGGAGTTCTGGAAAAGATCGATGGCCGTGACCTTGCCGAGATTGTCCGTAAAGAAGTGACGGCTCCGCTTGCGTTATCGGACACAGATTTCATAGTAACCGATCCGACCCGGCTGGCAAAAGCCTATGCGGATGGCAAACCCGAGCCGGTGCCACTCACAGACGGTATGTCGGTTCCTCTTTACGACCGGTCGGCGATCTTCGCTCCGTCCCGCATACTCGAGCCTCAGTCCTATCTCTCGGGGGGCGCTGGCATGGCAGGCACGGCCATAGAAGTGCTTCGCTTTTTAGAGGCGATCCGTGCCGGTGGTGCTCCCATCCTTAATCCCGAGACGGTCGAGACCATGGTCACCGATCACGTCGGCACCCAAGCTGAAACCCAGGGTCCCGGTTGGGGGTTCGGTTATGGTGGGGCGGTGCTGGTAGAACCCGCTGCGGCCGGCACGCCGCAAGCGCCCGGCACGCTGCAGTGGGGCGGGGCATACGGACATAATTGGTTCATGGACCGTGCCCACGGCCTTTCGGTCGTCGCGCTCACCAACACTGCTTTCGAGGGCATGGCCGGTGCGTTCCCGGTCGAGATCAGGAATGCGGTCTATGGATAGTGCCGCGAAGAAACCCCTTGCGGCGCTGGCGCTCGCAGCCTTCGGTATCGGCACGACCGAGTTCGTCATCATCGGACTGCTGCCCGATGTAGCATCTGATCTCGACGTCACCATTCCTGCGGCGGGGCTGCTCGTCACCGGCTATGCGCTCGGCGTCGCGTTCGGCGGCCCATTGCTTGCCTTGTTCACCGCGCGCTGGTCGAGCCGGTTTGCTCTGTTCTTTCTGCTCGGTTTATTCATCATGGGAAACGCCGCTTGCGCATTGGCTCCGGGCTATGGTTGGCTGATGGCGGCGCGCGTCATCACTGCATTCTGTCACGCAGCCTTCCTCGGCGTGGGGTCGGTGATCGCCGCCGCACTCGTCTCTCCTAGTAAACGGGCGCGCGCGATCGCTCTCGTGATCGGTGGATTAACCTTGGCAACGGTGCTCGGCGTACCGCTCGGCACCATGCTCGGTCAGGCGACAGGATGGCGGACGACCTTCTGGGCCGTCTCGATGCTCGGCCTGATCGCTTTCGCCGCCCTCCAACTCTGGCTCCCGAAAAGCAGTGAGCAGCGGCGTGATCTGCGTGCAGAATTACAAGTGTTACGCCTGTTACCGGTCTGGCTGACATTAGCGATCAGTGTGGTGGCGTCGACGAGTATGTTTGCATTCTTCACCTATATCACGCCGATCCTGACGGAGGTCTCCAGTGTCAAGCCGGTGGATGTCAGCGGCGTTCTGCTCCTTTGCGGCATCGGCCTGACGGTCGGTAATTTTATTGGAGCGAGGCTTGCGGATTGGCGTGCTCTGCCGTCACTGGCGGGTGTTCTGGTTGTTGTTGTTCTGGTCCTCGTCGGGTTTAGCTTTATCGGTGCCATGCCTTTGCTGGCGGCAGCAGCAGTGGTCGTATGGGGTGTCGTGGCATTTGCGGTCTGCGCCATTCTCCAAGCCGAGGCGGTTAGTCGCGCCGGAGATGCGCCGAATATGGCTGCGACTCTTAATATTGCAGCGTTCAATCTCGGCAATGCGATCGGCGCAGGGCTGGGCGCTTTTGCGCTTATGCAAGGATTGCCGTTGGCGGACATTCCGGCACTTGCCGGATTCGTGGCCTTCCTGGCGTTCGTGCTGACGGGCATTACAATCGTCGTATCTCTGAGAAGAGATCGCATGAATCGAAGCGAAGCGATGGCATCATGAGTAAGCGTTTTAGAGTGCCAGTATCGCAGTGGGCAACGCGTCCGGCAACTACCGCCAAAGTGCCATAATCATGGAAATAAAGACACCATATACTGCCGTAGAGCTTCGCCATCTACGCTATTTCGTGGCAGTCGCAGAGCAAGGAAGCTTTCGTAGAGCCGGGGCTGCCATCGGCGTTCAGCAATCTGCGTTGAGCCGTCGCATCCGCGATCTTGAAGATCAGTTAGGCGCATCGCTATTTCACCGTCACAGCGGTGGTGTTTGCTTGACCATTGCCGGACAGCGCTTCCTAAGCCGATCACGCCAAATCATTAGGTCGGTCGGTGATGGCTTAGAAGATGTAGCCGCCATTGGGCGCTCAGAGAATGGTCGCATAAAGATTGGGATCTATTCATCCATCGCCTCTGGTTTTCTCGCCGAACTGCTGCGCCACTATGGAGATATTCACGGCAAGGTGCGAATTGAACTGATTGATGGCAATCCCGCCGAGCATGCGGCTGCTATTCGTCAATTGAAGCTCGACGTTGCTTTCGTAACCGGGACGCAGGACTGGTTTGACTGCGATACAGTACAACTTTGGTCTGAGCGCGTGTTCGCCGTCCTGCCTGAAGCACACGTTTTGGCGGAGCGCGACACATTGGAATGGTGCCAGCTCGTTGACGAGGCTTTTATCGTCAGCGAAGCTGCGCCAGGTCAAGAGATCCATGACTATTTGGTCCAACGGTTGGCGGGGCTTGGCCGTCACCCAAAGATTAGCGTGCAACATGTCGGACGAGACAACCTTCTACCGCTTGTGGCGTTGGGCCAAGGCCTCACCGTTACAAGTGAAGCGACGACCGCTGCGCTGTTCCCCGGGATATCCTACCGGCCAATCACGGACGAGATTCTTCCTTTTAGCGCCGTATGGTCTCCCAGAAATGACAATCCAGCCTTCAGGCGATTTCTAAGCATGGCAAGAGCTGTAGCAACAAAACGTAGATCGAATACTGTCAAAAATCTGTCTTGGGAGGGTCAATCGTCTGCCGCGCCTTTGCAAAGCCGCGGTCAGTCGCCATGAACCGCTCGACCATTGGCGCAATCAGTCTGGCTGCATCCTCGACGGATTGCCCAGTTTCGCGTCCTAGGACTTCGGCATAGCTTATGAGATCGCGATGTACGGCAGCGGGCATCTCGACGGTCAGCTTTACCGGCTTGTCATCCACCAGTGGTCCGAGTTTCAATTTAGCCATTTCTATTTCCTCATCGGTTCGAGGATCAGGTCGCGCGTGACGATCACGCGCACCGGAAAACCGGGCCGGATGGTCAGCGTCGGAGTTCGCCCAACCTGACGTCGCACAATTTCTTCCCCTGCATCGCCGATCGTATCCTGTGCGCCGTCGCGGATCGCTTCAGCGGTTTCATTACTCTCATCTCTACCGAGCTCGGCTCCGATGTTGAGCAGTGTCGACAGCCCGGCTGCTTTCGCGACGTCCCACCAATGATGGTCGACGCCATCCTCCAATCCGGCAAAGCCTGCGCCGTCCGCTCCCGGTTGCCGTTCGAGCACAATCGAGCGGCCGCCTGGCAGAATGAGTCTATTCCAGACCAGAAGCACCCGACGTTGCCCGAACCCAACCCCGCTATCATATTCACCGATCAGACGGGTGCCCTGAGGAATAAGGAGATAACGTCCGGACGGACTGTCATAGACGTTCTCGGTCACCTGCGCGGTGATCTGGCCTGGTAAATCGGAGCGAATGCCGGTCACAAGAGCCGCGGGAATGATCGCGCCGGCCTGAAGCGTATAGGGCGATGGAGGTGGCGACATCCGATCTGCCGATACAGTCCGGCGATCGACAGGTGCGTTGAGAAATGCCAGTTGCCGGTCTTGGGCAGTTTGCTGTGTCGCACCCGCTACGGGTTGAGCGCCGATGCCAAATGCTGGTTGGGGCGCGCCAGTCGATGGACCTCGGTTCTGCGTGCCGATGAAAAGCTGGCTAACCCGAGCCGCCTCCAGTTCCGCCAGACGCCGCTGTTCCGCGGGGTCGGGGCCAGGTGCTACAGTGGCAGGTATCGGACGGCCCTCTTCCTGGGCACGGCGGATCGGACGGCCAAGGTCGCCGGGCAGCGCCGGCCCCAATTGCGGGATATCACCGTAGTCGGACGGCAGTCGGCGCAACTCGTCGGCGGTGGGGCGGTTCTCCGTGGTGAACAGCTCATTCGGCCTGTCTAAGTCCTGCCGTCCCTGGAGCGCGAAGATCAGCGCGCCGCCAATGCCAAGGGCTGTAACGATGGCCAGTCCCGCCAACACTTTGCGCGACAGGCGAACGACGCGCGGCGGCGCCGCACGCAGGCGGAACGGTTCTTTGGGATCGTCCAGAGGCGGACCACCAATGGTTTGGGTTGGTTCTGTCGCGGCGTCGGTCATCGGTCGTGCCTTTCAGTCGTGCGCAGCGCGGAGTTCGTCGACCGCCGCACGCCATCGGTGCGCACGATCCGGACCATCTGCTGGTTGTCTCCGCCGAGGCGCAGTTCTGCGGCGGCGAATAACCGATCGACGATGAGGATGTTGCGATGCACGCGGGTATTGACGAGCTGCGCCTCGCCGTCCGCGCCGATCACGAACAGCGGCGGCATCTCGCCCTGCACAATGCCGCGCGGGAAGACGACATAGACGCGCCGACCATCATCGAAGACGGTCTGCGGACGCCAGGGCGGCGCATCGCCTTGCAGTCCGTAGCGATAGCGGCGGTGGGACGCGGACGGGATGATCGGCTGTGTCACCACTGGCGGGCGCGTCTGCGTCGGAACTCGCGGGTAGGACCAGGCGATCGAGGGCATGTAGGAGCTCTCGTTTGCACGCAATTCGAGGAGATAGGCGCGCCGGTCTGTGCTGATCACGAGGTTGGTGGCGATGTCGGGCCTGGTCGGTTTGACGAGAATATGAACCCGCTCGCCGCGTCCGCTGCCGCTCGTGGTGTCCCCGATGATCCAGCGCGCGGTGTCGCCGGCGGCGATCGGACCGTCGCCGGTCAAGCGCTCACCGGGTTCGAGCGCGATATTGGTGATCTGGCCGGGGGATGCATAGACCTGATAGAGGGCGCCCTCGCTATAGGGGAACACCTGGATCGCATTGTAATAGCCCTCCCGGCGCGGTTCGACACGGGCGGCAGCATTGGCGTTGATGACGTGGGCTTGCGGTGTTCGCGCATCCTCTCCGCCGCGCGACGGTGTCCAGGCAGGCGGCGTGTGAATAGCCCTCGGCGGTTGCTCGACGACTGGAGGTGGCGGCACCGCAAGGGGTGGCACGTCGCTGTCATAGTCGATGGCGGGCGGTTTGTAGGTTGCGCAGCCGGTTACGAGAAGCGTGGCGACCAAGGCGAGCGGAAGCGGTCTGCATGGATGTCTCATTCCTGCAGCTCCCGCGACCAGTTGATGGCATGGACGTAGATGCCGAGAGGGTTCTTCCGCAGCCGTTCGGTGGTACGCGGCGGCTGCACCGAGATGGTGAGGATAGCGGTCCAGCGCTCGGTGCGTGCGAGACTGCCGTCCTGATAGCGCCGCTCGGTCCAGGCGATGCGGAAGCTGTCGGGTGAGGCTCGGATGACGCTGGAGACGTCGACCGAGACCTGCATCTCGCCGACCTTGGCGAAGGGATCATTGGCGCGAGCATAGTCGTTGAGCGCCAAGGCACCGCGGTCAGTGGTGAAGTCGTAGGCGCGCAGCCAGTTCTGGCGCACGACGATGGGGTCAGCAGTGATCGACCGGACGCGCTCGATGAAATGCGCCAGATGGTACGCGATCTGTGGTTCGGTGGGTCGGTAGTCGGCGGTTGCGGGCGCGACCGTCTGGGCCTGGCCCAGATTATCGACTTCGACCACCCAGGGCTGGATGGTTCCGCGTGCAGATTGCCAGACCAGACCGCCCGCCATGCCTGCGGCCAGCAGCAACGACCCGAAGGCCATGATGCGCCAGTTCTTCGCCTGTACGCGGGCGGAACCGATGCGTTCGTCCCAGACCTGCGCCGCCTTCTGATAAGGGGTCTCGGGTTCAGGGGTCTTGCCGTAGCGGAGGGAGGGTCGTTTGAACATCAGCTGTCCCTTTCGGAGAGATTGACGGACGCGCCGCCGCCGTGGCTGTCGCCGGAACGGACGGCATGGGCGGCGGCGGTCGTGCCGTGTTGGAGGGATTGCGAGCGCTTCATGCGTTTCGCCCACGCAGGTTGGGCGGAAGGCGCGGTAGCGGATGCGGCGTCGGCCGCTCCTCCGCCCGTGAAGGTTCCGCCGCTTGCTTCGATCGCTGTGCGGGCACCGCTGCGGGCGCTGTCACGCGTCGCGCCTGCGGCCTTCTTCAAAGGACTGGCGGCAACACCGGCTCCGGCTCGAGCGACACTGCCCAGGCCGCCCGCGACACCTGACGCGCCGCTCTTTCCGGCAGACCCAAGACTATAGGCGGCGCTTGTACCGCCGGTCATTGCAGCCCCGCCGCGCGCTCCGGCAACGACACCTTTCGCGGCAGCACCCGCCGCCAATCCCGTTCCGGCAACCGCCGCGGCGGTCACGCCGGCGGCGGCAACGCCCGTTCCGACCGCGGCACCGGCACCGAGTTGGGGGCCGCCGGAGATGAGGCCGTTGGCGATACCGGGACCGAAAATGCCCAGGCCGAGCAGGGAAAGCGCGGCCAGTACGATCGCCATGGCGTCCTCGATACTGGGCTGGTCTCCGGCGAACCCTGCGGTAAACTCGGCGAAAAGGGTGGAACCGATACCGATGATGACGGCGAGAACGAGTACCTTGACGCCTGAAGACACGACATTGCCCAGCACGCGCTCGGCGAGAAAGGCGGTTTTGCCGAACAAACCGAACGGGATGAGAATGAAGCCCGCCAGCGTCGTCAGCTTGAACTCGATCAGGGTGATGAAGAGCTGGATGGCGAGAATGAAGAAGGCGAGCAGCACCATCGCCCAAGCGAACATCAAGACGATGATCTGGATGAAATTCTCGAAGAACGAGATGTAGCCCATCAGGTCGGAGATGGATTCGAGGATTGGCCTCCCGGCATCGAGCCCGACCTGCGCAACCCGGCCGGGACGCATCAGATCGGCGGCGGTGAATCCGGTGCCGGTGGCCTTCAGGCCGAGTCCGGCGAAGCTCTCGAAGACGATGCGGGCGAGCGTATTCCAGTTGGAAATGATATAGGCGAAGACGCCGATGAAGAGCGTCTTCTTGACGAGCCGCGCGAGGATGTCGTCATCCGCGCCCCAGGCCCAGAACAGCGCCGCGAGTGTCACATCGATGACGATCAGAGTGGTCGCCAGAAACGCGACCTCGCCGCCAAGTAGGCCGAAACCGCTATCGATATAGCGGGTGAAGACTTCGAGGAAGCGGTCGATGACGCCGGTGCCGCCCATAGCCCTACTCGCTTTCGTCCGGCGATACGCCGGGGGTCAGGAAGCGTCGCCGGGCCTCGGCCCAGGCATCGAGGCAGGACTGATCTTCAAGCGCAGCTTGCCCGAGCGCCTGACAGCGTTGCAGATCATTGCGAAACGGTTCCGAGGTGACGGCAACGGTCGGCCGGATTGCCTGCGCCTCTTCCCCCTGCCGGCCCAGTTCGATAATCGCGACCACGATCGCGATAATCAGAAAAGCAGCGGCAGCGAGCCGGGGAAGTGCCGTTCGGCTCATCGTCATTCTTCGCCCGGAAACATCTGGGCGTTGCCGGGCCGATAGCCTTCGCCGGGTTCAAGAAAGCGGCGGCGCTGCTCACGCGCTTGTTCCTGCGCAGCCGCACGTTGGGCAGCTTCAAGGTTTTGTGCGCGGCCTTGTGCGGCGATCACCGCAGTGAGATCGGCAATCTGCTGCGCTTGCAGCGCGAGCAACTGATTTCCCGCCTGGGTCGCCTGCAACGCCCCCGTGGCGGACTGGCTGGCACCGACAAGCTCGGACATCTGCGTGCGGTTGGTCTCGATATTACCGACCACGCCAGCTTGCACCCGCATCGCATCCTGCAATCCGGCAACGGTGGTCTGCCAACGTTGTTTCGCACCATCAATCAGCGCCTGATCGGATGCGGTCGTAGAGGCCGTCCCGTAGTCAGTCTCGAAAGCCCGGTCGATCTCGCGCACGTCGTAGGCGATCCGCTGCGCTTCACCGAGAAGCGCTTGCGTGCGTGCCACCGATTGCTGCAACTCCTGCAACGAGGAATGCGGCAGGCTCGTGAGATTGCGCGCCTGATTGATCAGCATCTGCGCCTCGTTTTGCAGTGAGCTGATCTGATTATTGATCTGTTCGAGCGCGCGCGCCGCCTGCATGACATTCTGAGCGTAATTCGTCGGATCGTAGACGATGCGGCCGAACTGAGCCTGTGCCGGTGTGGTCAGTATCGGTGCCATGGCCATAGGTGCGGCCAGCAGCAACGCTGCCATGTGGCTCAAACGATTTCTCTTGGTAGTCATCAGATATTCTCCTTTTCCGTGGGGGTGGTCAGGTCGGCGGAAAGATCGAGCGGGATTTGCGCGTCCGGCGTATGAGGAGCGGCGCGGTCAAGATTGGTCAGGTCGGGGATCAGCTTTGCCGCCCAGTCCACGCCGCGCTCGGTGAGCCACGCCGCTGCGAACTCCTCGCGCCCACTCTCTGAGAGGATGCGGGCGATCGCGCTCTGGTCGGTCTTCGCAGAAGTCGCTGTGAACGCGAGCGCAACTTCGCCAAGACGCAGCTCGAACAACCGGTTCCCGCGCCGCGACTGGCAGTAGTAATCGCGCTTTGGCGTCGCCCGTGCGAGGATTTCGATCTGCCGGTCGTTGAGGCCGAACCGGCGATAGATCGCGGTGATCTGCGGTTCGATCGCGCGCTCAGTCGGCAGGAACAGCCGGGTCGGACAGCTTTCAATGATCGCAGGCGCGATCGGCGATCCGTCAATGTCCGAAAGTGACTGGGTGGCAAAGACGACGCTGGCGTTCTTTTTGCGCAGCGTCTTCAGCCATTCGCGCAGCTGCCCAGCAAAACCTTCGTCATCGAGCGCCAGCCAACCCTCATCGATGATCAAGAGCGTCGGCGAACCGTCGAGTTGGCCTTCGATGCGGTGAAACAGATAAGCGAGCACCGCAGGTGCGGCCCCTGTGCCGATCAGGCCTTCGGTCTCGAAGGCCTGGACACTCGCTTCGCCGAGGCGCTCCATTTCTGCATCAAGCAAGCGCCCGAACGGACCGCCGACGCAATAGGGTTGGAGCGCACGCTTCAGATCCTGCGATTGGAGCAATACCGAAAGCCCGGTCAACGTCCGCTCTTCGACCGGCGCGGAGGCAAGTGAAGTCAGTGCGGACCAGAGGTGATCCTTCACTTCCGGCGTGACCGTGATGCCCTCGCGCGCCAAAATGGCGGCGATCCAGCCTGCGGCCCAGCTACGGGTGGCGCCATCCTCGATGCGCGCGAGCGGCTGTAGTGCGACCGGTTCGGAGGCATCGTCGGACAGCGCACCGCCCAGATCATGCCAGTCGCCGCCCATGGCGAGCGCAGCCGCGCGGATAGAACCGCCAAAGTCGAAGGCGAACACCTGGGCGTTCTCGTAGCGGTGGAACTGCAGAGCCATCAGCGCGAGCAGCACGGACTTGCCCGCGCCGGTCGGTCCGACGACGAGCGTGTGGCCGACGTCGCCAACATGCAGGGAAAACCGGAACGGGGTGGAGCCTTCGGTCTGACCGAAGAGCAGTGGGGGCGCTGCAAAATGCGCGTCCCGTTCCGGCCCCGCCCATACCGCTGAGAGCGGAATCATATGGGCAAGGTTAAGCGTCGAGACGGGAGGTTGGCGGACATTGGCGTAGACATGACCGGGCAGTGATCCAAGCCAAGCTTCGACCGCATTGACCGTCTCGGCAATGCAGGTGAAATCGCGGCCTTGGATGACTTTCTCAACGAGGCGCAGCTTCTCGTCGGCGATGCGCGGATCGTCATCCCAGACAGTGACGGTCGCGGTCACATAGGCTTCGCCGATCAGATCGGAGCCGAGTTCCTGCAACGCCGCATCAGCATCCATCGCCTTGTTGTGGGCATCCGTGTCCAGCAGCGCCGACGCCTCGTTTGTCATGATCTCCTTGAGGATGGCGGCAATCGATTTGCGTTTGGCGAACCATTGCCGCCTGATCTTCGCGAGCAGCCGTGTCGCGTCGGTCTTGTCGAGCATGATCGCCCGGGTCGACCAGCGATAGGGAAAGGCGAGTCGATTCAGATCGTCGAGAAGTCCCGGCGTGGTCGCGCTCGGAAACCCGGTGATGGTAAGAATGCGCAGATGCGCGTCACCCAGCATCGGCTCCAGGCCTGCAGTGAGCGGCTGATCAGCGAGCAAGGCATCGAGATGCATCGGCACTTCGGGCACGCGCACGCGCTGGACCTTGGTCGAGATCGCCGAATGCAGATAGGTCAGCGTTTCGACGTCATCGAGCCAGACGCATTCGGGCATGAAGCCTTCGATCAGCTGCAACACGCGATCAGTGCGGTCGATGAAGCCGGTTAGTATTTCCTGAGCATCGGCCCCAACCGAGCGATCGCGGCCTTCATACAGAAAACGCTCAGCGCGAGCAGCATCCTCAGCGGGCGGCAAGAACAGGAGCGTCAGAAAATAGGCCGACTCGAAATGGGTGCCTTCTTCCTCGAACTGCGCCTTGCGTTCTGCGTCGACCAGCGCCGATGCCGCATCCGGGAAACGGCTTTCAGGATAGGAGCTGGCAGGCACACGTTGCGCCTCAACAAAGACGGCCCAACCCGACCCAAGGCGACGCAGTGCGTTGTTAATGCGCCCTGCGACCGCAACCAGCTCTGCGGGGACCGCGCTGTCGAGATCGGGTCCGCGAAACCGTGCCGTGCGCTGGAACGAGCCATCCTTGTTGAGGGTAATACCGTCGCCCGCCAAGGCGGCCCAGGGCAGGAAGTCGGCCAGTTGGGTTGATGTGCGGCGATATTCGGCAAGGTTCATCATGGCAGCCTCACACACCCAAATGGCCAGGAATGCGCACATGGCGCCGCACGACATCGGCAAAGAGAGGATCGCGCTTGGCGGCCCAGACTGCCGCTGCATGACCAGCGACCCAGATGAGAACACCGACCAGCCAGAGTTGTAGGCCGAGCCCGATCGCCGCTGCGAGCGTCCCGTTGGCAATTGCGATGGTGCGGGGCGCTCCGCCAAGCAGGATGGGCTCGGTCAGCGCCCGGTGAACGGGGATTATGAAGCCGGGAACGAGATCGTCCATCAGATCACCGCCCCGCCGCCGAACGAAAAGAAGCTGAGGAAGAAGCTTGATGCAGCAAAGGCGATCGACAGACCGAACACGATCTGAATCAGCTTGCGCGCGCCGCCCGACGTGTCGCCGAAGGCAAGCGTCAGGCCGGTTATGATGATGATCATCACCGCGATGATCTTGGCGACCGGCCCTTCGATCGATTCCAGAATTGCTTGAAGCGGCGCTTCCCACGGCATCGAAGACCCGGCAGCGCGGGCGGTGCTGGCCATGGTGAGCGATACGAAAGTGGCGATACAGATCGCCTCTAACGGACGGCGGATTTGGAGTGAACTTTGAGGCATCAGGAGGTTCCTTTGCGGTCTGGTGTTGCGGGGCTGAGGAGGTAGTCGCCGGACGAACTCAAGCCTTCGACGCGGGCAAGTTCGGTCAGGCGGCGGGCGGAGCCGCGGCCTGATAGGATGGCGACGATATTGATCGTCTCGGCGATCAGCGCACGCGGGACGGTGACGACGGCTTCCTGGATCAGCTGCTCCATCCGGCGCAGCGCGCCGAGTGCCGATCCGGCATGGATGGTTCCGATGCCGCCAGGATGACCGGTGCCCCATGCCTTCAGAAGATCTAGCGCCTCGGGTCCGCGGACCTCGCCAATCGGAATGCGATCGGGTCGCAAACGGAGTGAGGAGCGAACGAGATCAGAGAGCGTGATGACCTCATCCTTGGTCCGCAAAGCGACCAGGTTCGGCGCAGCACATTGCAGCTCGCGCGTATCCTCGATGAGGACGACGCGATCGTCTGTCTTGGCGACTTCGGCAAGCAATGCGTTGGTGAGGGTTGTCTTGCCGGTCGATGTACCGCCAGCGACCAGTATGTTCTGACGCTCGGCGACTGACGTGCGCAGCGTTTCCGCCTGCGCTTCTGACATGATGTCCGACGCGACATAATCGCTAAGAGTGAACACTGCGACGGCAGGCTTGCGGATCGCGAAAGTCGGTGCGGCGACCACCGGCGGGAGAAGGCCCTCGAAGCGTTCTCCCGTTTCGGGGAGTTCTGCCGATACACGCGGTGCACCGGAATGAACCTCGGCACCCACATGGTGCGCGACAAGCCGGACGATCCGCTCGCCGTCGGCTGCGGAAAGATGATCGGTGGTTGCGCACAGGCCTTCGGACAGTTTGTCGAGCCAAAGGCGTCCATCGGGGTTGAGCATGACCTCGACGACTTGCGGGTCGTCGAGATATCTCGCGATGGCAGGGCCAAGGGCGGTACGCAGCATGCGCGATCCGCGTGATACCGCCTCTGATTGTTGAATTGAAGTTGCCATGCTCGTTCCCGTTTGAAGGGGAAGTCACAAGACAGCCCCGGATTGGGGACGATTAAAAGAACCGCAAATTAGGTCGGCGCAATAGCGTCAAGGTCGTAGTAGAGCGCTGGCGTAGAAAGACAGGGGAACGGCGGGGCTGCTCAGGAGATTGAGCGAACGACTTCGATGTAAGGTTGCACGATTCGGTTAGCTTCGTTCGCAACTAATGCGGCGAAGATCGGGAGCGAGCCCTCTTTGACCGTTTCTGCACTTGCCACGAATGGCTATTTTCGTGATCTGGGATAACGAACGAACCAATGCGCTCGAAACTTCGTTGCGCTTCCTCATCAAGTTTTGGTCAGTTTCACAGACATCCCGCCGCTGTCACGACCGAACAGTGGTGATCTCGCCATCGCCTGCGTTTTGGCACCAACTTATTCTGTCGGCACCGCAGTCCGGGCAGCGCGGAGTGCCCGCCCCCACCAGAGGAGTTGACCCAGCGTCTTCTCCGCCGACTCCTCCAGGTGCGTGAATTCGGCGAGGCGCTTTTCGCCCTTCGCGACAGGCAGGTAATCACCAAAATTGATATGCACGGCTGACTGCATCGTTACCATCTCCAGCTCGGCCGCGATGCCGCGAACATGCTCCACTGCACGCGCTCCACCGACGCCGCCATATCCGACCAGCGCCGCCGGTTTGCGTCCCCACTCACCGTGGTCCAGCGCATTCTTCAAAACCGCCGTTGGACCATGATTATATTCCGCTATGGTGAACAGGTATGCGTCGAATTCTGCCATGCGTGAGCCGAACGTCTCGGCCGCCTGAGTTTGAGCCTTGGTCGCTTGCGGGTCACCAAGAAACGGCAGGTTCACATCGCGTAGGTCGATTCCGCTCACATCGAAACCTCCATACGACACCGCCTTCTCTGCGATCCAACTCGCGGGCTTCTCGGAGAACCTTCCCTCCCGAGTGCTACCGGTGATCACAGCAAGCCGGAGCGGCGCGTTCTCGTCCGTGCCACGGAACGTTCCGGCGAGATCGACCGACATCGAGTCTACCCGCTCTACAAGCGGGTCGATCCGCTCAAGATGCGCTGCGAACTCGACCGACCCAGCCCATTGGTCCTTCGCTTCCTCCGACCGGAAGCGGGTGACGATCACGAGCTGGCTGCCATCCGTCGCGCGATAGACTTCATTGCCGAGCCATCCTGTCGCCCCAGCTTTCCCGCGCATCTTCGCGATCTCTTCGAGTTGCATTTCTAGCAGCTTGTCAGCGTTCTCCCCCTTTGGCGTGAAGGTATTTATCAGCGTCTGAATGGTCTCTTCTGTCATCATTTTTTTGCCCTTGCTTCGAATCTGATTTCGTTCCAAGCTGATAATAAGTAAGTCGCTTACTTATTAAAGAACCGATATTCATATAAGGTCCTGACATGGAAGTAAGCCCAGTCTCCGCTGACCTGTCGGACCCGATGCACTCGGATTGTCCCGGTCGCGACATCTTCAAGCTCGCAACCGGTCGTTGGACGCTCCTGATCCTATGGTCGCTGAAATCCGGCCCGGTGCGCTTCTACCGAATCCGCGATGCGGTCGAGGGCATCAGCGAACGCGTGCTGTCGAGTGCGCTAAAGGAACTCTGCCGTCACGGCCTGATCTCTCGTCACGTCGAGCCGAGCGTGCCGCCTAAAGTCAGCTACCGCCTTACGCAGTGCGGCGAAGGTTTGCTCGACGTGATGGACCACCTTACCGGATGGATCGCCAAAGAGCTGGACGGTATCGAAGTAGCGAAACGACGATATGACGAGAATGCGTAGTTGTCGGGGTGGATCATCAGGAGCGGACATTCCGATTGGGTAGCCGAATGACCGTTACGTCCCGCACTCCTGACGGTGACCAGCTTGCCCGCGAAGGTCCGCTGTGAAGTCTGTGTCGGCCAAAATTCACCCGTTTTGGTCACCGGCAGAATCGAGGGTTTTAGGAACCGCCAGGATCGTCGCTGTGCCGAACGAAGGTGACCTTCGGCTTCATCCTGCCTCCAGCAGATCACCCGGAAAATGAACGTGCTGCAATAGCTCAATCACCTCCCCGGCGGGGCCTTCGAAAATTGCGTTTTGTACGCTTACTTCTGGTTGGCCAAGTCCCAGAGTTTCAGGGCCATGCAGATGCGTAGCGCCTGCTTCGACGATCCGCGCACATGCTTTCTCCAAGTCATTTACCGTCAGGCAAATATGCGCGAGTGCGCCGGTCGCGATAGCTTGGCCAGCTTTCGCGCCCAGGCCCTGCATCGGAATACCTGCCTCTAGATCGAAAATCTCGATCCAGCTTTTATTGTCGGGCGCTTGCATCATGACGGCACGCTCAATCCCATAATCGGGCAGTGCCCACTCGTGCACTTGCCGGAAACCCAGTGCTTCGTAGAACGTGATCGAACGCTGCAAATCTGGGGTGCGCATGGCAAAATGGTGAAATCCGACAAATGGTTGTTCAGTCATGCTCTCGTCTCCATATTACGGAAGATCAGTATTCAGCCCTAAGGTCCCATGAACAAGCCTGACAATTTTGACAGAGGGTCTCTTATGCCCGCTACGACACAAGAGCGAAATCGCGCGAACCTGCACCAATGGTGTGATCTTGCGGTTGGTATGCAAGCCATTCGAGGGCAGTGGAAAGCATCTGTTCTTATGGCGCTTTCGGAAACTGAGAGTGATATACCAGCTCTGCAAGGTCGTCTCGCCGTGGCGGACCGAAGGGTGCTTGTCCGAGCGTTGCGTGAACTTGAAAGAGATCACCTTCTCGAGCGTTCGACTGAAGGCACCCAGTACTCCCTGACGCCTGACGGAAGCCAAATAATCGAAATTCTAAGGGATATTGCTCGCTGGCAGAAGGCTCGCAGCAAAACTGGTGCCTGAGTTAACCGGCATAAGGGCTCGGAGTGAGCCCATTCACTGATTCCGAACACCTTTCCAAAAGCGATTATTATTGAACTGTGGTGAAGATCGGGTGTGACGTTCCAAAAACCAGGGTTTTAGACCTCTAAGATTTATCTCTAAACATCTGGCCCGGTGAGTTTCCAAATTCGGTGCGGAACGCTGTGATGAACGAAGATACATCTTTGTATCCGACATCGAATGCCGTCTCGGTGACCGAGATACCTGCACCCAGGCGGGCCAGCGCTGTCTGAAGGCGGAGTTGACGCCGCCACGCACCGAAAGACATGCCAAACTCCGATAGAAAATGCCGTGCAGCAGTGCGTTCGCTTAGACCTGCACGCGGGGCCAGAATCGACAGCGGGTCTTGAATGGATGGATCGTTCAATAGAAGCCTCGCCAGCCGTGCCAGCGGTTCACCAGATGATATCGGCAAACCGGTTCTTGGATCAGGCAGAGCATCCAGTCGGTCGAACAACACAGCAACCAGTCGTCTGGCTTCTGGTGTTTTCCAGTCTGGTCCGAGTCCCGCAACTTCGGGCAGCAATGCATGGGTAAGTGCATCAACAGCGACAATACCTTGTTGACGCATTCCGAAATGCTGCGGCTCTACATAGCAGGTCGTGAGGGTGAACGGTGTAGCGGACACGATCCGATGTTCGGTGCCGGGTGCGATCCAAACACCGCGCTGCGGTGGAATTGTCCACTGATGGTTTTGGGTGGCAACAGTGAGGGTTCCACGGCTCACATGGATGAGTTGGGCGCGGCGATGCGCATGAAACGGGACAACAATACGCTCATATCGCTCTTTCAGAACAAAAAGCGGCATCGGTGTCTGGTCAGGATTGATCCTTGTTGTCATCGCTCAGCATCGCTTTGGCATAGAATCCACATTATTTGGCACATAGCGGAAAGTCTGCCAATCCTCTCGCTGCTATATGTCCGGTATCAACATCGAAACAGGAGAAAACCGATGAAGGTAACAATTCTTGGGCGCGGGAACATGGGCGGACCTCTTGCCGAACTGAGCCGCAAAGCCGGATATGACGTGAGTGTTGTGGGTCAAGACGGAGATGCAGCCGCCGCGATCGCGGCGTCCGATCTAGTCGTGCTCGCCCTACACTATGGCCCGGCAAAGGCGCTGTTGTCCGAAAAAACTGTGCAGGACGCTCTCGACGGTAAGGTTCTGATCGACGTGACCAACCCGCTGGCACCAGATTACATGAGCCTCACGGTTGGGTATGATACATCAGCAGGCGAGACATTGGCCGCTATGGTCCCCGGCACGCGGGTCGTCAAAGCGTTCAACGCGGTCTTTGCCGATCTTCTCAAAGGGCAGGCAGCAGGCACGGACTCGCCAGTGCCAGTCTATGTTGCGGGCGATGATGTTGATGCACGAGCACAGGTCGTGACGTTTGTCGAAGATCTGGGGATGGTAGCCATCGAAAGCGGCCCGCTTAGCAACGCACGTTATCTCGAACCGATGGCGGAAATGATGATCCAGCTCGGTTACGGGCTGGGTCACGGTGCAGAGATCGGTTTCGCTTTGGTCAAAGCCGCCTGATAAGGCCATCTTGACAGGGGGGGCGGCCCATAACCCGCCTCCCAAAAACGACATGGTGTGATTGCGGCGGCCGCTCTCCGGTGGCGAACGAGGTCCGGTATACTGGCCTCATGGATATTAGCCGTGAGGAGAACGACCATGACGTATTATGCAGGATTAGATGTGTCTCTCAAAGAGATTTCGATCTGTGTTATCGACAACGATGGGGAAGTGGTGGCACGAGGTGCTGCACCCGCTGATTCGGCAGGTGTTGCCGGTTGGTTTAAGAACCGGTCTTTGGAACCCAAGCGGATCGTGCATGAAAGTGGCCAGCTCTCAATCTGGCTACAGCGTGGAATGGTCCAGCTTGGCTTGCCCGCGATCTGCATCGATGCGCGCAAGGCCCACAAGAGCCTGTCTGCGCGATTGAACAAGTCCGACAGCGCCGATGCAGAAGGCCTCGCGCAACTTGCGCGCACCAACTGATTCACGCCGGTTCACATCCGCAGCGAAGAGTCGGATCGGTTGCGCAGCCTTATCGGGGCACGTGAACGCTTGATCAGGCTCCGCAAGGATCTGGAAGGCCACATTCGGGGTATGCTGAAGACCTTTGGCATTCGCATGATTGGCATTGGTCAGGGTCGGCAAAGGCAGGGCTTTCGTGATCAACTGGCCATGGCTGGTGAAACCGATCCCGTGTTGCGCGCCATTGCGGACGGCTTCATCGCCGCTCACACCACGCTGTGTCAGGCGACTGCCGATATGGATCACGCGTTGCAGGCAAAGTCCAAGAGCCATCCAATCACGCGACGTTTGATGACGATCCCTGGCGTTGGCCCAATCGTGTCACTCAGCTTCGTCGCCTTGGTCGACGATCCGACCAGGTTCAGTAAGACCTCTGACGTGGGCGCTTTCCTCGGCTTAACACCGAAACGACACCAATCCGGTGAAATGGATTGGTCTGGCCGCGTGTCAAAATGCGGCGATGCTGCAATGCGAGGGCTGCTGTTCGAGGCAGCATCCTGCGTTATCTCACGAGTGAAACGCTTCTCTGCGCTCAAGTCTTGGGCCATTCGGTTGGCCGGGCGACGCGGGTTCCGCAAAGCCGCAGTCGCCACCGCCCGCAAGATCGCCGTGCTTATGCTGACGCTCTGGAAAACCGAAACCGACTATCAATGGACACAGGAGGCCACCGCCTGAACTGAATTCTCGCCGGACGGTCGGGAAGCGAAGTCCCGAAGGGACGGAGGTTGATCGATCTCGTAAAAACGGTTGGGACGTAGCTCTTGCCGCGCAACCCGCTAACGACATTGGAGACGGTCCACCACCGAAAACCATCGTGAGGCGCATTGCGCGACCTCGGAGAGAACCATGACCCCAGACGGATACATCGCCATCCCGCTTGACTTAGCCGCAATCAGAGAACCGTTTTTGGCATTTTCCCAAGGTCTGCCATGCTGGATGAAGCTGCCGTCGGGCTCAGTTCCGGTTACGCAGTCTTAGCTCCGTTGAATAATCTCTCCTTGCCTCTGAATGGCGGGTCTCACATTTGGCAAAAAACATGTCTCGAAGCGTCCCGCCGTTATATAATTCGGCTTCGGCAAGACAGGTGGATTGAACAAACGCAATCCAATCTTTTTGGGACTGGATGAAAGGTTGGGCTGCCGTAGAGGATGCTGCATCATCGATATCATCAAGACCAGTTACAGAAAGTAAAAGTCCGAAAAGCTCCAGATCTACAGCGTGTTTGACTTCAAATGCTTCATCTTGGGAACACATTACGAGCTGTTGAGATGCGGTGACGGATTCGTACTCGCAATCCTCTGCGAATGTCGCGGTCCCTGCAAAAAGGAAAGCTATTACGAGGGTGGTTGAGTTCCAGACTGCCGACATGGCTCATCCTTACAGTGTAAGTGGCTAACGAAAACGTCTTGTGATGGTAGGGAGTATCTGCTTCAATTGAAGAGCTAATCAACGGGCGAACGTGTTAACTCGGGGCTCACTGCGGACATTAGCATTCCCAGCACGGCTCCTTCCAAAAATGAGCGTTTTTGGCACATACGCAAATCAGCAATCCAGACCTACTGCGACACCACACGGCGCTGCGTGGGCAGCAGTAGCAGAGCCATTGCAACCGCGAGAACAGGCAGTGCTGCGATTGCCAGAACCGTCCAGCCTTGGGTGGTGACTATGGCACCGGAGGCAAAAACACAGGCTGTCGATGCGAGAGCGATCAGCGTATCATTGACGCCCTGTATGACAGGCCGTTCGGCGGCTGAAACTGCGCTCGCCAGCAGATTTGTTGCGCCGATAAACCCAAAGTTCCAGCCAAAGCCCAAGAGGATCAGCGCACCATAGAAATGGTGCGGGGTGAATCCGCTCGCAGCGGTCAGGGCAGATGCGATCAGCAGGACCAATCCGGTGACCATGACAGGCTTCGTACCAAGCAACTTGATTATGAAACCAGTTACGAAACTTGGCGCGAACATCGCGACCACGTGCCAGCGCACGACGTCCCCGGCAAGGGCTTCGCTGTAGCCTAAGCCCGTCATAGCCAGCGGTGTAGGGGCCATGAGAAGCACCATGATCCCCTGTGAGACGGCACCGACGCTCACCGCCGTCAGGACCGGCCCGCGTTTCAGAATTGCGAAAGTCTGCATGCGGTCGGGGCGTGGTCGGTGTTCTGCCTGAACAGGCCTCTGGATACGGACGAAAGCGAGTGGCACGAGACCCAGAAGCGTGACGGCCGAAATCGCCGCGTAGGCCCCGGCCAGCGGCACAGGCGCAAAGGCGTCCTTGGCAATAATGAAGATCTGCGGTCCGACAAAAGCGGCCACCAGTCCGGAGGTCAAGACGAGAGAAATCGCCACAGGCTGCCAGCGATCTGGGACGACCTCGGCTGCAGCAAAGCGAAAATAGAGGTAACAGGCAAGCGCAGCGCCCAGCAGCGCATGGGCCGCGCACAAGAGAGCGAAGCTGGCGACAAACAGCGAAGCGGCCCCGATGATCCCACCGAGCACCGCCAGCAGGCCGCCGATGAGGAATCCGGTCCGACGGCCATAGCGCCCCATGAGCAGCGACAGCGGACCTGTCGCGATCAATCCGGCCAGTGCCTGCATCGAAGGCGGCAAGGTGGCGAGTGCGGGTGTTGGAGCGAGGATCAGGCCGGCCAGCCCACCAAGGATGATCAGCATCGGCATCGCCGCACCCAGGATCGTATTTGCCGCAAGCACGCCTGCGAAGGTGATGCCGCTGCGACGTGGAGCTTTGGTCATGGGAACTGTCCTGAGATGATATTGACAGGTCAAGGTTTAGCAGCCAAGTCTAGTGTCCCAAATGTCAATCAGGCGTCAAATATGGACAGCTCTATTTTGCCCCGTACTATTGACGTCCTGCTTTACAACGGCGTGAACGCTATAGATGTCAGCGGGCCGTCGCAGGCTTTTGACCATGCGCGCCGTGGGGACCGGCGGGCATATGTTCTGCGCTATGTTTCAGCGGATGGTGCGAAGGTCCGAGCGTCATGCGGATTGGCTCTCTCGCCGGATGGTTGCCTTTCTGCGGATGAAAATAGTGATCTACTGGTCCCCGGCGGTGCAGGGGTGGACGGGATCGTTCAAAACGCGGCTGTGGTTGAGGTCGTGCGGACGCGGGCGGCGCAGGCCGGCGACAGTCGACTAATTTCGATTTGCTCGGGGGCGCTTGTCTTGGCTACTGCCGGAGTGCTGAACGGACACATCGCCACGACCCATTGGTCGCGTGAGCGCGATGCGCAACGGTTTCCGGATGTCATGTGGGATCTAGATCGCATCTATGTTGCGTCTGGTCGCATTTTCACCTCTGCCGGGGTGACAACCGGGATTGATCTGGCACTCGCGATCATTCGCAACGACTGCGGCAACACTGCAGCCCTGACAGTCGCCCGCGAACTGGTCGTGCAACTGCGGCGCACGGGCGGCCAGAGCCAATACGCAATGCACCTCGCGGGCCAGTTTGCAAAAGAAAGCGGCCTTGGCCGCCTGATCGAAACAGTGATCGCTGATCCTAGTCAAAGGTGGACTCTCGACGATCTAGCCGTCGAGGCTGGGATGAACCGGCGCACGCTGTCACGGGTTTTCCAGCGGCATCTGTCGGTGTCCCCCGCGCAATTTGTGGAGCGGGTGCGCATCGATCATGCGCGTGGCCTGCTGGAAGACGGGTTGCCACTCAAGCTAGTGGCAACCCAAAGCGGGTTCGGCGACGTTCAGCGTATGCGCCGTGCTTTCCAGCGCCGCTACGGCCTGAGTATGGCACAATACGCAGCGGCCTTTGCACGCGTTACATGAAGATGCCAAAAACGACCGATATCGACCCTTTGTTAAGCTGTGGTGTGGATCGGAGCATCGATGAAAGCCCCATTGCAGCATGCGGGATTTCCGTATACTCTGTGTAGATGGCCAGTCGCTTCGATCCCAACAAGGATTCCATCAACCTCAAGGCGCACAAGCTGTCTCTGGCGTTCGGTGATCGGATATTTGAAGACGACAACCACCTGATTATCCCCTCTATCCGCCCCGAAGATCGGGAGGAGAGGTTCAAGGTGGTCGGTGTTGTGGATCAAAAGCTGTTCACTGGCGTGTTCACGTGGCGGGACGAGCTGCCCCGCTTCATATCTGTCAGAAGGAGTAACAACGGTGAAGAACGAGCATATCATTCTGGCCTCTGATCCAGACGACAACGAAGACTTCGATGTAACGCAAGAGGCGATGGATCGCGGTCAACGCGCACGGCTGATACGCAAAACCAGAACAGGGCTTGGCCTCTCACAGGCCGAGTTTGCCGCGCGCTTTCATGTCCCGGTCGGCACCCTTCGGGACTGGGAACAAGCCAGAGCCACGGCCCCTGACTTTGCGGTGGCCTATGTGCAGGTTATTGGCCGGTATCCTGACATCGTAGCTCAAGCGGTCGCGTGAAAAGGGAGCGTTCAAAAACGAGCGTTTGTTGAACGGTCAATGGGCTGCGTCGGAGCCTTATGTTCTTGTCCTGATCGACATACCTCCATAGATATTCTGGATTATTTCGGGCCGCTTTAGGTATTCATGCGGAAATCCGAGTGTGATGGAGCTAGCTTCGTCAAGCTTTGCCAGCTCATCATCTTCTAATCTCAATTCGAGTGCGGTCAGATTGGTTTCGAGTTGTTCAAGCGACCGCGCACCTATTAACGGCGCAGCAACGCCGGGGCGTGATAGGAGCCATGCAAGAGCAACGGACGCAGGATTTACTTTTCGTTCTTCGGCCACCTGCCGCACAGCCTCTATAATTGCAAAGGCTCGTTCAGTAGCAGAACCTGAATCCTTGGCAATCGCAGCACGACTTCCGAGAATCGCAGATTTTTCTATCAGATCGTCGTAGGTGTATTTGCCAGTCAGTAGACCACTCGCAAGTGGCGACCAAGAGACAACGCCCATCCCCATTTCTTGCGCCATGGGTACCAAGTCCCGCTCTCCCGTGCGCTCAATTAGGTTGTATTCTATCTGCATTGCGATGAGGGGGGACCAGCCACGAAGATCAGCGATGGCCTGCATGCGGGACGCTTGCCATGCCGAAATATCGGATAGCCCGAGATAGACAACTTTACCCGCGGAAACCAGGTCGTCCATCGCTCTCAGAATCTCTTCTACGCCCGTCGTGAAGTCCCAAGCATGAAGGTAGAGAATGTCTATGTAATCGGTTTGGAGTCTGGCAAGGCTATCCTCGACCCCACGCACCATGGCTTTTCGGCTGTTACCCCCAGAATTCGGATCATGGGGCCGCATTGGGAGAGTGTATTTAGTAGCAATTACCAAGTTTTCCCGCCGCGTTTTTGCAAAGCGACCAATAAACTCCTCCGACGTCCCGCCTGTGTAATAATTGGCGGTGTCAATGAAGTTTCCCCCTCGCTCAATGTAGTGGTCGAACATGGCTCGCGATGTATCTTCATCCGCACCGAAACCCCAGTCTGTCCCGAAAGTCATAGTACCCAAGGCCATCGGTGACACTTTCAGCCCTGATTTGCCCAGCAAACTATAGTGATCAAGTTGCATTATTTATTCTCCTGAAAATTCTCCTTGAATATTGCCTATCTAGTTTCTATCCAGAATGAATTATAATATGAATACACTATGTAGTAGGGGTTAATAATGCGGGGAAGTGACGTTGCCGAGCTACGCGCCTTCATGGCTATAGTGGAACATGGAAACTTTGCTCGCGGTGCCGAGTGGCTAGCGGTTACGCCATCTGCTCTGTCCCAGACAATTCGACGCCTTGAGGCAAGGATTGGGCAGCGCTTGCTTAACCGCACGACACGCACGACACGGACTACACAAGCAGGTCAGAAGCTCTACGATCAGCTGCGCCCGGCGTTTGCCGTGATTGATACTGCACAGGCAGATTTGCTTGCTCCAGCTGATGGGGTTTCTGGTCGTCTACGGATCAACACATCGGCGGCGGGAGCGTCATATGCCCTTGCGCCACTCGTCAATGGTTTTTTACAACGCCACCCCAATGTAGAACTTGAAATAGTTGCATCTGAACGGTTAAGCGACTTGGTGAAAAGCGGTGCTGACGCAGGTGTCCGTCTTGGCGACACATTGGAAGCTGACATGATCAGGTTGCCGCTGACCGGTCCATTACGCTGGATTGCCGTTGCTTCACCGCATTACCTCGCTCAAGCTGGAACACCGACACACCCAAATGATCTGTACAACCATCGCTGTTTGAATATGCGCTGGCCCACCGGCGGACACCCTTTCCGATGGGAATTTGAGCGCGGAAGCGAAAAACTGCGTATCGGAGTGACTGGTCCTCTGTGCACGAACGATACTACTACACGAATGCTTGCTGCTGCTGACGGTCTTGGTATTGCCTACGCACTCGAAACGGAGGCTGCGGATTTGCTTCAAAGTGACGCTTTAGTTTCCGTATTGTCGGACTGGTGTCCATCAACCACTGGCTTTCACCTCTTCTATGCGGGCAATAGGCTTGTTACCCCACCACTACGCGCTTTCTGCGACTACGCGAGTGGTAAATGTGAGTCTGTCCGGAGCCTCCGCGCTAGTCTTTAAACACTCCCAAAAACGACCCTTTTAGCACGTTCACAAACGAGCGTTTGTTGAACGGTCAACAATGGCTGACACGGCTTGCCTAAACGCTTCCCGCCTTTTCGATCACTAAAGCGCGGACAGGACCATCAGGATGAGCGTAAGCGGGGCGCACAGGCCGCCTTGCTGGCGGCGAGATTGCTGCGATATTCATCGCCTTTGGGCGGAGCAGCGTGATGGATGATGAAGTCGGAGCCGATGCGAGAGGTCATACGAGCGCTCGTATGACTGGTCGGATAGAGGTGATTGCCGGTGTGTCGGGTCGGCGGTTCTGGAGCGTCGAACAGAAGCTGGCGATGCTGCGCGATGCCTTCGGCCCTGGTGGATCGGTTCGCGATGCAATGGAGCGGCACGATGTTACCAGCGGTCTGCTCTATACCTGGCGACGCAAGGCGATGGCGGGGCTACTGATGGATCGGCCGTCGAAGGCGCTAACGCAGTCCGCGGTGGACCCAGGAGCTTACTTTGCCGAGGTGAGCATCGCCGATCCGATGGCGACGGCGCCGCTGCTGCCATCACAATCGCCGCCGCAATTTCCACCGCCGTCGGGCCAGATCGCCATTGAACTGCCCAGCGGGATCAAGCTGAACGTCGATGCCTCGGTCGATACTGAAGCGCTTGGCCGCGTGTTGTCGGTGTTGGAACGATGATCGCGCTTCCGCCGACGACGAAGGTTTGGCTCGCCTGCGGCGTAACCGATATGCGTAAAGGCATGTGCGGTCTGGCGGTAATGGCGCAGGAGGTACTGAGGCAGAACCCGCACTCCGGCGCGGTCTTCGCCTTCCGCGGAAGGCGCGGCGATCTGATCAAGCTACTCTGGTATGACGGCCAGGGGTTTTGCCTGTTCTCCAAGCGGATCGACCGCGGCAAGTTCGTCTGGCCGATGAGCCAGACAGGCACCGCGCATCTGTCCGCAAGCCAGCTGTCGATGCTGCTGGAAGGCGTCGACTGGCGCCGCCCGGAACGGACCTGGAGGCCAGCGCTGGCAGGCTGATAAATGGTGCGACACCGTCGTTTTTGGTGGTTATTCCAGCACCGATTCGCTAATGATCGGACGTGGCGCAAAAGACTGTTTCATCGTTTGACAAAGACGCGCAGATCGTCAGCCTGCAGACCCAGATCGATGCCCGCGACCGTGTGATCGAGATGCTCCGCGCCCAGCTCGCACGGCTTCGCCGGATGACCTTTGGCACATCGTCGGAGAAGCTGGCTCGGGAGATCGAACAGCTTGAGCTGGCGCTCGAAGAGTACGAGGCAGAAGCGGCTGTCGCTGACGTAAGCGCGCCCGATACCGCAAAGTCCGAACGGCCTGCGCCGATCCGTTCACTGCCGCCACATCTCCCACGCGAAGAGATCGTTCATGAGCCCGTGACCGGCTCCTGCACCTGCCCATCATGCGGCGGTGCGCTTCGCCGTCTTGCCATCGATGCCGACGAGATGCTCGATGTTGTGCCGGTCAGCTGGCGCGTCGTGCGCAACGTCCGGCCCAAGTATAGCTGCCGTGCCTGCGAGAAGATCGTCCAGGCACCAGCGCCGGCCAAGCCGATCGCGCGCGGTAAGGCGACGTTCGGCACCCTCGCCCATATCGCCGTCTCCAAGTTCGATCATCATCTGCCGCTCTACCGCCAGGCTGAGATGATGGCCGCGCAGGGCGTCGAGATCGATCGCTCGACGCTTGCCGGTTGGGTTGGGCAAGCCGCGCATCTACTTGATCCCATCGTCCAGCGCATTCGCGAGGAGGGCTTGAAGGCGAGCAAGCTTCATGCCGACGATACGCCGGTCAAGGTGCTGGCTCCCGGCACCGGCAAGACCGCCACCGCCAGACTCTGGGCCTATGTCGTCGATGACCGTGCCTCTGGCAGCACCAGCCCGCCGCTGGCCTGGTATCAGTTCACCGCCAACCGCGCTGGCATCCATCCCAGGCGCGAGCTCGCCGGGTTCACCGGCTTTCTCCAGGCAGATGCCTATTCCGGGTTCAACGGTCTCTACACTGATGGCCGGATATCGGAGGTCGCCTGCTGGGCTCATTTCCGGCGCGAGATATTCGAACGTCACAAGCAGCAACCGACTGCGCTCACCACCGACCTGCTTGATCGGATCGGCCAGCTCTACGCGATCGAAGCCAAGATCCGCGGCCAGTCCGCGGATATTCGACGAAGCACCCGACAGGAGCGGTCGCGGCCGCTGATAACGGCGCTTCGCGCTGCGCTCGACGACGCCCTCAGAAAGCTCTCGCCTAAATCGCCCACGACCAAGGCCATTCGCTATGGCACCAAGCGATGGGTGGCATTCACCCGTTACCTCGATGACGGTCAACTCGAGATGGACAACAATATCGCCGAGCGCGCGATCAGGCCCATAGCGGTAGGCAGGAATTATGCGAAGCACTGGATTATGCGCGGGTGCCCACGGCGGCTCCTGCTATTGCGCGGAGTCCGCCGCAGTGAAGTGCACATAATCACAGTGACTGCAGGAAGCTCAATAGACTATCGGATGCTCGAAACCGCCCGGGCGCCGCGGTGCTTGGCTGCAGTTTCATCAGGGCCTGTTCTTTCATCGCGAGGTCGGCCTCCACGTACATATGCGTCGTTGCGGTGTCCTCGTGTCCGAGCCACAGGGCAATGACGGTAATGTCGACGCCCGATTGAAGCAGGTGCATTGCTGTCGTGTGCCGAAACGTATGGGGAGTAACAGCACGTTCCAAGAGGCCCGGATTGTTGCAACTTGCAGCAGCGACCGCGAGACCCAATCGCTGGGTGACGTTGGAGCGGCTCATGCGGCCACCGTTACGGTTCGGGAACAGGACACTGTCTCCGGCCGGATCACCGATCTGGGGAAGCCAGGACCTGATGAGCGCAGCGGTCGGCCGCCAGAGCGGTACACTCCGCTCTTTGCGGCCCTTGCCGCGCAAGTGAACGGCAGGTTGGCCTTCGAGTACAATATCCCGGCACCGGATACCGATCATCTCGGAAACGCGGGCGCCGGTATTGTACATCATGCTGAAGAAGGCGCGGTCACGTTGCCCGGCCCGGCTCGCCCGGTCAGGGGCTTCGATGATGGCGCCAATCTCGGATCGGGACAGAAAGCCGACCAGCGGTCGATCGAACCGCTTGAACGGAATCGCCAACGCCTGTTCGATCGTCGCCAGTGATGCGAGGTCGTGATGTGACGCGAACTTGAGGAACGTCCTGATTGCAGCCAGACGTGCATTGCGGCTTCGCACACTGTTACCGCGGTCCTTCTCCAGGTGATCAAGGAAAGCGAGCAGCAAGGGCGCGTCGAGCTCCGGCAATGTGATGGCACTGGGCGTTCGATTTAGCACCTTGGCCGCATAACTGAGGAACAGCCGCAGAGTATCTCGATATGCCGCTATGGTTTGAGCACTGACAGCCCGTTGCTCTTTGAGATGGTGTATGAAAAAGTGCTGCACAAGCGTCGGCAAAGTGGGAGAAGCACGTTCAACCATGGTCAGCCTCCCCGGATGCGAAGCCTTCGAAGCGGTTCCCAGCAACAGCCATCAGATCGGGGATGCCAGTCAGATACCAATAAGTGTCCGATACCTTTACATGGCCGACGTAGGTTGAGAGCGCGGCGATCGCATTGTCGATGTCGGCACCTTCGGCTTGCCATCGCTGGATGCGTCTGCAGATGAACGTATGCCGGAAATCGTGGATACGGACTTCGGGATAGGCACCGCGGGCAACGATCCCCGCTTCCTTCCGTAACTTCTGGAAGGTCCAGTGCACGACACGCAATTTTAAAGATCGTGTCGGCACTGAAACAAAAAATGCTGCCTCCGCCAGGCGGGGTAGGAATCGATCCCGCACGGCCAGATAGTCAGTGAGTGCATTTGCGACGGTTGGATGGAGCGGCACATATCTCGACTTGCTGAACTTCGTCATTCTGACCGTCAAGCATAGACCTCCAAGATCGACATCGGCGCAGCTCAACTTGATTGCCTCGGACACACGTAAGCCGGTTGCGGCGATCAGGCCGAAGAAGGTCTCAAACGCTGCGGGCCGCAGGCCGCCTATCGGATCAAGGCACCGCGCCACTGCAAGCAGGGCCGCGATCTCTTCCTCGGTGTAGATGTGGGGCGTGGACCGGCGATGGGACATACCGAAAATCTTGGTCTGCGGAAACTGCGTGGCCGGATCCTCTCGTGACAGGTAGGCGGCGAAGGGCCGGAGGACATCAAGCCGACGGGCCCACGCCCGTGGTTCATTGGTACGGGCGTGCTCCTTGGCCCATTCGATCGCTATATCCGTTGTAAGTGGCCTGGGGAGGCCGGACCCATCGAAAAATCGGGCGAATGAACGAAGCTGGCCTGCGTCCGGCCCGGTACTGCGAAATCCCAATGCCTGCCGTTCAGCAAGGAATGCATCGACATGTGCTGCCATGGTTGTCATCATCACGCCCTCCCTGGCCAGGGCATCGCCACGGCAGACAGCCGACGGATATCGATCTTGGTATATATCTTCGACGTATCAAGGCTGCGATGACGCAAGATATCAGCAATGTGCTTCATGGGCGTACCATCGCGGAGCAGTCGGCTTGCAATACTGTGGCGAAGCACGTGAGGATCGGTTCTGTGCCATCCACATCGAGCGAAGGCCGCGACTACCGCGTTCTTGGCGACACCGGCTTTGATCGGGACACCATACGGCGCGACGTGGCGAACGAAGATCGCACGGTTGCTGGTCTTGGGTCGTTCGTAGCGCAAATAATCTGCGATTGCGTCACCGGTGGCCCTCGGCAATGGAAGCTTATCGGTGAAATGCGTCTTGGTCCTGGCTATGCAAATGATCCCGCTGCGCCAATCGACGTCGTCGATCCGAAGCTTTACGACCTCGGAACACCGGAGCCCAAGATCGGTAATGCATCTTACCATCGCGTAAGCCCGTCGACGGGAGGGCAGATGATCGTGAAATGATGCGAGCACCGCGTCAATCTGGGTTGGTGACAAAATATCGGGTAGCCCCGCCAAGCGCCAATGTGCGGTATGCGGAATCTCCCGTAAGAGCCGGTCAACATCGTCACCCAGTATCTTGCGAAACTTCAAATAGCCGCCAACGGTACTACCGGCGACGCGCACGGTGCCGGCACTCCAACTACGACCTTCGCCCAAGACAAAACATCGAACGTGGGCGGGACCGAGCCTCTCGAGATCGATCTCTCCATCACCAAAGCGTTCAAGGAGCAGTCGGCGAACTATATGAATCCGCTGTCGCCGTGTCGTGTCCGCCAGACCGCCGACATTGCGCATATAGCGATCGAAGGCCGCCAGCTCGGCGCTGATAGGATCTCTTTGTTCCGCCGCCGGAATCTGACCCTGGATACGAAGCACATGTAGCAGATGACGGATGGCAGCGCGCAACTCGTAGCGCACCTTGCGAACAGGCGGAGGGCAAGTGCAAAATGGCAGGTGGGAATCGAGAAACTGTTGTTGGGCAGTCTCATCGACCCGTGCAAGGTCCAAACCTTCTTCGGTGACCCACTTTGCGAAATGCGCAACGCAGGCGAAATACACACGCACCGTGTGGGGATGGTACCGGCCCGCTCGAAGATAGGAAATATACTCCTGTTCGATGGGGGCCATGGCACTGCGGGTCAACCAAAGACGCGGTTCCGGCTGCAATAAATCAGACTTCATGAAATCACTCCTCTCCAGAAAATTAGGTGGAGAGGAAATATATTATGTGCAGATGGAAATAGTCATGCTGAAGTGCACGCGGCGCAAAACCGTGCACTGGATAAATCAGGCAATACACACCTACGCATAATCCGGTGCTTCGCATAATTGCGGCCGATAGCCATTGCCCGTTCATTCTGCCCATGTCGGGGAAGAACGGGAAGTTCATTATCGGTGGCATCCCTATTTCGGCCTGAAGGTCTATGTCCGGCGGGTAGAGCAGCGCGCGACTGGGCAGTTTCTCAAGGTCGAAGGCCCATCTGGCATTGTCATCTCGATTCCCGGCTGGATGGTGGATCTCCTCGTCTGCGCCGATATGAGTATTGGCCAGCCACAGGTTGATCTCACGGCGCTGTCGGAACTCAAAAGTCTGGTCATGGGGACTGCTGCCCCCACAGAATCCCCGCGCGAAGTTGGAGTCGCAAGGGAGAAACCTGATGAAACAGCACAAGGCGCCGGTGCCGACCTCGGGCAGGCAGATGAGCCTGATGTTCGAGCCCAGCAAGGTGGACGAGATGAACAACGTGGAGCGGGCGGGGGCCATAGCCATACTTGCCCAGATTCTGATGCAGGCCGCGGGCCTCATCGTGGAGGAGCTTGACGATGACCAGCGTTGAACTGATCCCCCCACACCTTCTGAAGCGCAAGGCAGTCGTTAACCCCGGACTGGGGAGCACGGTTGTGCAACAACTGATGATGCACTGGCCGTGATGCGCAGCATGGCCGGGCGTTGGTCTGACGAGCATATCGCAGCGTCTCTCAATCGGATGGGTTTGCCCACCGGCCAAGGCAAAACCTGGACTGCACACCGCGTTGTATCCGTCCGGCGCGTTCGCGGCATCCACGCCTATCGATCCGCTGAAAAAGATGGCGAATGGCTGACAATGACTGAGGCAGCAAGGGCATTAGGCGTTACAAACCACATGATACGGCGCTTTATCAAAACCGGCATCCTTCCGGCTGTGCAGGTCGTATCCGGTGCGCCCTATCAAATCCGTGCTGACGACCTGGCGTCGGAAGCGGTCAAAACTGCCGTAGCCCGAAAAGTGCGCCCGTGTCGGGTTGCGGATACGGATACACTTCCAATGTTTACAGACACTTGAAGAAGGAGTGCATAATGAAACACGCTTCGCGAGACCGCGCATGCCACGCTCGGCGGCATTGTTGTCGATCTCGAGGTGCCCATTCGACAGATAGATTTCGAGCCGTGGCAGGCGTGTCAGAGCATACCGGATGGCCTTGGCCAGGTCCGACTTTCCGGAGATCTTCGGTAGTTCCGACTGCAGCCAGGTGATGAGGTCATCGAACACCGGCCGGGCCTTTGCCTGGCGAACTTCAGCACGTGTATCAGGTGGCTGGCCGCAGCTTTGGCTTCGACCGCGTAAAGCGCCGCAATGCGCGCCACCGCTTGGGTTGCAACAGCTGAACCGGTCGCCTTGGCGATGTCGAAGAACTTGCGTCTTATATGGGCCAGACAGGCGACTTCGGTGATCCTGCCGGAGCGGTAAAGTTCTTCGAACCCGGCATAGCCATCGGCATGCATGAACCCGGAGTATCCCTTCAGGTGCTCTGCGGGACGGATGCCTTTGCGGTCCATCGAGAACCTGTAGAACGCCGCCGGCGGTGCGCCCGATCCGTGAGGCCGTTCGTCGCGCGCATAGACCCAGACCCGGCCGGTCTTTGTCTTGCCGTTGCCGGGCGCCAGAACCGACACCGGTGTATCATCAGCATGGATCGCAGCGCCCGCGCGCACATGCTGCCCGATCGCCTCAGCTAGCGGCTCAAGCAATGCTGTCGACTTGCCGACCCAGTCGGCCATTGTGGAGCGCTCGAGATCGAGCCCTTCCCGGGCATAGATCTGGCTCTGCCGGTAGAGTGGCAGGTGGTCGGCATACTTGGAGACGAGGACATGCGCGAGCAGGCCCGGGCCGGGCCGACCGCGTTCGATCGGGCGGCTGGGCAGCGGGGCCTGGTGGAACCGGTCACAACAGGTGCAGGCCATGCGGGGGCGCACATAGCGGTTCACCATGAACCGGCCGGGGACATACTCAAGCTCCTCGGTGACATCCTCGCCAACGCGCTTCAGCTTGCCGCCGCAGTCATTGCAGGCCTTGCCCGTCTCAAGCACCTGGTCGATCCTTGGCAGGTGATCCGGCAGCGGCTTGCGGACCGGCTTGTCCTTCGAGGCAGACTCTGGCGCGCCAGCGGGAACCTCTGTGCTGCGGGTGATCTCCAGGTCTTCCAGCATCAGCTGCAGCTGTTGGAGGCCTTCGGCCGATGATCCGAACCGATGACGGGCCATCCCGGCCAACTGGAGCTTCAGCTTCTCGATCAGCAGGTCGCGGCCACGCAACTCGATATGCGCGTCGCGCAGCATCGCCTTCAGCGCTTCGACATCATCGGGAAGATCAGCCACATCCGACATAGACAGGAATCTACCCTGCTTCGCCTCGCCGGTGAATCCCGAAAATCGCTTCACCCTGTCGTCAGCGGTCGCCATGTCTGCTTCGTGATCCGCCAGTCGATCCCTTCAAGCAACATAGACAGCTGCGCCTGGCTGAGGTGTACCTTGCCATCCTTCGCCGCCGGCCAAACAAAGTGTCCTCGTTCAAGGCGCTTGGAGAACAGGCAGGCGCCCTGCGTATCCCACCAGATCACCTTCACGAGGTCGCCGCGCCGACCGCGGAACACGAACAGGTGGCCGCAGAAGGGATCCTCCTCCAGGACCTTCTCGGCCAGTACGGAAAGGCCATTAAAGCCCTTGCGCATATCGGTCACGCCAGCCGCCAGCCAGACCTTCGTCGAAGCTGGAACCGGGATCATGTCACCTGCCTCAAGGCGCGCAGCACCATCACCAGGGATCCTTCATCCCGGCAGCGGATGCGTGCACCGGCCATCAGCTCCACCGTGACCCCGGACCGCTCTTCGTGCAGAGGATGCGATGCCATCCTCGCCGGTGACGCACCGATCTCCACCGGCAGGAAACCCGTGACCGCGCTGCTGGCGCCGAAGCGGGGATCGCGAAGCCAGTTGAAAATGACGTTCGCGTTCATGCCATGTCGGCGTGCCACTTCAGCCACCGACACGAAAGGCTCTCGCGTCTCGGCAAGAACCTGAAGCTTGAAGGCCCTCGAATAACTCCGCCGCGTGCGCACAGGCTTATGGTCAAACATGGTCGGATCGTGTCCACTTGTATCAGGCGGACACTATCCGCCTCCATCCAACCAAAATCAGCATCGAGGCGTTCACCACAAGGGCGGGGAGACCGGACGGTTACAAAAAAGCCAACGACTCCCAAGAAGGGACAAGATTTTAGAACAGCTCTTATTGGCTCAACTATTTTAGCGGCTGCAGCCGTTATTGGAATTTTTTTAGAGGCCTCTTCCCCACCACAAAATGATGTTCAGGAGCCGAGCAGGCAAGTCGAGCTTTCTGCATTAGATCCGCAATGGGAAACGAGCAAGCAACTACCCGATCAATTCAAAAGAATTGAATTGACCGACTATGCTCTTGCACTTGCCATTCCTGAAAATTGGGAACGATGGGACGATCAATACTTCCGTGACGCCCGCTCAGCTGCAGCCGGAATAATGAACCGGAACATGCATACCGGAGAGCCGGTATATTCAGCGGCATCAATTGGCACCTCGGGCGCGCCACTTGCTATCGTACAGATTCTGATTGAACCCGGTCCAGCTCCTACCCAACGTCAGCTGAGAGAACTGCTTCAATCAGGCGATACAGGTGTGACAGCACTGCCAGATGAGATCGCAAAACAATTCAGAGATATGGATGTACCCGGAATATCCCTTGAGGTGCTGGAGTCCCAATGGGTCGATAATGGCACAGCTATTTGCCAATACATGTCCGCCGAAGTGGCGCGTAATGGATCCGACGGACAAACTCTACGGCAATGGCAGTGTTTTAACTCATCCACTGTGATTTGGCTTACAATGACAAGTCCCAGCATAATGGATGCAATCTATTCGAACATTGCATCGGTTATATGGGATTCTTTTGACTTCCGCTT
>CAJQMX010000216.1 GCA_905479515.1 uncultured Parasphingopyxis sp.
GGACCCAGTTGCCAGACATGCAGGTCGGTGATCTTGTCTCCAGCTTCCTCGATGACCGAGCGGATTTTTTCTGAGACTGGGTCGCCCGCTTGCCTGTAATCCAGCATCGTTGAGCCGGTATCGCGCATCAAACCCCATGACCAGCGCGCAATGACAAGCGAACCGACGATACCCATGAGCGGGTCAAGCCATATCCATCCGTAGATGCTGCCGGCTATCAGCGCAATTATTGCCAATACCGATGTTAGAGCATCAGCCAGCACATGGAGATAAGCAGCGCGCAGATTTTGGTCCCGGCCATGGTGTTCAGCATGATGGTCGTGATCGTGGCTATGATCGTGATGATGGCTGTCCCCATGATGATGATCATGATCGTCGCGGAGAAACCAAGCACTGACCAGATTCACAATTAGGCCAATGATGGCCACGAAGATTGCCTGGGGGAAGCTGATCGGGATCGGATTTGCCAGTCTGACGACACTTTCCCATCCTATCAGTAGCGCAACCAACGCCAGAACAATTGCGCTGGCGAAAGCTGCAAGGTCCCCCACCTTGCCGGTGCCGAATGTGAAGCGGGGGTTCTTGGCATTGCGGCGTGCATATAGATAGGCGAGCGCAGCGATCAGCATCGCAGCGGCGTGCGTGGACATATGCCAGCCATCGGCGACCAGCGCCATCGAACCGTAAATTGTCCCGGCTGCAATCTCGACAACCATCATCACGCTGGTCAGGGCAATAACGAACCAGGTCCGGCGTTCGTTCCGTTCGTGATTTTGGCCTAAAAATACGTGATCATGTTCGTGTCCGGCTTGAGTTGCAGCTTCGGAGGTTATCATTTCAAATATGTCCGGATAACCTGGATCAGATCTGTCGCGCCTTGAGCGCGCGCTTCATCAGTGTCCGTTTCAGGATTGGAGACATGTTCGCGGACATGATCCTCAATCAATTCCACGGTAAGCCCATTTACGGCTCCTCGAACCGAGGCGACAAGATTGAGTATCTCACCGCAAGGAGCCTTGTTTTCCAAAGCCCGCTCAATGGCTTCTAGTTGCCCTTTAAGGCGGCTGACGCGCGCCAGAAGCTTTTTATCATCCGATGTATGTGACATAGCATAGGGGGCTACCCTATATTCTGAATTTTGTAAAGGACCTGTTGAATCGCAATAGATTATGTCCCCCGTCAGCGATTGATTGAGTGTTCATCGCGTTGGCTTGGCGTGGCAGTGGTTTTAGATGTATTGCGCATCTGTTCTACTATTTTTCAATAGCCACAAACAGCACCAACTGAGCCCAAAAATCCAACCGCCCAGCACATCGCTTGGCCAATGGACGCCCAAGGCAATCCTCGACGTGCCGATCAAGACAGCCAATAATAGCGCACCACAAATCAGGGAAAAACGTGCATATCGGCCTGGCACGAGTTTAAATAGCGCCAGTGCGGTAAGGATATAGGCGATAGTCGAGTTCGCGGCATGGCCGCTTGGAAAACTCGCTGAATTGGGAACAGAAAGATATTCTACAATCGCAGGTCGCGGCCTGCCGAAAAAATCTTTTAATAAGGATACTGCCCAAAATCCACTGAGAGACAAAGCGGGCAACAAGAATGCATTGAAATAGGCTTTTTTGGCGATCAGAAAGAATGATACGGCAAATATGACCAGAAGCAGGAAGGTTGAATCTCCCAAAAAGGTGATATTGCGGACAAATTGGAGCAGCCAGTCCGGGCCCATCAGTATATCCGAATTTCTCGGCGATCGAAAAGCAAGCAAAAGGGTTCTATCTATTGCATCTAAATGACCTTTCGCCACCTTCGACCAGAATACCAAGAAAATTCCGGCTAGAATGAATGATGGTATCAATTCGAAACCGCGCTGAAATATCTTTAGACGAACGCTCATATCTTCACTCGTTTTTTGCGTTTTGGGTCAACCCTGCTTGATTGCATTAAACTCGGCTCAAATCTGATATTCAACAGGCTCTCGCTCTTCCATCCATGAGCACGACCGGCATGATGGCCGCACCGATTAACTTTCCTTATATCCCAGCAGCCGCAAGGCATTTATGACCACGACAAGCGTCGATCCTTCATGCATCACGACAGCGGGGCCGATCCCCAGGCCGAAGAGTGTTGCCGGGATCAATACGGCCACCACGCCGAGACTGATCCAAAGATTTTGACGGATAATGCTACTTGTCGATCTGCTGAGACCAACGGCAAAAGGCAATGTTGCCAGATCATCTGCCATTAACGCGATATCTGCCGTTTCAAGCGCTACATCGGAACCGGCAGCCCCCATGGCTATTCCAACAGTCGCATTTGCCATCGCGGGGGCATCGTTCACACCATCACCAACCATCGCCACTCCGCCCTGATCGCTCAGTTGAGCAATTTTCTCGACCTTGTCATCCGGCATTAGGTCACCAAAGGCTTCGTCAAGACCTACTTCCAGGGCGATCGCGTCGGCGACTTTCTGATTGTCGCCAGAAATCATCATCATCCGTGAGATTCCAATAGACCGGAGCTTGTTTATCACTTCGGACGCTGCAGCGCGGGGCGTATCCATGAGGCCGAGAACGCCAATAAATTTGCCGCCACGCCTGACAATCATGGTGGTGCGACCGCGTGAAGACATTTCGGTGACTTTTTGGGCGACATCTTCAGGAAGCGAATCCTGATCATCGTCGAGAAACAGCCCCGCTTTTCCTATCAAGACCTTTTCGCCATTGATTTTGGCAGTAACGCCTTTGCCCGTTATGCTCTGAAAATTTGTAGCGATCAGATCCGATGATCCGAGGCGTTTTTCTGCAGCACGCACAATAGCTTGCGCCAGAGGGTGATCACTATGCACTTCGACAGCGGCAGAAATAGCGAT
>CAJQMX010000217.1 GCA_905479515.1 uncultured Parasphingopyxis sp.
ACTTATGCTAACGCAGCAGCGGTCATTAAAACCGGGCTTGATCCAAGCGACCTGCTTATCCTCCTCAAGTATATCGAATCACGCTTTGGCAACCGGCGCGGCCAGCGATGGTCACAAAGGGTGCTCGATCTCGATATTATATTATGGAGCGAAGGCGCATTCTCTGGCGATGATCCCCAGCTCACCATTCCTCACCCGATGATGCGGGAACGCCCCTTTGTCCTGCGGCCCGCCGCCGAAATAGCGGCTAAATGGCGTGATCCGGTAACCGGGCTCACAATTGCGCAAATCGCATCCCGCAAGCCCCATCGATAAAATCCTGCGCAAACAGAGCAAAGCCGCTTGACCCCAAAGCCAAGCACCACTAGGGAGGCGCTTCTCACGAGCATTTATGCAAAGCATTTTATGTCTGGGGGCCCTTAGCTCAGTCGGTAGAGCAACTGACTTTTAATCAGTAGGTCGCTGGTTCGAACCCAGCAGGGCTCACCATAATACGTTGATAATAAAGATTTTTCTAAAAATCCGAAATTCAGAGTTGCAATATTTGCAACCTGGGTAGCGTTTTGGGTAGCAAATGAGAAAACTTCAATTTTGCCAAACTGATGGATGAGAGATTCTTTAACGCTTGGAGGACAAAAATATCACAGGCAGACGTTGACGAACCTTCTCGCTCAAATATCGATCAATGATAAATGCTATAGATTGAGATGCTATCCGATTACGATTTCTCGTCGCGAGAAAATTCATCGACAGTTGCATCGAGGTCTTTTACAAGTTGATTAAGCTCACGATAAGCGCCCAGGCGCTCAAGCCCGTCAAGACGTTTATTGCGGGAGAGAAGGTCCATACGGCTTCGAATTGGTGTTGCCACAGTTTTCAATGTCGTTGGATCTGGATCGCTCATTAATGGATTGTATCACAATTCAAATCCGCATGCGGACAGGAGGATTATTCCTCAGTAAAGGACCACTTGAAATCTAAAGAATAGGATGGATTCGCGTAGTGGTTTTCTAAAGCAAAGAACGTACTCTGATGGAAAAACCTTGGATAAAGATGATCGGATCAATTCGAGCAGGCCTTACTGGGGGTGTGGGGTAGGAGGTTCGAATTCTCTCGTCCCGACCAATTTTCCGCCATTTCTCAAAATGCTGGATTCTTATATCACTGCTGTAAGTGCAATCCGTCTAGCAGCAAGCCGAACCGCCATTGGCTCGGGCTTCCTGAATGGGAGGACAAGAAATGGTTCCGAACGAACAGAAAACGCAGCAATCTCCTTTGTTCGGACGCAAAACAACAGCGCATCCCTTGCAGTCATAAAAAAACTGGCAAGCATCGGTTGGCATAGTTTCGGTTTCGGCATGGCCACATTTTGGGCATGTTATCATTGAACGCAATTCCATCAGCGAATTCCCAACAGGCGCAAAATGTCACCCTCAAAGCTCGGTAAAATATAGGCAAGAAGGACGATAAAAGCGGAAAGGCCAAACATGAGGATCGCTCGTTTTCCGGGTCTTCTTCCACCCCAGAACGATGCGATGACTCCCGGCGTGATGAACAACAGCGCTCCAATCAGGAAATATTCCGTTTTGTCAGCAAAAAATATCAGATTGCCAATCACTGCAGAGCCGACGCCTATTTTGAACAATATGATTGGCAACACACAGCAGGATGCACCAATCAGACCAGCTATTGCACTGGCCAGTCCGCCGCCGGCAGCCAGTTTCTCTCCCGTCCCCGGCTGTACCTGTTGCTCTGTTATCTCGCTCATGAACCGGTTATACGCCCTGTAGTAACTACAGGATCAAGAGGTTTTATCATGCAGTCTATGAAGCGCGGAAAATTGGCCCAATCAACCGGATGCAATTTGGAGACCATACGCTATTACGAGAAGATCGCTCTGATGCACGAACCTGATCGAACCGAAAGCGGCCATCGCGTATATTCCTTGGACGATCAAAGACGGTTGAAGTTCATATTGCGCAGCCGGGAACTGGGTTTTTCAATCGAGCAATTGCGCGGACTGCTTAACCTTGTGGACTCTGATGACTATACTTGCGGCGAAGTATTGGATGTAACAACGCAGCGTATTGCGGACATCAAGAGTAAAATATCAGACCTCAAGAAACTTGAACGAACCTTATCGGACATGTCCTCGCGATGCGCAGGAGGAGAGGTTCCTGATTGCCCCGTCATCAATTCGCTGTTTGATGAGCAATCGCTGAAGTGAGTGGAAACTAATTTCGGGGAGCAAAAAAGAACCGATTCAACTACCAGCTTTCATTGGCTTTGCTCTCATGAAAGCTATCAACCACTAAGCAGGCCTTTCATTATTGATCATTTTACTCAATTTGGAATTAAAAAACCTCTCGCTCCACAGCTTCAAGGATTCTGCTTCTGCGGGGCGCAGAAACCGCCTGACATCCTCAGCGGCCACTTCCCAATCAATTGACTGAATTTTATTGATCATGGCTTTTTCAAGCCATTTCGAGTTGACCGTAAGTTCATCCTCCTCAGCCCATGGACCAAATTGAACCAAAGCTGCTTCAAGATGTGGCAAGTTTGGAAAAACGCCTTTCGTTACATACCAGGAAAAGTCGAACCAATCGCGGCCTTTTAAATGTTCACGGCACAGTAGCGCATGGATTTTCAGCGCGAAATTGGATGCCATGTCTTGATGACGCACTTCGTAGTCGACCGGAAAGTCTAGGAAACTATATTCATCTTGGGAGCCAGCAGGAGGCTCTACATCAATTTCGAGTTTAATCTTCAACTTGCGGCGCGGGTCGCTATTGGGAAATGACAAATCCAGTTGATTTGCAATGGAATTGTCCTTGATCACAGCTCGGCGAATGCGCTTTTCCATCTGTTCTTTTGAAACCGTCTCTGGTTTGAGACCATATTCTTCGAAAGTTTCAGTCAGGATTTTCAGAAATGGAGACCAATCAAAATCTGCGTCGGGTTTGAGTAGCATAAAGTCCAGGTCTTCTGAAAACCTCGGAAGTTTATGGAGGATTCGCAGACTTGTGCCCCCTTGGAAAACCGCGACGTCAAAAAACTTTGCCCGCCAAAGCCCATAAAGTGCGATTTCCTGAATGATCTCCTTCGTCGCATTCTCCTCCTCAATATCGTTGGCAGGTTTGTAGCTGGCCAACCGGGTTCGAATAATATCATTCATTTCAACAAACCTTCGTCTTTTTTAATATTTTTCTGTGCTTTCAGAGCGACCACATGCTGCTCAAGATGATTTAGAAATTCCAGAACCGCTTTGTGCTTGTAAACACGCCTCAAGGCATGAAAATCCTTCCGGGGCGTTCTCAGCAGATACTCTGGATCAATACGCATTCCGCTACTGATCCACCCCATTCCTTGCCATTTGTGTTTTTTGAGAGCGATCAGATCGAATAGGGCGCGCAGCGGCTTTGCCACTAGCACGGTTTGATTACTGATGGTCTGGCGTTCCACTCCTTCAAGAAATCCGGTTTTGTTTAGTGCGAGAGGGCGAAAAGCAAATTTTCCAAAAACAGTGTGGCTGATATCGATAGATTTGCGTCCTGGCGTCACGCTGACCGTCGCAAATACGGCTTCGGGAATCCATCCGTGAAAAGCAAGAGCGCTTTCCATTGATACATAGCTGCCCACCACTAATGCCTGTGCTAGACGGAATGGATGAACTGGGTATTTTCGGTGTCGATCCGCCAGAACATATTGACCGCGTTTGATTTTTACCAGATCCCCTGCTTGCATCGCGCGCTTTACCAAACCATAGCGACTGTTGTCGCTACCGCCCAAAATACGCGCTAGTTGCTTTTCGGTTAGAATTTGATCAGCATAATTAGCGTCAATTACACATTGAATCAGCCTATTCATATAATTCCCTATACTGTCATAAAGTGACAGTTATACGAATTTTCTGAAATTTTCAATAATGACACTTTATCCGAAGCTAATAGATAAGCAAGTGACGAGCATGGAGAGGTCTACAACTCTCTCTGCCGACGTCTGCTTAACTTACAAAAGTGAATAAAGATAAGCGATCTCATTGATCAACCAATTTCCCCTTTTTCGAAAAATCCGGTAGCGGCGGGGGGCGCGATTTTTGTCAGTGGAATACAGACTGCCCTACTCATCATATTGTTGATAAAGTTCCTGCACGCTATGGCGCATTTCGACAGCCATTTATGAAATTCCCAGGATTTCCAGGGACTCTAAATAGAGTTTGTTCTACAAATGCTACTGGTAGAAAGGACACCCGCAGGGCAATATGCATGAGAAGATGTTAGGCTGGCTGCAACCGCCAACACTGGCCTTTTCGCCAAACCGACAGATCGTCGATTTTCAGGGGAAAAAAGGTCAGTGCTCCCTGCGAGCGACCTCACGTTTGCGAAGCAAATAATAAGCGGCGGGCACAACAAATAGCGAAAGCAAAGGCGCGCTCAGCATGCCGCCAACCATCGGAGCGGCAATCCGACGCATAATTTCCGACCCGGCGCCTTCGCCGATCAGGATCGGGAAAAGTCCCGCCAGAATCACCGCGACGGTCATCGCCTTTGGCCTTATCCGCAGCAACGCACCTTCGCGCACGGCCTGCATGACCTGCTCTGCGTCGGGCTTGTCGCCGCGCGCTTCCAGTGCCTGTTTCAGATAGATCAGCATCACCACGCCAAACTCTGCCGACACGCCCGCAAGCGCAATAAAACCAACCGCAGTTGCAATCGACTGGTTGAGGCCCATCCAATAGAGGAGCCATAGTCCGCCGGTGAATGCGAAGGGCAAGGTTGCCATGATCAGCAACGCTTCATCGAAACGGCGGAAAGTCAGATAGAGCAGAAAGAAGATGATCGCCAACGTAGCAGGCACGACCACCATCAGCCGATTGGTTGCGCGCTGCAAATATTCAAATTGCCCCGTATATGCTACGCTGACGCCGGGCGGCAGATCAACCTCCTCGCCAATGGCCGCTTGCAAGTCTGCGACCACCGATACGAGATCTCGGCCTCGGGTATCGACATATATCCAAGTTGAGGGTCGGCCGTTTTCACTGCGCAACATCGGCGGACCGGAACTGATTTTAATGTCGGCAACTGTGCCCAATGTGATTTGCTGCAAGGATGGCGTGAGCACCGGAAGGTTTCGCAGGTTTTCCAGACTGTCCCGAATCTCGCGCGGATAGCGGACGCTTATCGGATAGCGGGCCAGCCCTTCGACGGTTTCGCCGATATTCTTGCCCCCGATCGCGCTCGATACGATCGACTGGACATCGGAGATATTGAGTCCGTAACGGGCGGCAGCGGCGCGATTGATATCAATGTCGATATAGCTTCCGCCGGTCAGTCTTTCCGCCAAGGCCGAACTGACACCTTCAACCTTTTTGGCCGCACCCTCGATTTTCTGAGCGACCTTGTCAATTGCATCGAGATTATCACCCGACACCTTGATCCCGATCGGGCTTTTGATCCCGGTCGAGAGCATTTCGATACGGTTGCGGATCGGCGGTATCCAGAAATTGGCCAGTCCGGGAACCTTGACGGCTTTGTCGAGCTCCTCGATCAGCTTGTCCGACGTCATGCCGGCGCGCCATTCCTCCTTCGGTTTGAAATGGATCGTTGTCTCGAACATGGTGAGCGGCGCAGGATCGGTCGCTGTATCGGCCCGACCAGCCTTGCCGAACACTGTTTCCACTTCGGGCACCGATTTTATCAGCCGATTGGTTTGCTGAAGCAGTTCGGAGGCTTTGGCCGGAGATATTCCCGGCAAGGCATTGGGCATGTATAGCAAATCGCCCTCGTCCATTTGGGGCATGAATTCGCCGCCAAGCTGGCTGATTGGCCAGGCGCTTGTTGCAAAGATAAGCACCGCGATCACGAGTAATTTTTTCGGGCTTTTAAGTGACCAGTCGAGTGCTGGCCTATAGATTTTCATGAGGAAACGGCTGATCGGATTTTTCTCTTCGGACGGTATTTTCCCGCGAATGAAATAGCCCATCAAAACCGGGATCAAGGTGATCGAGAGAATGGCAGCCCCGGCCATCGCATAGGTTTTTGTGAATGCCAGCGGCGAGAATAATCGTCCTTCCTGCCCTTCCAGGGTAAAGATCGGGAGGAATGAAAAGGTGATGATCAGCAGGCTGAGGAATAGCGCGGGGCCAACTTCAACCGCCGCGTCAACGATCAGCTGCCATCGCTTTTCGCCCGGCATCTCGGCATCCGGGTTGTCATTCTGCCATTTTTCAAGATGCTTGTGCGCGTTCTCGATCATGACAATGGCGGCATCGACCATCGCGCCAATGGCAATGGCAATTCCGCCAAGCGACATGATATTAGCGTTAATCCCTTGAAAGCGCATCACCAGAAAAGCGATCAATATACCAAGCGGCAGGGTTAAAATTGCCACGAGTGCAGAGCGGGCGTGCCAAAGGAACAATGCGCACACAATCGCGACAACGATAAATTCTTCGAGCAATTTCGTCGTGAGATTGTCGACCGCCTTGTCGATAAGTTCGGAGCGATCGTAGGTCGTCACAATCTCTACGCCCGGCGGCAGGCTCTGCTTGAGAGTTGCGAGCTTCTCTTTCACACCGGCAATCGTCTCGCGGGCGTTTTTACCGGAGCGCAAGATAATGACGCCGCCAGCCACTTCGCCTTCACCGTTCAGTTCTGCGAGCCCACGCCTGATTTCGGGGCCGATCTGAATGCGCGCAATATCGCCCAAGGTGACGAGAACACCGCCGCGAGCGGTCTTTAGCGGAATGGCTCGGAAATCATCGAGCTTTTCCAGATAGCCGTTGGCCCTGACGATATATTCTCGTTCTGCCATTTCCACGATGGAACCGCCGACTTCCTGATTGGCGTTCTGAACGGCACTGATGACGCTGTCCTGGTCAATCCCCAGAGACACCATCCGGGCCGGGTCGAGCACGATCTGATATTGTTTGACCATACCGCCGATCGAGGCGACTTCGGCAACGCCGGGAATTGTCTGCAGTTCATAGCGCAGGAACCAGTCCTGCAACGAACGCAGCTGAGACAGGTCATTGCGTCCCGTTCGGTCAACAAGGGCATATTCATAGATCCAGCCGACACCGGTTGCGTCTGGCCCCAGCGTCGGGACGACTCCGGTCGGCAAATCGGCCTGAACCTGATTGAGATATTCAAGAACCCGCGAACGCGCCCAATAGAGATCGGTGCTGTCGTCAAAAAGCACGTAGACATAGCTGTCGCCGTTGAACGAATAGCCGCGCACTGCGCGTGATCCCGGAACCGACAGCATTGTGGTTGTGAGTGGATAGGTAACCTGATTTTCAACGATCTGCGGTGCTTGTCCGGGATAGGAGGTGCGAATGATGACCTGCACATCGGAAAGGTCCGGCAGTGCATCGACCGGCATGGTTCTTACTGCCCAGATACCCGACGCCAGCAATGCGGCCATTATCAACAGGACAAATATGCGCGCTTCCACGCTGAGGCGTATGACCTTTTCGATCATTGGCTGGCCTCTGCGCGGTTAATGCTGGTGATAGTTGATCCGGTTTTCCTTTGCTCGAAGCGGAAGGTCACGCGGTCGCCTTTTTTAAAGCCGCGAAGCAATCCCGGTTTTGCAAGTTTGAAGTCCATTGTCATCGCCGGCCATTTGAGGGCAGGCACCGGTTCGTGCGACAAAGTGACCGCGCCGCTTTTGATCGCTTCAATTCTGCCGGACGTTTGATAGCCGGACATTTTCACGGGCGCGCTCCTCTGATCACCCTCAACCGGACGCACCTTGATCCCCGACAGGCTGGCTTCTGAATCGACCAGGAACTGGCCGGAAACGATCACTTTTTCACCGGGCGACAGGCCTGCCAATATTTCCGTTTGCCCGCCGCCTTCGCGGCCAATTTTGACCTCTGCTGGACGATAGCGACCCTTACCGCTTGCCAGCATTACCAAAGTGCGTGCGCCGGTTGCGATTACCGCTTCGCTTGGAATGAGGATCGCCGGACTGCCCGTATCACCCATATCAACAGTAGCGAACATGCCCGGACGAAGCCGGCCGCCATTGTTCGCAAGTTCAATTCTGCCGGTAAGCGTTCTGGTTTCGGTTTCAGCGGACGGAAGGATGGCGATAACTTTACCTGCAAATTCCATATCGGGGAAACTTTGCAATTCAGCCACCGCGCGCTGTCCGACACGGATTTCCGAGGCCCTTGCCTCGGGAATGGCGACATTTAGCCATACTGTGTTCAGTCCGTTTATCTGAGCCAGCGGCGCGCCTTCGGACAATGTCATGCCTTGACGCACGCTGAGGCTTTCGATCACCCCGCCAATGGGCGTTGAAACCGTGTAAACGCTTTGCTGCCTACCGGTGCGCGCAACCCGGCGGATCAAATCCTCTGGCATGCCCAGCAGCCGCATCCGTTCCTTTGCCGCCGCTGCAAAACGATCATTCCCGCTTCTTGCCAACGCAAGATATTCCGCCTGTGCGCCGCCCCAATCGGGTACCAAAATGTCTGCCAATGGAGCACCAGCGGGCACAATGTCGCTGGGAGCGCGGCGATATGTGCGCTGGACAAATCCGCCAGACCTGGCCTGAACAATGGCAACATCGCGTTCGTTAAACTCGATCGTTCCCGTTACCTGGAGATTGGATTCAATTTTGCCAACCAGTGCCTCAGCGGTGCGGATACCCAGATTTTGGGCAATACCAGGAGCAATATTGATCCCCGGTTCTCCTATATTCCCATCACTACCTTCATCGGCATATTTGGGAAGAAGCTGCATATCCATGAACGGAGACTTGCCCGGCTTGTCGAATTTTTGCTGGGGAAACATCGGATCATAATAATAGAGGATCTCCCCGCCGCCCTGCGTAACCGCGGTTTCGCTGCTTTCGCCAGCCCCGCCGGTGCCGAGCCAATATCCGCCACCGCCTGCGGCCAGAACCGCAGCAAGAACAAGCCCGCGCCATTTATTGTCTTGGATGGATGTCAGCGTCATGGCTGGTTTCTTTCATAAGTATATTTGATGCGAACTGTGTCGCGAACCAACGTGGCTTCCCGGTCGAGCAGATCGATTTCCGCCTCTGCGAAGGCCACGGCTGCATTGAGAGCCGTGTCCAGATCAACGCGCCCGGCGCCATAGCTGACCCTTTCCAGTTCGGCTTGCTTTTTGGCCAATGGGAGAAGCGTGTTTTTGGACCGTTCCCAGTTTTCCCGGTAAGACCGGTTTGCGGCCAGGTCGCGGGAGAGCTCAGCCTGCAATTGTCGTTCCAGATCATTGGCTTCTAGCCGAGCGGCGCTGGCCTCAAGCATCCTGGCGTCAATGACCGGATTTTGACGCTTTTTTGCAAATAATGGCAGATCAATCGTTACCCCGACCGAGACATATTCGCCATATTCCGGCCGGCGATGCACATAGGAAGCATTCACACTGAAGTCGGGTCGCTTGTTCGCGCGTGCCAGTTCCACATCGGCTTCCGCCCGTTCCACCTTTGCGTCCTGAATATCAAGGATCGGCAGGTCCTTGACCGTGTCGACAAGAATTTCCCGGTCCAGAGTGAATTCAGGGAGATTGCCTTGGGTTTCGGGGCGGTCGACGCCGGTCCACCGCGCGAGCATTGCCCGGGCCTTTTCAATATCGGCGGTACGGCGGGAGCGCCGGTCAGCCAGTTTCGCTATCAGCAGTTCCGGCTCAAATGCCTCAGCGGGTTGGGTGATCCCCGATTCAAGGCGCGCACCAACCGTTGCCGACAGGTCATTGAGGCTCTGCTGCAAAACTTCCAGTATTTTGAGCCGCCGCTGGGCGTAATAGAGATCGATCCAGGAAAGCGCAGAATAAAGCTGCACATCCTGAACCAAAGCTTCCTTATTGGCTCTTGCCACTGTTATGTCCGCCATCGCCTGACCTGCCCGGGCGCGTCTTTTTGCGCCATTGGGAATATCCTGACTAATACCGATCCTTTGTCTGGGAAATCCGTCACGACCAGGGCGCGGAGAAATCTCGAACGGACCAGCAATTCTCCGATCCATTATGTCTAGGCTAAGCTTCGGATCTGGAAGTTGATCGGCGGCAATCGCGGCGCTCTGCGCCGCTTCAATGACGAGCGACCGGGCCTCGATTGCCGGCGTCGCTGTCTCTGCCAATTCGACCGCTTCTGAGAACGTGATTGGTTCGGCTTGAAGCGAAAAAACGGGGGTTTGCAACGCCAAGACAGGAAAAACTAGCAAAGGAAGTCGCGATTTGGCTCCGCGGGTTTGCTGTCTGTGCTTCATCATGCCTCTTTCAATCATCCAAAAGCCGTTCCTCGCGGAGCTTTGCCTCAGCTATTATGCCGGACTAGTTTCCGTTTCGGTCATCAATATAAAAATAAGCGATGCGGAACAGCTGATCAGCAAAAATCCGTTCAAAGATTCTATACCTGCCAGAAACCGCAAATGACCGGTTGGATAAATATCACCGAGGCCAAGGGATGTATAATTCACCAATGAAAAATAGAAAATTTCCATTGATGAGATATCCGCCGGCTTAAAACTGCCAAGACCAGCACTGGATCCAGCTACAAATGCAATGGCGTAAAGGCCAGCCTCCGAAATATGTGCAATGGCTGCGGCATAAAGCCCAATCACCAATTTACGGGTTTTACCCAAGCTTGTTGATTTGAGCCATTGATGCGTTCGGTGGATAACTTGAAAGTGGATAAATCCGGTTATTCCAAACATCGACAGACCAAGAAAAATTGTCCAGATCAATGGGAATGCCCTTCCATGCCGGGTTTGGCTTCATCATCGGTACGCCGGGTGGACAAATAATATTTCTCGAAAGCGAAAAAACCTGCAATGCCAGCGAAAGAAATAGCAATGATCATTGGATCACTAGCTGCTTTCATGGTCAGGAATGCTCCAAGGACAATCAAATCCAAAATGATAGCGCTAAGCAAAACCCATGCTTTTGCGCCGACATCATCCTTGAGATGGCGATAAACGCCCCAATGGATAACCATGTCCATGACCAGATAAAATATAGCTCCTAGGGACGCTATTCGAGTCAGATCAAAAAACGCAGCTAATAGACCCGCGGCGATAACTGTGAAGACAAGCGTGTGCTTTTGCACGTCACCGGGCATTCCAAAATGGCGATGGGGGATCAGGTTCATGTCTGTGAGCATCGCAAGCATGCGCGATACGGCAAAGACGCTGGCAAGGAGACCCGATGCTGTTGCGATGATGGCAACGGCAACCGTGAACCATACTCCATAGTCGCCAAAAGCAGGCCGCGCCGCCTCTGCCAAAGCATAGTCTTTGGCGGCGGCAATTTCGCTAATGCTCAACGTCGATCCCACAGCGAGCGCCACGGTCATGTATACTAGCAAACATATCCCTAATGAGATCATAATAGCGCGACCAATGTTTTTCTTGGGGTCAACGACCTCGCCGCCGCTATTCGTAATTGTGGTAAATCCCTTGAACGCTAATATTGCCAGTGCAATCCCGGCAATAAAGCCGGTTGGCGAAGTTGCTTCGCTTGGCGCAGCTTGCGTAAACTCGAACGTGAACCCGGATGCCCAAAGAATGGTGAGGGAAAAAATCAATATACCGCCGATTTTTAGAATCGCAGTGATTCCAGATATCGCACCGATAATCTTGTTACCGGCGATGTTGACGATAAATGCGAAGATGATCAGGCCTATTGCCAGTATCGAAACCAGAACGGAATCGCGGCCTATATCGAACAGTTGAACCGTATAAGTCCCGAAAGTCCTGGCAACCAGGCTTTCGTTGATGATCATCGAAAAGGCCATCATCAACGCCGCCGCGCCAGTAATAGTCGACGGCCCATAGGATTTTTTGAGGATCGTAGCGATTCCGCCAGCTGACGGATATTTATTGGATACTTTGATATAGGTATAGGCGCTAAAGCCGCTAATCACTGCGCCAATCAGGAAGGCAAGCGGGAAGAGTGGCCCGGATAATTCTGCAATCTGACCCGTCAGCGCAAAGATTCCCGCACCGATCATAACCCCGGTCCCCATGGCTACCGTACCCGCAAGCGATAAACTATTTTTGTTATAGGAACTTTTTTGCATCTATTTTCGCCTTTGAGATGTGCGGAAGTTATGGCTGCGGTTGACGCCTTGCAAACCAAAGCGTGATCAACGGGATGAATATCCACATAAGGACGGGAACAAGGCCTATATTCGTACCGGGCACCAAAGGCATGAGTTCGCTATATCGCCAGCCCCATCCCCATTCACGTGGCACGCTGGTGGCCATTGCTTCAATAATTACCGTAATCCCCAGTCCGGTCAGTAGATAAATACTGATCATCCAGTATTTTGGAGAATGCAGCCAGTTCCGGTTCCGCGTTATTATCGAAACTGCCGTGTAGGCGAGCACCAATATTCCCACGTCGCCAAATGTTGCCCGGGTACAGCCCAGCGTTCTCTGCCAATAGCCTGCCGATCCCACATCAAAGAATGGCATTTGCAGGATTTCCCAAATGAAGGACGTGAAAAATCCGAATGTGGCGATATGAACCTCGGGCGCTTTGTCAAATTTCATGAAGCGACAAACTTTGCTTTAAACAGTGAAATGGAACCCGTTGCTGTCGCGAAACTTTGTGTTTTTTCCGTCAAATATCCCGGTGCCACCAATATTCTTTCCAATATACCCTCAGCATTGTGCCTCGTATCTTCAACGCCATCCAGCTGCTGCACCGTCATTCGAAAGGCAGCGCGCATCAGTGGTGACTTCTGCATTGCATAATCTGCAATGTGGAGTTCTCCGCCGGGCATAAGCAGGCTGCGCATGATTTCGGCTATCTCGTTCTTTTTTTCGAGCGCCACCTGATGAAACATCAAACTGGATGTTATCTTTGTAGGCTGCCATCCTTTGGGCAAAGCTTCTTTTGACAAGAACCCCGGAATCAACCGAATATTGGCACTGTCTATTTTTTTGGATGCGCGCTCGAGTGCCGCTATGTCCGGGTCAAGCCCGATAAAATCGGCTTCTGGGCACTGCTCCGCCAAAACAGCAAGCAGGCTGCCGGTCCCACAGCCCACATCCAAAATCCTGTCGCCTGGAAGCGGATTGATCTGTTTTACCAGCGCCGAACGCCAGACGCTTTCCCGCGTCAAATACCGGATGACGAGATCATAGAGGGGCGTCAGGATTTTATAGCCCAATGGCGGGGTATAAGTTTCGATTGCCATTAGCTGCTACAAGGTCCGGCGGCGCAAGCGCAGCGCATTTGCGATAACCGATACTGAGGAGAGACTCATCGCAGCGGCCGCGATCATCGGGCTCAATAATATGCCGAACCAAGGATAGAGGATCCCGGCTGCGACGGGTACGCCCAGTCCATTATAGATAAAGGCGAAAAAGAGGTTTTGCCGGATATTGCCCATTGTGAGCTGGCTGAGGTGACGGGCCTTGGCAATGCCACCCAAATCGCCCTTTACCAGAGTGATTCCAGCACTCTCCATCGCTACATCGGTCCCCGTCCCCATCGCAATACCCACATCGGCTCTAGCCAAAGCGGGCGCATCATTGATGCCATCACCAGCCATTGCGACCTTCTTGCCGGCAGCTTGTAACTCGCTGATGACCCGGTGCTTGTCTTCCGGTGATACATTGGCATGAATTTCATCAATACCAATGAGCTTCCCAACGGCTTGCGCGGTCGCTTCTGCATCTCCTGTGAGCATCACCACACGAATATTGGCGTTGTGAAGAGCCTTAATGGCATCGACGGTTGTTGGTTTGATGGGGTCTGCTACGCCGATGAGACCGGCAGGTTTCCCGTCCACGGCAACAAACATGACAGTCTGACCCTGTGATCGTCCATCTTGCGCTTTTGCAATTAGATCTGCGCTGCTCGCGCCGAGCCTTTCCATCATCTTTTCATTGCCGATGCCAACGCGCAGGTTCTGTGCAGTTGCTTCGACACCTTCCCCAGTAACCGACTGGAAATCGGTTGCTGCTTCAAAAGAAAGGCCCTTATCCTTTGCGCCAGTTACAATCGCGGCGGCCAGCGGGTGTTCACTCGCCATTTCAATTGCAGCAACAAGTGCCAGCATTTCATCGCCATCAAAACCATGCGCGGGCTCTACCGAGACCAGTTTGGGCTTGCCCTCGGTCAGTGTGCCAGTCTTGTCGACCACGATGGTGTCTATCTTTTCCAAAGTTTCCAGCGCCTCGGCATTTTTGATCAAGATACCGTTCTGCGCACCCTTACCTGTGCCCACCATGATCGACATCGGGGTTGCAAGACCAAGCGCACAGGGACACGCAATGATCAAAACCGCGACCGCATTGACCAGGCCATAAGCAAGAGCGGGATGAGGGCCCCAAATCGCCCAGATGATGAACGTGATAATCGAGATGAGAATGACTACCGGAACAAAAAGGCCGGCAACCGAATCCGCGAGCTTCTGGATGGGCGCTCGGCTGCGCTGTGCTTCCGCTACCATCTGGACAATCTTGGCGAGCAGCGTGTCTTTACCCACACGCTCAGCTGTCATAATGAAACTGCCGGTCTGATTGACTGTCCCGCCGGTGACATCGTCTCCTTCGGCTTTGGCGACCGGGATTGGCTCGCCCGTGATCATCGATTGGTCAATCGTGCTGGAGCCCTTGGCAATAGTGCCATCGACAGGTATTTTGTCGCCCGGACGGACGCGCAGGCTGTCACCGGACTGCACCTGGTCGAGCGATATTTCTTCTTCCGAGCCATCCGCACCAACGCGCAAAGCAATTGGCGGTGCCAGTTCCAGCAGTGCCCGCAAGGCACTCGATGTCTGTCCACGTGCTTTCAGTTCCAGTACTTGTCCCAAAAGGACCAAAGTCGTGATGACTGCAGCGGCTTCATAATAGACAGCAACGCCGCCATCATGCCCGCGAAACGCGGCTGGGAAGATATTTGGCAAAAAGGTTGCAACGACGCTGAATATATAGGCAACAGCTACGCCCAGCCCGATCAGAGTAAACATGTTGAGGTTCATGGTTTTGACTGATTGGATACCGCGAACGAAGAAAGGCCAAGCACCCCAGAGGATTACCGGTGTTGCCAGCAAAAACTGCAACCACTGAGCCACACCTGGTTTAAAAAGGCCCTCGAATGGTTTGCCAGGAATGAGATCCCCCATTGCGTATATGAAGAGGGGAATGGAAAATATCGCGCTGACCCAAAAGCGTCGGCGCATATCAATATATTCAGGATCAGGACCGGTTTCTAAAGAAAATTCCTCCGGCTCCAACGCCATTCCGCAAATCGGACAGGAGCCCGGCCCTTCTTGCCGAATTTCCGGATGCATAGGACATGTATAGATAGTCCCTGCTGGCGTATGATCCCGTACCTCGCGATGCTTTCCCGAAATATAATGTTCTGGATCTGCAACAAATTTGGTTTTGCATCCGTTAGAACAAAAATGATAATCCCGAGCATCATGATATGCATGATGCTCGGTCTTATCCGGCTCAACAGTCATACCGCAGACGGGGTCTGTGACATGATCTGAAGAACCTTCATGGCTGTGGTCATGGCCTGAAAGGCCATGGGGGGAAGGAGTGACCTCAGCCATTAGCGGAATTTCCAATTCGTTTTTCGAAAAAGCGTTTCAGCGGAATTACAAAGAGCGCGATATACCAGCCATACGTAAAGCTTCCGACAGCACCGGCCAAAAAGCCCGGCCATGTCAGCCATTCAAAACCAGGGAGCCAAGGCGCCCAGGCTTCATGCATATGCGCCCAATCAGGTGCGATAATACCAAAACCAATGCATATTAGATAGCTGACAAGCAGGAACAGACTCAGAGTCCACCCCAGGATTAGAATTTGTTTTCCAGTTGAGATATCGGACATATTACGCTCCAATCATTTTTTGTTGATCAATATACTATAGTGGGGTATAGTTTTATAGTCAAGAGAGGTAATGGAACCTGGAAAAAACCTTTTGATTAAGCCACCACTGAAATAAGGGATTAGGAAAATATGACAGAAAAATTCACTCGAGAAATATCCCGGATGCACCGGATTGAAGGTCAGGTTCGCGGTATTGCTAAAATGATGGAGGACGGTCGCTATTGCATCGATATTCTCCAACAATTTTCTGCTGTGGAGGCTGCGTTGCGCGCCACAAAAATGAAAATATTGGAGATTCACATCAATCATTGCGTTGAAGAAGCCCTCACGTCGGGAAACAAAGCTGACCAAAAGGAAAAAATTGCCGAACTCGTCAGCTTGTTTGGCAAAATGGGAAAGTAGGAACCGGCCCGAAGCCTTAAAATCGAAATTCTAAAACTCCGGACCCATCCTGCGACCCTAAGCGGCTCTAACTATTCCGGCTTGGCGGGTTCTGTTTTGGCCGGACCATGGCCCATTTTGCTATGATCCATCTTCGAATGATCCATCATCTGGCAGGACATTTTGCCGTCAGCACCTTTTTGCATCATGCCTGGCATCTTCTTTCCGTCCTTCATCATTTCACATTTCTGCGTCTCAGAAGCGCCGGCCTTGTGAGAAGTACCGGCTTTGTGTTGATGCGCCAAAGCTGCACCGCTTGAAACCAGAGCGATTGCGCTGGCGATAACTGCTAGTTTATTCATGATATTTCCCTTCTAGGTTGTTCGTCTCAATTATAGTTTGTGAACACACTCTGCCCATCAGCGCCAAAGGCGATGACCTGGTAAGCTTGTGTTTGATTTTCATATTCCATGCCCGGTGACCCGACCGGCATGCCTGCTACGGCAATCCCTTTAACGCCAGCAGGGCGGGTTTCGAGCAATCGCTTGATATCAGCTGCTGGGACGTGGCCCTCGATGACATATCCGTCAATAACAGCGGTATGACAAGAAGCCAGCATGGGCGGAACGCCCAAAGCGGTTTTACGCGCCCGCATATTGGCTTCGTCTTTAACCGTGATCGTCCGGTCCATGCCTTTCTCGGCATGATCCGCCCACTTCAAACAGCAACCGCAGCCAGCATCCCGGTACATAACGATTGGGGCGGCGCTTACCGCTGTTGTGCAGGCTGCCAGCAACGCGAGCGTCATACCACTGGCTGCTTTGCGTAAAGATTTAATAGATAAGCTTTTGGTCATAAGTATTCCTCTACATTCCCATATGGTTGGGGCCGAGCGACATCTCTGCACCCCAATAGCCTTGAAATAGTATCGCCAGTGCTACGGCCGCCAGCCCGACGCGGAACACGGTGCGTTTGCCCGAGTTTGCGGGAGCATTAGACAAAAGAGCGAGCAATATGCCGGTTATGGCGATGCCGGTGCCTGTCCACCTGTGAAGTCCCAAAATCTCCGAACGATCACTCACGCGTATGCCGCCTGCGAGCCAGCCCAAAATTGCAGCCACAATGCCGCCGGCTGCACCGATCCAGACGAGGAACCGAACCGAACTCCCTACACCTGCCGTCGGATTAATAATCATGATAAGCTCGGCCAATGCGGCAACCAGGAAAAGAGCGATTGGGAAATGAACCGCCATAGGGTGTAAGCGACCGAGAAAATCGATGAGATCGAAGCTTTTGTCGGTTGCTGCTTTGTGGGCATGTTCGGCATGTGGATCTGTCATATCTCCAGATTGCATCGATGCCATGCTTTCATCAGCGGCGTTGTGTTCGGTCGATTGGGCCACGGGATCAGGCTCATTATTGCGATGCGCCTCATGCGCCTGCAATGCCGAAGCGGGCGTGAGAATTAAAAGCAGTACCAAACCGATCGAACGCCAGTGCATATTGAGCTCCAAATCTAGCAGTTTGTTTCGATGCTGCTATGTGACTATTACGCAGCAAACTTTCATTCCCCTCAAAATTTTATTGAGGGTTTTATCTGCCCCACGCGTAAAGTATCTAGTAACGCGGTTTTGGAAGGAAAGCTGAATGACTGACAAATTTAGAAAAATAATTGAGGAGCTGGGCCATCAAAGGTTACCTGGTATCGGTCCAGATTTCGAGGCTGGAATTTGGTCCCGTGTATCTCAAATCGAAAGCAAACAGCTGGCTAGGGGCCGTAATGGCTTGGCCGCTATCATGCTGGTTACCGCGCTTAGCGTCGGCGTGATGAGTGGGGGAGATGAAGCTATAGCGAGCAGTAGCTCCAGTTATTTGAGCGATGGGCCTGACTATTCACCAGCCACATTGCTACATGTTTCACCATGAGAATGGGGCCTTTTCGCATTGCTCTCCTGATTTTTCTGGCACTGGCTGCTGGATTTTTGGGGTCTTTAGCAGCCAATAAATGGTTAGCGCGAAATGGTGAAAGCGCCAGCCTTCATGGTTTTGTTCATCAAGAGCTCCGTCTTTCAGAAACCCAAATGAAAAACCTCGACGAAATGGAGGACAAATTTGCGGTAAAGCGCCGAACTTTGGAGCTATCGCTGCGCGCGGCCAATGGCAAGCTTGCTACCGCTATGGAGGAAGAACACGAATTTGGCCCTAAAGTCGCATTGGCGGTAGAAGATGTGCATGACCGTATGGGGGAGCTACAAAAAGCAACGATCGCACATGTTTTTGAAATGCGTTCGCTATTATCGCCCAATCAGCAAGCGGCGTTCGACCGTCATGTGAGCGATGCACTTACTGTTGATCAGCAATGAAATTCTTTGAATAATCTGGAATGGATCAACCAATTTCAGATGAACAGGACGAGGTCCTTGCAAGCAGATCTGCAGAGGGTGATCGCGGAGCGTTTGGAGTCTTGATGCAACGTCATGGGTCGCGCTTGCTTAACATCGCTTTTAGAACGTTGCATCATTCAGACGAAGCGCAAGATGCTGTCCAGGAGGCAATGGCCGCAGCATGGTTCAAAATAGGTCAATTTGACCAGAGCCGCGAGTTGGCTCCATGGCTAACCAGAATTACTCTTAATAAATGTCGTGATCATTTAAGGCGGCGCAAAGTGCGTCGTTTTTTCGAGTTTGGAAGCGGCCAGGAGCACGAAATAGATACCGCTGACGAAACACCTGATCAATCTTCTGACCTGGAATCACGCCAGATGCTCTCTCTGATGGAAGAAAAAATTGCCACCCTTCCCCATTCTTTAAGAGAGCCTTTCGTTTTGGTAACCTTTGACGAACGCAGTCAGGCTGAAACGGCTGCTCTTCTAGGCATTTCGGAAAAGGCAGTTGAATCGCGAATTTACCGCGCGCGAAATAAACTGAGAGATGCAGCTAAAAATTTTGAGGGATAGGCCATTTGGGCGCGTAATGAGGTTGAACACAGACCTTATATTCAGGATAGAATTTATGCTTTCCCTCGACCGCAGAAAATTAATTACTTCATCTTTGGCGCTGGGCGGCGCTGCAGGATTATCCGCAGCGATGCCCGCATGGGCCCGTGCAACAAAAAACGGCACATTAGCCCGCAAAGGCAGTGATGTTCTCTCCGGCGAATATATGAAAATGACGGTTGCTGATGCCGCGTTTACTACCGGCAGTCGGCGCGGACCGGCTGTTACCGTAAACGGCACTATCCCTGGCCCTTTGGTGCGCCTCAAGGAAGGCCAGAACCTTGTCGTTGACATGGTCAATGATAGTTCTGAAGGCACCTCAATTCACTGGCACGGGCTGCTTGTTCCGTTCTTAATGGACGGTGTTCCCGGCGTCACCATGGCCGCGCTCGAACCTGGCAAGACATTTCGCTATGAATTCCCGATCCGCCAAGCAGGAACCTATTGGTGGCATGCCCATACATTGCAGGAACCAATGGGCCATTATGGGCCAATCATCATCGATCCTAAGGGATCAGAGCCGGCAGAATATGATCGGGATTATGTAGTAATGCTGTCTGACTGGTCACCCATGAATCCGCACACGATTATGGCCAAACTCAAAAAGGGCGAAGGCTATTTTAATTATAATCAGCGCACGATGACAGATGACTATCCCCTTTCGGCCGATGACCGCCGGATGTGGGCAAAAATGCGGATGATGCCGACCGATATCAGCGATATATCTGCCGCAACCTATACCTATCTTCTCAACGGACATGGTCCTGAAGATGGTCTGGAATATCTTTTCAAGAAGGGCGAACGTGTGCGTTTGCGCTTTATCAACGGTGCGGCCGCAACGTTTTTCAATATCCGTATTCCGGGCGTCCCCATGACCGTCATTTCTGCCGACGGGCAAAATGTCCAGCCTGTCCAGGTGGACGAATTCCAGATTGGCAATGCCGAAACCTATGACGTCATCGTCGAACCTGGAAGCAGCGACGCCTATACAATCGTCGCTGAATCAATGGACCGCTCAGGTATGGGTCTTGCTACGCTCGCAAGTCGCCCAGGCGCACGTGCTGCCGTTCCCCCGCTTCGTGATCCACCGCTGCTTACCATGGAGGATATGGGCATGTCCGGGCACGGTGAAGGTGGAATGGATCATTCGGCACATGGCGCTAGCGGTGCCGTTGCCGGCGCGGCAATGGCCGATATGGATATGTCGGGCGGCATGAATATGCGTGATACGTCCAAATTGCCGCCTTCGGTCAAGGTCGGCCCCGGCGTCGATATGGTCGCAATGAACCCCGTCGATCGCATGGGTGATCCAGGTATCGGTCTCGACAAAGTTGGCCACCGCGTTCTCAACTATAAACAATTGGTAGCCGCCAAACCCAACACAGTCCGAACACCCACACGGATTAAGGAAATTCACCTAACCGGGAACATGGAGCGCTATATGTGGTCCTTTGACGGCAAGAAATTTTCTGCCGTCACAGATGATCCCATCCGCTTCGCGTTCAATGAACGGGTCCGGGTCAAGCTCGTCAATGATACGATGATGGCGCATCCTATCCACTTGCACGGCCATTTCTTCGAATTGGTAAACGGCGCGAAAAATGATCGCCAACCTCTGAAACACACGGTTATCGTGCAACCAGGCGGCAGCGCCCAATTTGACCTCACGGCAGATGAACCGGGCGATTGGGCGTTCCACTGCCACTTGCTCTATCACATGCATAACGGGATGTTTCAGGTCGTCACCGTGCGCCCGCTGGATGGAGACAAATCATGAAAATGATGATTGCTCTCCTGCTGTCAAGCACAGCAGTGCCCAATGTCGCGTTCGCGCAAAGTCATGACGGTCATAATATGCCCGCTATGG
>CAJQMX010000218.1 GCA_905479515.1 uncultured Parasphingopyxis sp.
GAGTAGGATGGTGACGCCGAAGAAGAAAACCAGCAGGCCGATCACGAAATTGAGCGCCGGCGACTGCTCCATCTCTGCGAACATTTTCTGGAAACGGTCTGTCGTCATGGCCATGCCGAAGCCTGCGGCCATGCAGTAAAGTCCGAACGCCATGATCAACCAGCCGGTCAGGGTGAATTGGTCAGCCATAATGCACCTCTCTTCTTGCCTTGTCGGGAAGAAGGGGCGGGTGGCTTGCGTGGCGCCTGGTGCCGCTCCCTCCCTCCGCCAGCGTGAACTGGATCAGGTTCTGCGGGTCGCGCGGACTTGCACCGCACCTCTCAGCCTTATGGCTCCCCGGGGAATAAGTCGCAACCTAGAGCGCGAAGGCGAGCAGGTCCAGCCGAGAAAGGAGATATAGGCCTTTGTGCAAAGTCCCGGTTCGCTGTCGGGCCTTGGCGGTCAGGCAAAGGGCGTGGCGAATTCGATGCGGATGCCGCCAGGGATGGTGCAGATCATGTGGATGGTTTTTGCGCCCGGGTTCATAGGGCCCGGCGCAAATTCTATCGCGGTACCGGGATGCGCTTTTACCCGGTCATGGACCTGTGCCAGCGCATCGTCATCGGCTACGGCGAGAGCCAGATGGTGCAATCCGATATTGCGTCGCCGGTCGAACGGGCGTGCGTCTTCCGGATCTTCCACCTGCCACAGGGTGATGAGCGTGACGTCGTCAGACACGAAGGCGGCCGGATAGTCGGGCCTTTCCGCTTTGAGTTCATAGCCAAGGCCGTCACAGAAAAACGATTTGGCGGCCTCAAGATCGGGGACGGCAAGGCCGATATGATGGGCACCTAGGGTGAGGGGTTTGGTCATTTCAATCTCCAGTATCGAGGCGGGCGGTTAGCGCCGCGATTTGCATTTTCAGCTCTGCGTTTTCGTCCTGAAGCGGTTGGATGAGCTCAGCGATTTCGTCGCCATCAAACCGCGGCGTAATGTGCTGCGGGCAGTTCCAGTCATAGCCGATGATATCGATCAGGAAGAAGCGCTCAATCACTACCGGATAGTCTTGGTCCTGAAGCCTGACGGCGGTTTCGGGATCGTCACCGGCATCGACCCAGCGGGCATGGCCGATCATCTTCAGCCGCCGCTTGCTCGGATAATCCATCAGGAACAGTGCGACGCGGTCATCGGTTTCGACATTTGAAATGCTCATATATTGGCGATTGCCGCGATAATCGGCAAAACCAACGCGGTTCTCGCCGAGCATTTTGAGGAAGCCTTTGGGGCCCCCGCGATGCTGCACATAAGGCCAGCCATCATCGGTGCGGCTGGCGATATAAAAGCTGTTCCGCGCGGCAATGAATTGCGCTTCCTTGTCGCCAAGCCGGTCGGGTCCCGGCTCGCCCGCAGCGATCATCCGCGCATAGCTGTCATATGACCCCCATTTCTTTTGGAGAGTCACAGTGCCGGGCCGAAACAGCGTGCGGAGGAAATTGCTTGCCATTGATCGGGTTTATCAGTTTGCTCTATGATGATAATAAGCGGAATCGGTAACAAACTATTTCAAAATATGGAATAATGATGGACCTATTGAGAGCAATGACGATCTTCCGGGCTGTCGGGCGCGAAAAAGGCTTTGCAGCTGCGGCGCGTGATCTGGGGCTGTCTCCACCGGTCGTTACCCGGGCCGTTGCCGATCTGGAGACCCATCTTGGCATATCGCTTTTCCATCGATCGACCCGCAAGGTTGAACTCACGGAAGGCGGTGCGCGGTATCTGAAAGATGTCGATCACATCCTCGAACTGGTGGACACAACCGAGAGGCGGGTAGCGGGCAGCAAGGGGGCCATTCGCGGGGAATTGCGGATCACGGCGCCGGTCATGTTTGGCCAGCTTCGTATCCTGCCGGTCATCAACCGGCTGCTTGGGGAGCACCCACAACTCAATATCCGGCTCCTCCTGCTCGATCGCAATGTTCGGATGGAAGAGGAGGGGATCGATGTTGCGGTGCGGGTCGGCGAGCAGCCGGACAGCGCGTTTCAGTCAGTGCAGATCGCCAAGGTTCAGCAGGTCGTCGTCGCCAGCGCGGACTATATTGACCGGCATGGACAGCCCCGGACGCCCGACGATATCGCAGACCACGCCACGATCTTGTCGACGGCCGTTGAGCGCAGGACATTCTGGCGCTTCGGCGAGCGGAGCAGGATACCGATCGCCATCGAGCCCAGGCTGTCGGTGAATTCCATCGCTGCCTGCCTGGCTGCAGCTGAAGCCGGTTTGGGGCTCGCTTGCGTGTTCGATTATCAGGTCGCCGCTGCGCTAGAGCGAGGTTCGCTGATCACTGTGATGGACCGGGTCCGTCCGGCTCCCGTTCCCGTACAATTGCTGTTCGCAGCCGATCGCGCCCGGCTGCCTGCGGTGCGCGCCTTTATCGATGCTGCAAAAAGCGCGCGCATCTAAGGTCGGGCCACGACATCAGCGGACGAGGATATAGATCGCCACGGCCACCACCATCGCCGCAAAGCCCCAGCGCGCCATTGTCTCACGCTTTACCAGCAGCCGGGCGATGGGCAGGCCGGCGAGTATGCCGACCCCGCCGCCCACGATCAGCCCGAGAAAGAGCGGCCAGTCGACAAGGCCCGATAGCGCATAGCTGGTGCTGGTCGCCGCGCCAAAAAGGGTAACCGATAACAGGCTGGAGGCCGCTGCATTGGCCAGCGTCATGCCGGTCGAGGCGATCAGCCCCGGCGCGATTAGGAAGCCGCCGCCAATGCCAAACAATCCGGCGGCAAAGCCCGCGGCCAGCCCGACCGGCGCAAGCTTCAAAATCATGCGCGGGGTAAAGCGGACATCCGGATCGCCTTCGCTTTTGCGCGGCAGCAGCATCGAGACGGCGATGGCGATCATCGCAACCGCAAACCAGTTCAACAGCATATCACCGTCGATCACCTTGCCGAGCGCAGCGCCGCCCCAGGCTCCGGCAAGCCCGGCCACCGCGAACACGCTGGCGCAGGGCCATTTGACGCGTCCGGCCCGAGCCTGTGCGATCAAGCCGCCCAGAGCATTGACGGAAACTGCTGCGGCCGAGGTACCGATCGCGATATGCGGATCGACAACACCGATGACAAAAATGAGCCAAGGCGTCGCCAGCACCGATCCACCCCCGCCAAAGACGGTCAGGAACAGACCGACAAACAGGCCGCCCAGCGCAGCAAGAAGAAGGGCTTCGGTCAAGCTGTCTAGCCAGCCGCCACGCGGCGGTTCCACGGGGCGAGCATCAGCAGGCGCGCCATGCCGCAAAATCCGGTGATCCCGGCAAAGGCGAGGCCCGCACCGACAAAGGCGGAGAGGCCGAACCAGAGCGGCGAAAGGGCAAAGCCGAGCAAGATGCCGAGCAGCACCAGACTGCCGGCTCCGATCTGCACCTGACGCATGATTTCAAGCGGCGCCTTGGCATCGACCTCAATCGACAGCCCGGCTTTCTCCCAACCGTTCAGGCCGCCATCAAGGCTATAGGCCGGTCCGTCCAACCGGGCCGCAAGCCGATCGCAGGCAGCCGATGTACGCATGCCTGAGCGGCAGGTGAAGATAACATCCTGATCTGGCGTTATGGTGAGATGCGCCTGTTCCCAATTGGAAAGCGGCGCCGAGATCGCACCGCGAATATGGCGGCGCGCAAATTCATCCGGTTCGCGAATGTCGATCAACACGGCGCCATCGCGCATTCGGGCTTCGGCTTCCGCGGGTGAAACTGTGGTAAGGCTGTTCTGCGTCATGTGGTCTCTTCTTCCTTCGGACAATAAATGTCGGCGAGCATCGCGATGATGCGCAATGCTGCCGGTTCGATGATCCGATAATGGATGGTTTGGGATTCGCGCCGCGTCCCGACGATCCCCTGTTCGCGCAGTATTGCGAGATGCTGCGACAGGGCCGACTGGCTGAGCGATACGGTCTTGCCGATTTCGCCCACAGACATCTCGCCTTCGGCAAGCTGGCACAGGATCATCAACCGGCGTTCGTTGGACAGTGTGCGGAGCATGGCGGCGGCCTGCACCGCGCTGGCTTCGAAATCGGCCAATTTGAATGTCTCAAGATCGATCATGATTTTTAATATAACAGTTGAATCTAATTTAGCAATAGCTAATATAGAGGAAGAGGAGACAGATAATGACTGATTCGCTTTCCACGACCCCCAATGGCGACAAACCCGGCACACCCGTCGTTGAAGGCTTTTTCGACGAAGCGACCAACACGGTGAGTTATATCGTCCATGATCCTGCGACCCTGAAAGCGGCGATCATTGATCCGGTGCTCGATTTTTCACAGAATAATGGCCGTACCGACACGGCATCAGCCGAACGCCTGCTTGCCCGCGTCGAAGAGCTCGGGCTGGACCTGGTCTGGCTGATGGAAACCCATGCCCATGCCGATCATCTTTCGGCCGCGCATTTTTTGCAGGAACGCACCGGACTGCCCATCGTGATTGGCAGCCACATCGTCGAGGTGCAGCGCACCTTTGGTGAACTGTTCGAGGCGGATGACGTCGTGCCTGATGGCAGCGTTTTTGACCGGCTGGTCGATGAAGGGGAGGAGCTGCCGCTCGGCGAACTCACCATAAGCGTGCTGCACACCCCGGGTCATACGCCCGCTTGCTCGACCTATCTGATCGGCGATGCCGCCTTTGTCGGCGATACGCTGTTCATGCCGGATTATGGCACGGCGCGTGCCGATTTTCCGGGCGGGGATGCGACGACGCTCTATCGTTCGATTCGGAAAATCCTGGCCTTGCCGGGGGAAACACGCCTGTTCCTGTGCCATGACTATCCGCCCGAAGGCCGTGATGGCCCGGAATGGGAAACCACGGTGACCGAGCAACGCAAATCCAACATCCATGTCCATGACGGGGTGAGTGAGGCGGAGTTTGTCGCGATGCGCACTGCGCGCGATGCCACGCTGGATACGCCGCAACTCATATTGCCGTCACTCCAGGTGAATATTCGCGCCGGCGCCATGCCGCCCGCCTCGCCCGGTGGGCACGTCTATCTGCAACTGCCGGTGAACGCGATCTGATCCTGTTGCGAAGGCGTTCTACAGATCGCCCTCGTCCCAGCCCTGTTCGCTGCATTCGAAGACGGTAGCCACGCCTTCGCGTCCCACGAACGAGACCAGCCCGAAATAATCATACATCGCGCCATCTTCCTCAAGCATGGTGCGATGAACGCCGCCGTCAGGATTGACCGGAAATCCAGCTGCAGCGAGCGCGGCGGAGACCGTTTCGACCGGTTCGTCGAAATAGATACGCACGGATTGCGGATAGTCCGAACGGGGCATGAATCGATAGCCCATCGCCGAAACGGAAAGTCCGAGCCAGGAGCCTTCCAGGCTCATCCAGATCTCGTGCCGCTCGTCAGCCGGATTGGGCAGGATGAGACTCGGCTCGATCATCTGCTCAAGACCGGCCACGGCGAACGGCTCGCTGGCAATCGGTTCATTTTGATCGGTATCGCTGAATCCGAAACTGTCTTCATAGACCATGGCCCGGCCGGCTTCTGTCAGGAAGCCGCAATTGGCCGCGTCGACGGAGGAGAACAGGACGGAGAGGTCGGCTGGCGCGTCGGCCGGGCTTTCCTGCGCGGTGTTATTGTCCTCGGTTTGCGCATCGGCCGGTTCCGATCCGCTTGAACAGGCGGCTAGGAAAAGGGCGCATAAAGGCAGCACGCCGATTTGGGGGGTCATCGTCACTTGTCCTTTCATTGGAAAATCAGTTGAGCACCGGGTCGTCCGGCGCAGGGATCAGTAAGAGAATGTCTGCCCTTCAAAGATATAGGGCTGGTTGCAGTAGAAGACGGTCTCGCCCTCAACCTCGGCAACCGAGGTGGCCATGATCACGCGGTCGCCGCCCTCGTTGGAAAGCTCGCGCTCGCGTTCGCCGCCGTTCGGGTCGACGTCGAAACCGGCTTCGGCCAGCGCACTCGCGACCTCGGCGACCGATGCATCAAAACGTATGCCCTTGCCCCATAC
>CAJQMX010000219.1 GCA_905479515.1 uncultured Parasphingopyxis sp.
GTCAGGAACCTCGGTTTCGATACCATCTACGGTGACTTTAGGCATTGCCTGCCCCCATATATTTCCAGGCAGGGACCACTGCCGCGAGGTAAATCAGAAGGAGCACGATATAGCCCCAGTCGAATCCCATCGAAGGGCCAATCGAACCTTGCATATACGGCGTAAGCGCAACCGCGAGTGTTGCCGCCAGATAGAGCCAGACAGCCCATTTTTTGCGGAACCAGGTTAGAATCGCTCCGATCAATGCCGCCGACCCGGCAAACAAAGCCCAAACGTCCGCCGTCTCGGCGGACCAGCCAGTAGATGAACTGATATACAGATATAGTGCGATCATGACCGCAGCCCATGCGAGCGCGATTATGCCGACGATGGTTTTCATGATCCCGACAGGCTTTGCTGTTTCGCTCATTCCGCCGCCTCCAATTTTTCGCTCTCGCCCGCATATTCGCGGATGCGGCGTTCCAGCTCGGGGCGGAAATGGCGGATCAGGCCCTGGATCGGCCATGCCGCTGCATCGCCGAGCGCACAGATGGTGTGGCCTTCAACCTGTTTGGTGACTTCGTGGAGCATATCGATGTCGGAAATCTCGGCTTTGCCTTCGCGCAGCCGCTCCATCATCCGCCACATCCAGCCCGTGCGTTCGCGGCACGGCGTGCACTGGCCACAGCTCTCATGCTTGTAGAAATAGGAAATTCGGCTGATCGCGCGAACAATATCGGTGGACTTGTCCATCACGATCACCGCAGCAGTGCCAAGCCCCGAACCCAATTCCTTGAGCCCGTCAAAATCCATCGGCGCGTCCATGATCTCGGCAGCCGGTACGAGCGGAACCGAGGATCCGCCGGGAATAACTGCGAGCAGATTGTCCCAGCCACCGGTGATCCCGCCAGCATGTTTTTCGATCAGTTCGCGGAATGGAATGCCCATTGCCTCTTCAACGACACAGGGCTTTTCGACATGGCCGCTGATCTGAAAGAGCTTGGTGCCCTGATTGCCTTCACGCCCGATGCCCGCGAACCAGCCCGGCCCGCGCCGGAGGATCGTCGGCACAACCGCAATACTCTCGACATTGTTGACCGTAGTCGGGCAGCCATAAAGCCCGGCGCCCGCAGGAAATGGCGGCTTCAGGCGCGGCTGGCCCTTTTTGCCTTCAAGGCTTTCGAGCAGCGCGGTTTCCTCCCCGCAGATATAGGCGCCCGCACCGCGATGGACGAAAACGTCAAAATCATAGCCCGAACCGCAGGCATTCTTGCCGATAAAGCCTTTGTCATACGCCTGCCTTACAGCAGCAAACAGGTTCTCTGCCTCACGGATAAATTCGCCGCGAATATAGATATAGGCGGCACGCGCGCGCATCGCATAACCGGCGATCAACGCCCCTTCGATCAGCTTTTGCGGATCATGCCGCATGATCTCACGATCTTTACAACTGCCCGGTTCAGACTCGTCAGCATTGATAACGAGGAAGCTCGGGCGACCGTCTTTCGACTCTTTGGGCATGAACGACCATTTGAGACCGGTCGGGAACCCTGCCCCGCCACGTCCGCGCAGGCCCGAAGCCTTTACCTTCTCAACGATATTTTCGGGCGAATCCTGAAGCAGCTTTTTCGTGTCATCCCAGTCGCCGCGCTTGATAGCTGCGTCGATGCCCCATGGCTGGAAGCCATAGACATTGGTGAAGATGCGATCCTTGTCGTCAAGCATTGCGCGACCTCATCCAGCGAATGAAAAAATACCAGAGCGGGGCGGCGATTGCCGCTGCGATAACATGGCGAGCGAGATTGCGGCCCGGCGGAAAGTCGAAGACAAGCACGTCAATAACGACGTTTACGGACAGGAACACCACCACAAAGGTGATCGTCGCCTGAACCAGCGTCATCGAGGAAAAGGGTCCGCGCGCCATTAGTTTGCGCCTCCACATTCCCAAAAACCGCTAATGTCGAGCGAGGGTCGAGCGAAGCCGAGAACCGGAGTCGAGATACGGTCTCTCGACGACCGCATCTCGGCTTCGCTCGATGCTGCTCGAGATGAACGGATTGCTTGTTCCATCACTCCGCCATCTCTTTAAGCGTGGTCGGACCACCTTCGGGGCAGCTCGTCTGCCGGTCGATCTGCGGCCCCGGCGTCACCGGCTCATCATTGCTGAGTTTTTCGAGGATATCGGTCATGCTGTCATAATCGAGATCTTCGAAATTATCGTCGTTGATCTGCACCATCGGCGCATTCGCACAAGCACCCAGGCATTCGACTTCGGTCAGCGTAAACAGACCGTCCGGCGTGGTCTTGCCCTTGACGAGGCCCTTGTTCTTGCAAGCCGCCATCACATCGTCGGACCCGCGCAGCATGCAAGGCGTCGTGCCGCATAGCTGGACGTGGAAACGGCCGACCGGCACGATATTGTACATCGTGTAAAAGGTCGCGACTTCGTATGCGCGCATATAGGGCATGCCGATCTGGGCGGCGACGAACTCGATCACCGGCACAGGGAGCCAGCCTTGCGTCTTCGTCTCTTCGCCAACCTGACGCTGGGCGAGATCGAGCAGCGGCATCACGGCCGAGGCCTGACGCCCTTCCGGATAGCGTGCGATGATTTCGGTCGCCTTGGCCGCATTCTCTTCGGTCCAGGCGAAATTGCCCCAACGCTCGCGGATCGCAGTGTTTTCGAGCGCGGTATCCGTTGAGGATTGGGCAAGTTTATCGTCGGGGAGGATGGTCATCTGTCACACTCCCCAAACACAACATCGATGGCGCCCAGAATGACGGTGGCGTCGGCGAGCATATGGCCCTTACACATAAAATCCATGGCCTGAAGATGGCTGAACGCAGTCGGGCGGATCTTGCAACGATAGGGTTTGTTCGTCCCGTCACTCACCAGATAAACGCCAAATTCGCCCTTGGGGCTTTCGGTCGCGACATAGACTTCGCCAGCGGGCACGTGGAAGCCCTCGGTGTAAAGTTTGAAGTGATGGATCAGCGCTTCCATCGACTGCTTCATCTCGGCGCGTTTGGGCGGCACGACCTTGCGGTCTAGGCTCGCGATCGGGCCTTCTGGCATATCGTTGATGCACTGGCGCATGATGCGCGCGGACTGGCGAACTTCCTCGACGCGAACCATGAAACGGTCATAGCAATCACCGCTCGTGCCGACAGGAACATCGAACTCCATCCGGTCATAGACATCATAGGGCTGCGACTTGCGCAGGTCCCAGGGAATGCCCGAACCGCGCAGCATGGGCCCGGAAAAGCCCCATTTCACGGCATCCTCTTTGGAGACAACCGCGATATCGACATTGCGCTGCTTGAAGATGCGGTTGTCGACGACAAGGCTCATCGCGTCTTCATAAAGCGTCGGAAAGGTATCGAGCCAGTCGGCCATATCGGCGAGCAGCTTGGGCGGCAGATCCTGATGCACGCCGCCGGGCCGGAAATAGGCCGCATGCATACGCGCGCCTGACGCGCGCTCGTAAAAGGCCATCGCCTGCTCACGGATCTCGAACAGCCAGATATTGGGCGTCATTGCGCCGACATCCATGACATGGGAACCCAGATTCAGACAGTGGTTGAGGATCCGTGTGAGCTCGGCAAACAGCACGCGGATATATTGGGCGCGCAGGGGAACTTCGAGATCGAGCAGCTTCTCGATGGCAAGCACATAGCTATGCTCCATGCACATCGGCGAAACATAATCGAGCCGGTCAAAGTATGGCAGCGCCTGCAGATAGGTTTTGTGCTCGATCAGCTTTTCGGTGCCGCGATGCAGCAGGCCAATATGCGGATCGACGCGTTCAACAATCTCACCGTCCAGTTCCAGCACCAGACGCAGCACGCCATGGGCGGCCGGATGCTGCGGGCCGAAATTGATCGTGTAATTGGAAATCTGGACATCGCCGGTCGTGGGATCGGTGTCGTCCGTCTTGCCCTGAATTTCTTCGAGATAGTCAGCCACTACGCGTCCCCTCCCGGTTTGTCCGGCTCGTCCGATTGCTCGGCGGCCTTGGAGTTGGCGGGTTCGCCCGCACCGGTATCTTCAGGCTTATCTGTCGTTTTCGGCGTCGGTGCAGCGTCTTTGCCGACCGGCTCCTTGTCTTTGCCGGACTGTTCGTCGGCCTTGACCGGAGTCGGCGCGCCTTCTTCCTGACCCGCCTTCTCGTCGCCCGGCAGGATATATTCCGCGCCTTCCCAGGGACTCATGAAATCAAAGGTCCGGAAGTCCTGCGCCAGTTCGACAGGCTCGTAAATCACCCGCTTATGCTCTTCGGAATAGCGCATCTCGACATAGCCGGAGAGCGGGAAATCCTTGCGCTGCGGATGGCCGCGAAAGCCGTAATCGGTAAGGATACGGCGCAGATCGGGATTGCCGTCAAACAGCACGCCATACATGTCGAACACTTCACGTTCGAGCCAGCCGGCAACCGGCCAGATATGCGTGATGCTGGGCACAGGCGTTTCTTCGTCGGTGACGACCTTCACGCGAATCCGATGATTCCGCGTCAGCGAGAGGAGATGGTAGCAAACCTCAAACCGCTCAGGACGCTCCGGATAATCGACACCCGCCATTTCCATAAGCTGTTGATATTGATGATTTTCCGTGTCGCGCAATGCGATCATCACATCGGCCAGCGCCTCACGCCGCACGGTTATCGTGATTTCGTCTACAGCCTCCTGGGCGTAAACGAGGTCATCACCGAGCACGGCTTTCACCGCATCGATTACGCCGTCATTCGAGGCGATTACAGGAGCCGGAGACGCCATCGACCTAGCGCTCTATCGTGCCAACGCGGCGGATTTTCCGCTGCAATTGCATGACGCCGTAAAGCAGCGCTTCTGCCGTTGGCGGGCATCCGGGAACATAGATATCAACCGGCACGATCCGATCACATCCGCGCACAACGCTATAGCTGTAATGATAATAGCCGCCGCCATTGGCGCAGCTGCCCATCGAAATTACATATTTCGGTTCGGACATCTGATCGTAAACGCGGCGAAGCGCGGGTGCCATCTTGTTGCACAGGGTGCCGGCAACGATCATCACGTCAGACTGGCGCGGGCTGGCGCGCGGCGCAGCGCCGAACCGCTCCATGTCATAACGCGGCATATTGACTTGAATCATTTCAACTGCGCAGCAGGCAAGCCCGAAGGTCATCCACCAGAGCGAACCCGTGCGCGCCCATGTAAACAGGTCTTCAGTCGACGTGACGAGGAAACCCTTGTCTGCGACTTCCGAATTGATGTCTTTCAGGAAATCCGGGTCGGGCAAGGTGCCGGCGGGCGGCGGAGAGGTCAATTCTACTCCCATTCCAGCGCTCCCACTTTCCAGGCATAGGCAAGGCCAATGGCCAGCTCCACAAGGAACACCATCATCGCGCCCCAGGCGACCCAGCCGAGATCAAACACGGTGACCGCCCATGGAAACAGGAACGCCACCTCAAGATCGAAAATGATGAAGAGAATGGCCACCAGATAGAAGCGCACATCAAACTGGCCGCGCGAATCCTCGAACGCCGGAAAGCCGCACTCATACTCAGCCAGCTTGTTGGCAGAAGGCTTTGACGCGCCGGTCAGCTTGGCGACGATCATCGGCAGAATGACAAAGGCTGTAGACAATAAAAGCGCGACCCCGAGAAACAGCAGGATCGGCAGATATTCGGCTAAATCAACGGCTATCGTTTCGGGCAATGCTCAGGACTCGTGGTCGGAGTTGAATTGAGGGCGCTTTTAGGCGGTGCATTGCAGCAAGACAAGGGCGCTAGCGGCTGAAATCCGGCTGATTTTCGATTTCTGTCAAGTCGATTACACGGATCGCGGTGGGCCGCGCCACAGCACCAGCATCAAGCGCGCCGCCATCACCAAAATCACCCCACCGCGCATCAGCGATATAATAAAGCGCATTGCCGGACATCGTTCCGAGCGTGGGCTCACCCCATTCAGGATTTGCGCGCTCGACAACCTGCACTGCCGTAACGGCATCACCGGAATCGCTTATCGAAAGACGCAGGATCGCATGCGGCCGAACCCCGTTACGGATGGCAAAAACTGTATTCCCGTGGCGAACAAGTCCATCAAAGCCATCAAGCATGTGCGGGCCGTCATAGGACAGCTGATCGAGCGCGCCGGTTTCAAAATCGAACCGGGCAAGGCCAAAACCATAATCGGAAATCAGCAACCCCGATCCATCGGGGGAAACAACCATGCCCTGGGCGCTTCCCAACCGGCCCGGTTCCACAAGCCGTTCCAGGTCAACGCTGCCGACACGGCGCACATAGATTGCGCCAGTCGCGGCATCGCTGAGATAGGCACTGCCATCCGGCCCAAGCGCCACATCCCCGGGCTGTTCACCGGGCATCACCGGAAGCCAGAGAATTTCCTGCCGATCCGGCGAAATGCCGACCATGCCGACAAAGGCCGTATCCGGTTCGGGAGTCTGGTCGACCACGGAAGACGACACCCATAGCCAGCCGCGTTCAGCATCAAACACCATGCCCATCGGGCTCCCCATAAGCGGGGACCTTGGGTCCATCTCTCTACCGGCACCAGCGAATCGGTCCCAGCCATTGGCCGTGGGTTCGTACACCGCTCGCTCCGTCACGCTCGATACGAGGACACCGCCCAATGCGGGCATGTTCACAATGCCTTCGACCAACCCGAAACGCGCAGGAACGCTGCTCGCCGCCTGACTAACGGCACGCGGCCCGGCATTGTATGTCATCCGCGCTGTAAACAAGGGCCAGCGGGCATCGCTAAATGCGGGCCTAACGACGCCCTGCCCCTGTTCCGATAGCGTTCCCCCCATGGCGACATAACGCCAGAGGGCCGCTTCGGCATATTCCATCCGACCAGCGCCAATGGCGTCCTGCGTCAACCGCAACTGCATCATCCCGCTATGTGGAAAATCGGCCGCCATGCGCTGAAGATCAGCGGTCGTCGCGGTTTCCGCGTCGGCGATCTCCGGCCAGTCTCCGCCCACCGTGTCTGCACTCGCCGGGCCGGACCATGCGGCACTCAGGGCCAGCACCAGAGCGATGCGGTTGATCACCGAATTGCGCCTGCCACAATCTTGTGCAGCTTGGAATGAATCGCATCATTGGCGGCGAGGATTTCGCTGCGATCAAAAAGCTGCGTTCCGCCGCGGAAATCGGTCACAAACCCGCGTGCTTCACGGACCAGCAACAGGCCTGCGGCAATATCCCATGGCTTTAGGCCTGCTTCCCAGAAACCATCATATCGCCCGGCGGCAAGCCATGCGAGATCAAGCGATGCCGCGCCAAAGCGACGGATGCCTGCCACTTGCGGTGCGACCGCGTTAAAGATGGAATTGAACTGATCCAGATCGCCATGGCCCTTGAACGGAATACCCGTGGCAATCAGCGACTCATTGAGACTGCGGCGACCCGATACCTGCAGCCTGCGATCATGAAGGAAGGCACCTTTGGTTTTCTCAGCCCAGAACAGGTCGTCAGTCAGCGGCTGATAGACGAGCCCTGCACTTATCTCACCCCAGCTGCCATCCAGCCTGCGTTCCTAAACGGCAATCGAAATTGCGAAATGCGGAATGCCGTGGAGGAAGTTGCTCGTGCCATCAAGCGGATCAATGATCCAGCGCGGCTTGTCCGGCTCGCCTTCAATGATTCCGGCCTCTTCGAGCATGAAGCCCCAGCCGGGGCGCACCGCAAGAAGCTCATCATAAAGGATACGTTCGGCACGCATATCCGCCTTGGATACGAAATCCGCCGGCCCTTTCATCGAGACCTGCAGATGCTCGACCTCGGTAAAATCGCGCGCCAGGCTGCGGCCAGCCTTGCGGGCGGCGCGGTCCATTACGGTAATGATGGCGGATTTTGCAGGCATGGTTTCTTTCCTGCGCTCGGAGTGCGCATTTGACGGGTAAGGCTAATCGGCCTTTTTGACATATTCCTGAGCATAGACATCAACGATGATGCGCGTGCCGGCGCTGATATGCGGCGGCACCATCACGCGGACTCCATTGTCGAGGATCGCCGGCTTGTATGACGAAGATGCCGTCTGGCCCTTCACCACCGCATCGGCTTCGACAATCTCGGCTTCGATGTGATCGGGCAACTGCACGGAAATCGGCTTTTCGTCATACAGTTCAAGCGTCACATCCATGCCGTCCTGCAAAAAGGCCACAGCATCGCCGAGCAAGTCGGCAGGCAGCGTGATCTGCTCGTAATTTTCCTTGTCCATGAAAGTGAGCATTTCATCGTCGGCAAACAGGAATTGATATTCGCGTGTATCAAGGCGAACCTTCTCTACCGTTTCGGCAGAACGGAAGCGCACATTGTTCTTGCGGTTATCGATGAGGTTCTTCAACTCGACCTGCATATAGGCGCCGCCTTTGCCGGGCTGCGTATGCTGAATCTTGACGGCCTTCCAAAGCCCGCCCTCATATTCGATGATATTGCCGGGACGGATGTCCACGCCGCTGATCTTCATGAATGTCTCACTTGTTTCGAAAGAGCCGGCGCGGCCTCTACCAGCCGCGGCGCCATGCCACAAGCGGAAGAGCCTCTGTCGCTTCCGTCCAATACAGCAATGCCAGCACCCAATAGGGTAGTTCACATCACGCAGAGGTAATGCAGATGATACCGAGTAAACATCATTTCCCGCTCGCTGCCGGTCTTTTTGGCCGGATTGCCCGGTTGCCGCGTCGTAGCCAGAGAACGCCTGACATTCGCCCGAGTATCGCTGATCCGGAAGAATATCGCAAAGAGCTGCTTCGCAAGGCCGTAGCCTTTACAGTCGGCAAGCGCGAAGAAGCGGATTCACAAGTCTAGCCGCCCAAAAGTTCCGCAAATGTTCGGACACCCGCGGCTTCGCCATCGGGATGATTCCAGACGGCGCTGCTGACCGCGATAAAATCGGCACCGGCTTCAATCAGCGGCGCGGCATTGTCGGCGGTAATCCCGCCAATCGCGACACAGGGCAACACGAACATATTTGACCACCAGCTGAGAATTTCTGGTTCAGGACGATGTACGGTTTCCTTCGTCTGGGTTTCGTAAAAGGCACCGAACGCGACATAGTCGGCCCCCATCTCTCCCGCTTCCATCGCGAAATGGCGGCTGTCATGGCAGGTCGCGCCAATCTGCACATCCTTGCCAAGTAGTGCCCGGGCCTCCTTGATGCTGCCATCAGACCGGCCAAGATGCACGCCATCTGCGCCCAGTTGCGCGGCAAGGTCAGCGCGGTCGTTGAGAACAAAAGCACAATCCCGCTCGGCGCAGATCGGCATCAGCTGTTCCGCCATCGCGACAATGGCGGCATCGTCTGCGTCTTTCATGCGGAGCTGAAACGCGGCCACCGGCCCGGCATCAAGCGCGCGGGTCAGGCGGGCTGGAAAATCATCCCCAAGATCGGGCGGCGAGATCAGGTAGAGTTGGCATCTGGATTTCATGCGTCTCCCCTAGCCCCTCTTTGGGGCAAAACGGAAGTGGCTTGTGGCGTTCATTGCGCATGCAGGCGCACTGCGACAATATCGCGGGATGAAACTGACGTTTTTCGTTGCGTTTTTGGCCTTGCTCGCAGGCTGCGCCACCATAGCGCAAACCCCGCCCCGTCAGGACGGCATCGCCCGGCTTGGCGAATCGACCTATGTCGATGGTCCGCTCGTCTCGCCAATGCGCGTCATCGAAGACAGCCGGTGCCCGATAAATGCCCGGTGCGTCTGGGCAGGCCGCGTTATCCTGCGCGTTCAGGTCTCCGGCGGAAACTGGCTGCGCACCATGGACCTGACCCTCGGAGAACCCCAGCAGGTGGCCGACGGGGCGCTCACCTTGGTCTCTGTGGCTCCGGATCAGGTCGCCGGTGCGGATCAGCAAATCGAACCCGAAGAGTATCGCTTCAGCTTTGCATTCGACGGCAGTTTGTAAGGATCAGACCTTAACCGTCGAAGCCTGATGGATCTGGTCGATGGCAGAGCTCAGTGACGCGTCGAATTCACTATCGCTCATATCCTGCCGCAGATCCTGGAGCAGCGCACGGGAGAAGCTGGCAATCATGCCGTGATTCTTCGCCAGCTCAGCGCAGGCGTCATCGCGCGAATAACCGCCAGAAAGGGCGACGAGCCGGGCGACGCGCGGATGCGCAACGACATCGTCATACAGGCCGGCTTTTACAGGGATCGAAAGCTTCAGCATGACCTGCCGGTCTTCGGGCAGTGCATCAAGCGCCTTGATGAGTTCATCGTGCAGGATCGCATCGGATTCGGCGCGCTCCGGGCTGGTCAACGCCACCTCCGGTTCAACGATCGGCATCAGGCCATGATCGATGATCTGGTTCGCAACCTTGAACTGCTGCGTCACATTGGCGGCAATGCCGGTCGGCGAGGCTTTGTTGATCACCGAACGCATCTTGGTGCCGAAAATGCCCTTGGCAACAGCGCGTTCGAGCAGCGCATCAAGATCAGGCATCGGTTTCATCATCTGGACGCCATCAGCTTCATCTTCGAGGCCCTTGTCCACCTTGAGGAACGGCACGACGCCGCGTTCCCAAAGCTTTTCGGGAACCGGCTTTCCATCGGCCTCACCGTCCATCGTCTTTTCAAACAGGATCGCCCCGATAACCTTGCCGCTGCCAAAGGACGGCGCGGTGATGACCCGCTGGCGCATCTGATGGATAAGCGCGAACATCTCGTCTTCATTGGAATAGGCATCTTCGCCGATGCCGAACCCCTTCAATGCTTTCGGCGTTGACCCGCCACTCTGGTCCAGCGCGGCGATAAAGCCTTGGCCTTCGGTGATCGTCTGCATCATTTTCGGGTCTGACATTGAATTGGGGTGTCCTCTTGTTTCGCGCGAATCTCGCGGATCTGATAGTAAAGCGCGCGGCCTTGGGCAACGGTGCGCCTGTAACCATCGTGCATAGCATTGCGAACCGGGGATCAAGGAGAGGATTTTATGCTAAACGACACACAAGAACAGCTTTGCAGCGACAACGAGACCGATTTCAGCGATCTCAAGGCGCTCATTCTCAATTGCACGCTCAAAAAATCCCCTGAACCCTCCCACACGGATTCGCTGCTTGAGATGGTAGAAACGATTTTCACGAAGAACGGCGTTCAGTGCGAAAATATCCGGCCCGCCGATTACGATATCGCCTTTGGCGTCTATCCCGACATGACCGAGCATGGCTGGGACATAGACCAATGGCCCGAAATCTGGCCGAAAGTCGCCGCTGCTGATATATTAATCATTGGCACACCGATCTGGCTCGGTGAGAAGTCATCCGTCGCGACACAGGTGATCGAACGGCTCTATGCGCATTCGGGCGAGACGAACGACAAAGGCCAGTATTTCTTTTACGGGAAGGTCGGCGGTGCGATCATTACCGGCAATGAGGACGGCATCAAACATTGTGCGATGAGCATTCTCTACGCGCTCCAGCATATTGGATATACGATCCCGCCCCAGGCCGATGCCGGCTGGATCGGAGAAGCTGGCCCGGGGGCTTCTTATGGCGATGAGCAGGAAGACGGCACGCGCGCAGGATTCGACAATGATTTCACCCGCCGCAACACGACGTTCGCGACCTGGAACCTGATGCATTACGCACGGATGCTAAAGGATGCGGGCGGCGTTCCTGCCCATGGCAATCAGCGCACGGCCTGGGATGCCGGCTGCCGCTTCGACGCGCCCAATCCGGAGCATCGCTAGCGTAGGGATCAGCTCCGGATTTTTCGGATTATCCCGTTGAAGCGAAGCGCAGGTTTGCCATCGGCGGTAACGATGCCTTGGGCAAAGATCGTCTTGCCGCCTGCCCTTACGACCTCGCCGCGAGCCTCAACCATCTGCCCGACCTGTACCGGATCGAGAAAATCCCCGGTCAGGTTGAGCGTGACCCCGCGCGCGCCTTCCATGGCTTCGCGTGCGATCGTGAAGAGCGCCCCGTCGGCAAAGGTCATCAGGCACCCGCCATGCATGAACCCCGCGCCGTTCATATGGCGCTGCTCGGCACGAAACGCGCTGACAGTGCTGCCATCCGCTTCGACTTTTTCATAAAATGGCCCGGCATTCTGCTCGAACGCATCGCTATCCCATACAGACCAGCCGGCCCATTCGCCCTCGGTCACGAGAACCAGCCCACCTGTCGACCCTACGGCTTCGTTTTCGCTCATGCTTTGAGAGCTTCGACGCCTGGCAATGCCTTGCCTTCCATCCATTCAAGGAAAGCGCCGCCAGCGGTTGAAACAAAGGTGAAATCGTCCGCCACACCCGCATGATTGAGGGCGGCGACAGTGTCCCCGCCCCCGGCAACCGATACCAGCGAGCCTTCACGGGTCAGCGCAGCGGCGGTCTGGGCCAAAGCTACTGTAGCGGCATCGAAGGGCGGAATTTCAAACGCACCGAGCGGGCCGTTCCAGACCAATGTCTTGCAGGTCTTGAGCACATCGGCCAGCGCCTCGACAGCAGCCGGGCCGATATCGAGGATCATCTCATCGGCTGCCACTTCATGGACATTGACCGTCCGCGTGGGCGGATTGGCGGCGAATTCCTTCGCAACAACCACGTCATAGGGCAGATGGACTGTGCAATCGGCAGCATCCGCCGCCTCGAGAATGGCGATGGCCGTGTCGGTCAGATCATGTTCGCACAGGGATTTGCCAACATCCACGCCGCGCGCGGCGAGGAATGTGTTCGCCATTCCGCCGCCGATGATCAGATGGTCGACCTTAGTCACCAGATGCTCAAGCACATCGAGTTTGGTCGAGACCTTGGCCCCGCCGACAACGGCCGCGACCGGATGGTCCGGATTGCCGAGCGCGGCTTCCAGTGCCGTGAGTTCGGCCTGCATTGCCCGGCCTGCATAAGCGGGCAGAAAGTGCGTCAGGCCTTCGGTCGACATATGGGCGCGGTGTGAGACGGAGAAAGCATCATTGACGTAGAAATCGCCGAATGTGGCGATCATCTCGGCCATTTGCGGGTCATTCTTCTCTTCTCCGGCCGCAAACCGCGTATTTTCGATAACGACGATGGCACCATTCTGCAGATCGGCAATTGCCTCCCCGCTCGGGCGTTCCATGAAGATCACGTTTCGGCCAAGAACGTCCGACAGTGCCGGAACAACCTGTTTCAGAGAGAATTCAGGCCGAACCTCACCCTTGGGACGGCCAAAATGCGCGAGCAGCAACACTTTGGCCCCCGCATCGGACAATTCGGTGATCGTCGGGACGTGGGCACGCAGCCGGGTATCGTCGGTCACCGCGCCATCCGCCATCGGCACATTAAGATCAACGCGCACCAGCGCGCGCCGACCCGTAACATCGGAAAGATCGTCGAGCGTCCGAAATGACGTCATGACGTCAGTCCCCTTATTGGCTGAAATCGAGGGTTTACAGCAAGCCTGCCATAACGCCGGCGGTATCGATCATGCGGTTCGAGAAACCCCATTCATTGTCATACCAGCTGACCACGCGGGCGAGCTTGCCTTCCATGACCGTCGTTTCGAGACTGTCGACGGTCGAACTGGCAGGATAATGGTTGAAGTCCGAGGAAACCAGCGGCTGATCCGTATAATAGAGAACACCCTTCATCGCGCCGTCCGCAGCCGCCTTCAGCGCCGCGTTCAATTCTTCGACAGATGTGTCGCGGCTCGGCGTAAAGACGAGGTCGATCAGCGAAACATTTGGTGTCGGCACGCGGACCGAGCTGCCATCGAGCTTTCCGTTAAGCTCAGGAAGCACAAGGCCCACGGCGCGGGCTGCACCGGTTGTCGTCGGGATCATGTTCCGCGCCCCGCCGCGCGCCCGGCGCATGTCGGAATGCATCTGATCCAGCATGCGCTGGTCATTGGTGTAGCTGTGGATCGTGGTCATGAAGCCGCGTTCGATACCCACCGTATCGTTGAGAACCTTGGCAACCGGGGCCAGGCAGTTGGTGGTGCAGCTGGCATTGGAAACGATGACGTCTTCGGCGGTCAGGCTGTCATGATTCACGCCGTAAACGACCGTCTTCGTGACATTTTTCGCAGGAGCGGAGATCAGAACACGCTTCGCACCGGCCGTCAGATGCGGCTCGGCAGCTTCGTGTGACTGGAAAAAGCCCGTGCATTCCAGAACGAGATCGACGCCCATCGCGGCGTGCGGCAGATTGCCGGGATCGCGCTCTGACGTAACGGCGACGGTTTGGCCGTTGATCGTGATGCTGTCTTCGCTCGCGGATACTTCACCGGGGAAACGGCCATGGGTCGAATCATACTGGAAAAGCAGCGCATTGGCCTTTGCATCAGCCAGATCGTTGATCGCCACGAGTTCAAGATCATGATCGGTGCGCTCAAAGATCGCGCGCGCCACAAGGCGTCCAATGCGTCCGAACCCGTTAATTGCAACTTTGACTGCCATGGAAAATGTCTCCCTTAATTCTTGAGTGCCGACAGGATTTGCGGCGTGATCGCTGCTTCTGTCAGCCCGAAATACTCAAACAGTTTATCCGCCGGGGCCGAACCGCCAAAGCGATCGATCCCGAAATTCAATCCATCGGTGCCGGTATAGCGTTCCCAGCCAAATGTCGCCCCCGCCTCGATAGAAACGCGCAGGACATTTTCTTTGCCACCGAGAATATCGGCTTTGTAGGCCGCGTCCTGGGCTTCAAACCGCTCCCAGCACGGCATGGAAACAACATCGGCGCCAATGCCCTTGGCTTCAAGAGCCTCGGCGATATTCGCCGCGAGATGCACTTCCGATCCTGTCGCGAGAAGCACGACTTTGCGGTCATTCTCCGCGCTGCGCAGGCGATAGGCCCCCTTGGCACAAAGATTCTCGCTCACCTCGCTGCGCATTGGCGGCAATCCCTGACGCGTGAGCGCGTGCAGCGATGGGCCATCCTTGCGTTTCAGCGACAAAGCCCAGCATTCCGCCGTTTCAATGGCATCGCAGGGCCGATAGACGTCCAGCCCCGGCATCGCCCGCAGGCTGGCCAGGTGCTCGATCGGCTGATGGGTTGGCCCATCTTCGCCAAGCCCTATCGAATCATGCGTCATCACATAGATGGCGCGGACCTGCTGAAGCGCGGAAAGCCGGATTGCCGGGCGGCAATAATCGGAGAAGATCATGAATGTCCCGCCATAGGGAATCACGCCGCCATGCAGCCCCATGCCATTCATCGCAGCGGCCATGCCGAATTCACGAATGCCGTAATAGATATAACGGCCACCATAATTGTCTTTGGTCAGCGGCTCGGTCGTATCGGTCTTGGTGTTGTTCGACCCGGTAAGATCTGCCGACCCGCCGATAGTATCCGGCAAAGCCCGGTTAATCGCCGTCAGCGCCATTTCAGAGGCTTTGCGCGTTGCCACTTTCGGCGGCTCCGCGGCCAGCGTTTCAAGATAGGCCTGCATCGCATTGCCTTCCGGCAGATCGCCGGCCATCCGCCGCTCAAGCTCAGCCTTTTCGGGATGGTCCGCGAGACGCGCTGACCAGTCGCTATGCGCCTGAGCAGACCGCTTGCCCGCTTCCTGCCATACTTCGCCAATTTCCGGCGGGATCACAAAAGGTGCGGCATCCCAGCCCAGTTCCTTGCGCGCGGAGGCAATCTCATCATCGCCAAGGGGCGCGCCATGCGTCGCA
>CAJQMX010000220.1 GCA_905479515.1 uncultured Parasphingopyxis sp.
AGTTTTCCATTACCCCGGTCTATAGTTGGCAGTCGAAGATTTTCTTCTCTGACGACAATGATCGCGCTGATCTTCAGGTGCGTTCGCGGCCGGCGTTTTCAGACAAAGCTGTCGACGAATATCAGAATGCATTTGGACTGCTGAATCTTCGTGTCAATCTGACACCCGATTCAGGACCATGGTCTTTCAGTATTTTCGCCGAGAACCTGGCAGACACGAAATATATCGTCGATGCCGGGAACACAGGAGATGCTTTCGGTATGCCGACGTTCATCACCGGGTCTCGTCGAAATGTGCGGTTTGAAGTAAGCGCGAATTTTTGATCATGAAAGCGGCGGCGCGGAGCGGCTATGCTCCGGTCGTCCACCCTTTTGGTAGGAAGCAAGAATATGAAAATCAATAGACGGTCGGCTCTTGGTCTCGTCGGGGCGGCGGCATATGGTGCTACGGTCCGGAATGCCAACGCCAAGTCCCGGGAACCAGCGGCTTTTCTCCACGGGATTGCGTCGGGTGATCCCTTGCAGGATCGTATCATTCTCTGGACTCGCGCTACACCGGAAAAACCGGATGCCACAAGCATTTCCGTGGATTGGGAAGTCTCCGAAGATGCCGATTTCAATCATATCGTCCAGCGCGGTGAATATCACACGACCAATGCACGGGATTTTACCGTCAAGGTGGATGTGACGGGGCTGCGACCCAACACGGAATATCGTTACCGTTTCCGTTGTGGCGAGCAGGTATCACCGGTCGGCCTAACGCGCACGCTGCCATCGGGAAGCGTTTCGGAAATGGTACTCGCGGTTGCTTCCTGCTCCCTCTATTCTACGGGCTACTTCAATGCCTATCGTGATATCGCTGAACTGAAACGTGTCGATATGGTTATCCATCTCGGGGACTATATATATGAATATGGTGGAGCCCCTGATCAACTTGGCATGAGTATCGGGCAAAAAATTGGTCGCGCGCCAACCCCGGCACATGAGGCGCGCAACTTGGCGGACTACCGGGAGCGATATGCTTGTTACAAGCTTGATGTTGATCTTCAGGCCGCGCATGCGCGGGCCCCGTGGATTTGTGTTTGGGACGATCACGAGACAGCCAATGATGCGTGGAGCGGTGGCGCCCAGAATCATCAGGCAGAGGAAGGGGTTTGGACGGAAAGGCGCGATGCCGCAGTCCGTGCGTTTTATGAATGGATCCCAATTCGTGAACCTGAACCAGATACCCCGCTTATAGCGATAAATCGTACCTTCGAACTGGGTGATTTGGCGACCCTGATCATGGTCGAAAATCGCTTCATCGGGCGTGACCGCCAAATTGATATGCGCAATCCCGAAGATGTTACATGGAATGCGGTTGATCTCAGCACGCCCGATAATCCAACAATAGTTACCGACCCAGTTTTGAAACGGGAAATACTGTCGGCCTTTAGTCAAGGTCGTCCTGTGCCCGCGCCATATGATGTGCGCGTAGATCCTGATTCAATTCGTCGCTCGATTTCGCGTCCAGAACGGAGCGTGTACGGCCAGGCGCAAGAAGGCTGGATTCGTGATCGTCTGGAAAAATCGGTGCAGGCAGGGAAACCGTGGCAGATCATCGGCAATCAAATGGTGATGGCGCACACGACGGGCGCGGATATTGTCGGCTTCATGGGGGAAGAGCGCTGGGCCAAGGCAATGAAGCATGCAACGCCTATTCTACGCCCCTGGCTGAAGCAACTGGAAACCCTGCCGGTCGATGTTCCGTTCGAGTTTGACGGCTGGAATGCCTATCCTGCCGCTCGCGAGCGGATGGACAAGATCTTCTTGGAAACCAAAAGCCATCCGCTGGTGCTGTCGGGTGACAGTCATGTTTTCTGGGTAAGCGAATTATTTGGAGAAGGGGATCAGCGGGTTGCTGCGGAGCTCGGTGTCACCGCGATTACCAGCAGCAGTATCGGTAACATGTTGGGGAATGTTGAACTGGGCGCGGCTTTTTCCGAAGCCTGTCCGGAAGTCCTTTTTTGTCAACATCTGACCAAAGGCTATGGTCTGGTTACGCTGAAGGCGGATGAGGCTCGCATTGATTTGATCGGTATGACGAACGTTCATAGCCGTGACTACGAGCGTTTTGTCTTGAAATCCTATCGTGTGCGCCCCGATCCGTCGGGCGGCGTAGGGCCGCTCGAGGAGATTCAGGCTTGATTAGGGGCGATCGCTGCTGCCAGCCGGTAGCATCGCGATCGCCCTGTCTACCAGTGCATCGATCTGCTTCGATGTCAGATTGATAGGGCGAAATGTAAGATGATAGATTACACTTCCCAGGAGAGAATGTGTGATGAACTGCAGATCCTCAATATCGGCGTCCGGTGCAATCCGCTTGAACTGCTTGATATAATAAGGTTCCGTAGACGCAAGATGGCGGTCTAGAATTTCAGCCACTTCGGGCGACCGCTTTGCCAGCGAAGCGATGTGCAGAATGGCACTTGGTCTGCCGTCCGATAAATAGGTCACCGCGATATCAACCAGGGCATGAAGCGCCTCACGCGGCTTGGTTTTCTCATCAATAATTGGTGTGAATGAAAGCAGGGTGTCGCTCAGTACAGAAGCGACAAGCTCGACCTTGGATGCGTGTCGTCGATAAATGGTAGCACGGTTGCATCCGACTTGGCTGGCAATAGCTTCAAATGTGAGAGCATCATAGCCATGCTCGGAAAGCAGATTCCAGGTCGCTTCCGCTATTTGCCGGCTTTTATCCTCATCCCTTGGTCGTCCACGCGCCTGTTTTTCTTTTGTCAAAACTGCCCTCCCCCGCCTTAGTCCATTTATCGAATCGATGTTTTTCTGCTGATTGAATCCAATAGAAACGTGAAATGAATCTAGTATCACAGCAAATATCATATCGTTGCGGCTATGACCATGTTGCGGGGTTCCAGAGCGCGATTCAGATAACCGTCGAGGCAAATCGACTATAGGTTCTTGCAGTAGCAGCTATCGAAGCCAACAATGTGAGGGCGTTTATGGATGTGAACCGCCTGGCTGCGTTCCAAACCGAAAGCGTTCGCATGATTTTTATGCCTACCAAACTGTTCGAGCGTTTGCGAACGGTAACAATTCGGTGTGAAGCAGAAATGCAGTCATAGAGTCAATCCAACATAGCCGACCGCTATCGGCCGTTTGCGGACTGTCTGCTCAAGCGAAATCACTGGGCATAAGCTGACATCGATCAGCTATACATCGCAGTGGCCCCTCCCGATCCAAATTCAGAAACTTGGCCGTTTAACCGGTGGGCAGTGAAGAAGCAGCATTCTGCTAGGGCCGACGATGGGCCGAATCACTATTTCCCATCTGAAGAGCGGGGCTAAGTCAAATTCCGCTTCTGCGCCTCGATCGCCACCTCTGCACGCGAAGACACATCCAGTTTGCGGTAGATTGATTTCAGATGATCGCGCACCGTATGGGAGCTTATTTTTAGTTGTTCCGCCACTTCCTTTGCGCGTAGTCCTCGTCCTACGAGTGAAAGCACCTCGCGCTCCCGATCTGTTAACGGGTCGGTTTGGTGATCTTGCTCAGGCCGGAATCGCGCCAGCATCATCCGCGCAATCGCGGGTGATAGAGATGGTTCGCCGGCCATCAACCTAGCGATGCGGTAATGTAATAGATCAGGCTCGACATCTTTGATCAAATATCCGTCCGCGCCGGCCGCCAATGTCGCCTCCACGCTCTCGCGGTCGTCCATCACGGTTACGGCGGCAATGATGATTTCAGGATTGGCTTTCAGGCTGCGAATAATATCCCAGCCTCGGCCATCCGGCAGATGCAGGTCAACAAATGCAAAATCAAATTTTTGATCCAGCATAACCATTGCCTCTTTGAAGGACGCGGCTTCGCAAAGCACATAGTTCACAATATTTTGCTCGGCGAGCACGTCGGTAATCACTGCGCCAAGCAATTGCCGCGCGGATGACAAATCGTCCACAATCAATATTCGTGTTTGCTGCTCCGTCATTGCGTTTCGACCGGTAGCGCAATGCTGGTACGGAAACCCTTTGGATCCAGATCGCCGAAATCAAAATTGCCGCCAAGCGCTGCGAGCCGTGTCCTGATATTGCTCAGGCCCTTGCCCTGGCCCTTGCCTCCGCTAAATCCTCTGCCATTGTCACTCGCAACAATATAGATGACGCCATTTTCCAACCGTGTCTGCACCTGCATTTCCGTCGCCCCAGAATGTTTAATGACGTTCGTTACCATTTCGCGGATGATAGAGGTGAGCGCCTTTTGCGGTTGCGGCGTCAGCATACCAGCTATCTCGGAAATCGGCCAGTTCAGGGCAACGCCCGAAGCTTCTAGACGATCTGCCGTTTCGGCCCTGCTATCGGCAAGAATGTCTGCGAGCAGGCGCGTGTCACCGACCTCAGCCGAGACAATCATCCGGACTTCCGCCAAAGAAGAGCGTAGCACCGATTTCAGATCATCCGGATTATCCGAGTTAAGCCCTGACATAAGCATCGCCGAAAGGTCATCATGCAGATCGCGCGATATCCTGCCGCGTTCGCTGGTGACGCCATCGGCAAATGCCTGTTGTTGGCGTTTCAGGCTGGAAAGAAAATCGATCATACGGGCAGCGACTTGCCGGTCGCGCTTTTGAAACAGCCTCGTGCCCTTGTTTTTGTAGCGGAGTGCCAGCGGCGCACAACCAGCAGCCGCAGGAATATGAAGCATGATGCCTTGCTCTTCAATTGCTACACACTCAGCATCACCACTACCAACCGGGGCCGGCTCAATCGCCAATGGCGTGAATGCCTGTTGCAAAATTTCCTGCCATTTTGCGCAGCGATCATTTACGTTGCTGATCAATGCAACATGGGCGACTTCTTCCAGCAGGTCTTCGATTGGCGTGGTCTGAAACAGCCAGCGCTGCACCATGCTCCGCCAGGGAAGATAGAAAAACGGCAAGATAAGTAGCATGGTCAGCACTGCCGCTCCGCTTAATGACCCAAGCAAAGCAACCAGTGCGACATCAACCGCAATTAGCAACAGGCCGACGGACACTGCCTTGAACATCGTGATCGCCCAAAGCTCGCTTTCGAACAGATTCTGCCGCTTAAGACCGAATGCGACACCCAGATGAACGATCAGGAAAAACGCAAAGGCATAGCTTTGGTTGATCAGCGGTTCGGCGCCCAGAAGAACGGGGATGATCGCCATGCAGATAAACAGGCCGGACCCGATCAAGCTAGACACGCCGACCCACCGGATCGCGGCCATATCGAGCGGACGGCCACGCGATTTTATGAACTGGATGACAACCAGAACCAATATGGCGAGCATTTCCATCGCGGTCAGCAAGGGGGTTTCATTGGCCGGCTTGCCCAGCAGATCGAGCTGCCCCAGCAAATATAAAACCACGATCGGAATCGCGACCAATATCAGAAAACGGTTTTGCACCAGACGGATCGGATAGATGAGAAACAAACAGATCAGCGCAATGCCAAAGCCAATCGATCCCAGAGCGTTCAGCGCGCTCAAAGGCCGGAATAAATCCGTCGGCAGCGCCAGCCAACGGGTGCTATATATTGCAGCACAGGTAGCGGAGAGCCATAGGCAAAATCCGACAAGTCCGAACAGCACGTTGGGAAGCCGCTTTGGTTGCAAAGCCCATATCCAGGCGGACACGATGAACCCTGCGATGCCAACCAGTATCTGTAACCAATACTCGAATGGCATGACATCATTCGGCCTGAGCTTGATCTCGCGCTCTGCGTCATTCGTGACAACCGTCACGCTATCGGAATTGCGGAGGATATTGGCAAATCGATCTTGGCGCTTGGCAAACCGGTATTGCTGCTCATAGCGTTCCATCACATCGGGTTCGGGAGTAAGATCAGCAGGTTCGATTTCTACTTCACCCGGACCTATGCGCGGGGCACTACCAATTTTTTCGCCGTCCGCATTTTGTAAAATTACGCCTTGTTCGGAAACAACCAATTGTTGGCTAAAGCGGGGCTGGGAAAAGGCGACTATAAACGCGCTCAACGTCGCCAAAAAGCCTAAGAAAATGACAATGGAGAGCAATATACCCGGCATTGCAAAATAGCTTTTCTGGCTTTTCCGCATCATTTCCGTCTCGATATTTGTGAAAGCTGACGGTGAAGCGCAAACGCTTTTCCGTCAAGACTTAGCTGCCTGAATACGGGTCGCAAATATTCAGGCAGCTATCTGGGAAATAAATCTGCATTCATGCCCCAAGGGAACCCTGTCTGCGGCGAAATCATCAAACTGGCTATCCCCCAAATGGGGGATGGCGAAATCCCCCGATTTACCGGCAAAAGCCGCATGCAAGTGCAGAATCTAGAATGCAGTGGGGGCGGTGTGCATAGTTGTCAAAATCAGAATGAATCTATCCATAAACGGGTACTAAAATTGTCGGCATATATTTTGCCCGTGCTCTCGGCCCTTGCCATTGTGCCGCCTGTTCATGCGCAGCAACCCACGGCAAACCAGGTACAAGCGGTTGCCAGTCTCTTCGCCCTCTCTAGCTACGCGCTTGGCGCAAACGAAAGTTGCGATATTTTGATGCTAGGCGAATATCGCGCCCTGATGCTTCTCCGCGACAAATTTGGCCCGGATTTGAAGAAAATTCTCAAGGCTGAACAATATCGTTCCCTTGATAATTTTGAAAAAGGTAAAAAGGAATGGATCGGTTGCGCTGGCAAGACGGCGCGGCCGGAGGCGGCCCAATTGATTGAATCCGCCAATCTGATTGCTGATTCGCTGATCTCGGCACCGCATGCAATGACCGGCGATCCGAAATCATGCTCCGTCGACGGAGAATATATGGCGTTGAGCAAGACGGAATGGCGCATCGTCGCAAATAACAGACAAACCAAATATGAGCAGTCACCGAAAAAGGCAGAGTTCGAGAATATGGTGAGAATCTTTGCCGGGATGATCGACGCCGAATGCAAGTCCAAATATTCTTTGTTGATGCAGGCTGGTTTTGAGCAACTAGTTTTGACGGAAGATCTGAACCAATATTTGCAAGGGAAAATCGAAAAGAAAACCATATTCACATCCGTTGGCAAGCTGGTCAGCTTTGGCTCGGCATCAGACGACTTCGGGATCTGGCGCTCCCGCATGGGGCGTTTCACTGGCACGCGCAAGAAAGCGGGCCTGTCGGTATATCGTGTACTGAAACGCGATGACGAAAATACAATCCGGTTTGAACTTTCACGTCCGGGAACATTCGATCCGCACGGACGGATGCTGATCACGCAAAAAGGCCGCTGGAACGCAAATATGCGCAGCAATATCGATGCGATGGAAATCCGTCTGTCTGATGGCACTAAACTCGCCATGGAAAAAGAAAGCGGGAATGGCAGCGCCACTTTTGGCAGCTCAAAATTCATTTTACCCACGCAATCGCAGCGTATCATTGAGCGCAAGCCAGACCTTACCCGCGTGACAGTGGCTTTCCAAAACGCGGGCCAAAACGCGGGTGCCTGGACCGAGTTTCTCGACATCGGAAAAGACGCTTCCATCCAGAGTCAAAGCCTCGGTGATCTGCGCGCGGCCCTGCAATGGGCGAATGTCCCTGTTCTGAATGTCAAAAAATGAGGCTTGCGAACCACCATTCCAATTCTGTGGTGAAGGCCCTGATCCGGACTATAGCCCTGATCCTGTTCACGGTCACGCCGTCCGTGTCTTTGGCCCAAAGCGATTCTGGTCAACCGGACACAGCCATACATGAAGCCGCCGGCCTCTATGCCGATGGGCAAGCAGCTTTGGCGTCGGAGAATTTTGAGCAGGCGGTTTTGAATTTCTCGCAAAGCTGTAATCTTGGCTATTCTGCGGCGTGCGTGGATGCCGGGCGCATTTTTTTGGATCATCTGCCCTCGACCGCAAATGACGCAAAAGCACGCGGACAATTTGTCCGAGGCTGCATTCTACGCAACGCCGATGCTTGTCGCGGATTGGCACCGTTGATGCAACAGGGTGTCGGCGGTCCCGTCGACAAAGACGGTGCGCTGGATATCTACAACATGCTGTGCGAAGCCAATGCCGTGGATGGTTGTGCTTTACATGCCATCTTGATTGCCAACAAGCTCAGTGCTGCGACAGATGATAGCAGCAGGAACGCAATATATAGCTTGGCTCGCACCAGCTATTTCAAAGCCTGCGACCTTGGCGCCGCCGATGCTTGTGTGGACGCCGGTGCTTATGCCGCTGAAGGACGGGGCGGACCCAAGGATGGCGCGCTCGCCGTCAAATATAGCCAGAAGGCCTGCGAGGGCGGAGAAATAAAAGGCTGCGCCAATATGGGCGTTTTTGCACGCGAAGGTTTCGGCATGGCTGCTGATAGCGGCATCGCTAAAAGCCATTTTTCCAAAGCTTGTGACGGGGGAGTGGCGATAGCCTGCAGCAATCTCGGAACGTTATGGATGGACGAGGCAGCAACGGCCAAGACGAAAACTGCGGCATTTGTTCTTGCGTTTATCGCCTTTGAAAAAGCTTGCAAGGGCAACGATCCGATGGGCTGCAGTAATTTGGCAACCGCCTATTACAAAGGCGACGGCATTGCGAAAAGCTATCCGAGTGCGATGCAATTCGCGCAAAAAGCATGCGAGCTGGACTATGCGAACGGATGCTACACACAGGCGGTGATGTATTATACCGGCGAAGGTGTCACACAGGACATATTCCAATTTCGCATATGGGCGACAAGAGCGTGTGACAAAGGCCATGCGCAAGCCTGCACAAATATCGGCATGTTATACTTGCAGGGGAAAGGCGGATTTGCCCGTGACATGCAAAAGGCCCGGCAACTGCTGAAGCAAGGATGCGATGGCGGCTATCAACGTGCCTGCAGCGAATTAGCCGATCTAGAGCCCGCGCAGGAATAGACCTGATGCGGATATCACATATCAACCTTTGCCTGTCCTCTGCCTTGTGGATTTTTACATCCCCAGCACAAGCACAGGCAACGGGGGCAGCAAACCGCACAAGCGCTGCTGAAACGACGACAGCGGCAGAGCGTACCAAAGACGAAAAGCGACGCCATTTTGAAGATGCAATGCGGCTTGATCAACTTGGCGGAAAGACAGAGGCACGGGTGATGCTGCGGTCTTCCTGCTTTGAAGATGGCCTAGATGAAGCCTGTCATAATTTTGGCGCTATGGCGGAGGCAGGCGAAGGCGGCGACGCTGACCTCGAGGGCGCGCGCGCCGCCTATAAAAAAGGCTGCGAACTGCAATTTCGTCAGAGCTGTTTCAACTATGCCAACATGCTCCGCGAAGGACGCGGCGGCGAGCAGCTCTATCCCGGAGCGCTGGACCTTTACGCCCAAATTTGCCGCGCATCAGACGGTCGGGGATGTCTCAATGCGGGGATCATGGTCGAACAGGGAATGGGTGTGACCCATAAAGATATAAACGTTGCGATGGATGCTTATCGGGCAGGATGTGACCTGCATAACAAGGCCTCGTGCGATCGGCTCGCAAAGCTGGTGGCAGCAAGCAGCCCTGCCAGCGAAGTGGAGTAACCGGTTTTGAACAAGGGTAAATTTTCGGCACTTGCGATCAATGGATCTGTGTCATTCTCAACAATGCGCATGATGACAGGGTTGGTCATGGCCTTGAATTTCGCCAATCCGGTATCCGCCAAAGACAAACAAGATGCAGCCCATGCCCCCACTGAAACCGTCACCGTGTGCCCTGACGGTGGCTATGAAAGCTCCTGCACATTTGCGCAGATGGAAAAAGCTATCAGCCTGACATCCACTGCGGTGCTCCTGCTATCAAAACAATGTCTTTATCAAACCGAAGCGCGATGTTGGGTCAAGGCGAGCGGCACGATTAGCAATATGGAACGTGGCGGCCCCGTAATCTGGCAGCATATGTTGCTGGCGCCCAATGATGGTCCCGCGGCCGAGATGATCATATTGTTCGAACTGGATGGAGAACCAGAGCCCAGGTTGGTTCTGGCAGCGCAAACCGAAGGCTGGTTTCTGGCGCCGGATGTCGTGGCCAATAGCGATGACGGCGTTTTGATCCACGTCCTCGGGCGCACTGGTGGGAATGGGGCAGGCAATGCCGACCTTCTGGTTCGACGCAGGAAAACCGGGTGGAGTCATATCTTGCTCAGCTCTTGGTTCGATGAAGTAAATGCCATGCTGCCTGCAGGATTTGAATTGCAGAATGGGGTCAATTTTAATTTTCGGGACATGCACGCCAGTTCGCCGGTATGGCGGTCCGGCGACGGCCATTGCTGCCCGACAGGCGGAACCGTACAAATTGATTTTGCCATAAATAGCGCTGACCAGTTCGTTGTTGCAGGCCTTGCTTTCGACGAAACAAAACCGGTCGCCCCCACAATTTACTTATCTGAAAAACAGCAAGTTTCGGTGCAGATCGCACCGAAAACCGAAACTATTCCACAAGGAGACGTAGAATGAAGAATTTATTTGCCATCGTGGCGATCAGCGCCCTCTCACTGTTATCGCACCCCGTATTGGCAGCATCCAAGCAAGAAACGAAAATGCTGAAAAGCGCAGCGGAATGCACCTATGTGGTCCAGATTGCCGAAGAAAACGGCGTCAAGTTGAACAATAGCAGCGACACTTGGGCAAATCTCCTGATGCAGGCCAGCGATAAATTGGGTCTGGATGCAGGGGCCTATTATAATGAAGCCAAAGCAAAATATGAGTCCCGCGCCCGAACGATGGGGGATGACAATACTCTCACAAAGATGATCGACAATGCGCGAAAATGCGACCGTGGTCTTTGATAATTACGGCGAGGAAGAACGGATGCAACGGAAAATATGCTTGACCAATATCGTCCCGCTATCGTGTTTGGCCGGCCTTGCCGCCTTGTCAATTCCGGCGGCCGCATCGGCCCAGACGGCTCCTGCGCAAGACCGGGTCGACAGCATTTACGAATGTGCACAGGCCATCCAGGTTGGTGAGGAACAAGGCAATAGCTACGATGTCTCCAGCACTTTTGCGCACGGATATCTTGACCGTATATTGGGTGAAGGTGGGGCACGCAAAAGCACTGCCAAATCCAATGTGACAAAAGAATGGCTCGACTATAAAGCGAAAAACGGCGAGCGCGCCTTGCTGGACCATGTGTTGGAAGCTGCTGACGAATGTGAGGTGGTTCTTTACGAAATTGCCGCCAAAGGTAGCCATGATAGTCGCGGTACCGTTGTTGCCGCTGCTGCAGCGGCTCCAGCCGCAGAAGTGCCGCGTTCCTATAGCGTGGCAGACTTGCGTTACCATGTTCAGGAAACGGGCGATTATGCCGCCGTTGCCGATTATATCGTCGAGCGCTATCCCTATGGCAAAAAGTTGATGGAAGAAATTCCGGAAGGCAATCTTCTGGGTGAATTGGTGGTAGAGACCGGCGCGAAAGGCGTCACTCGTTTCAGTGATGCTGCTGTGGTCGCGCTCGCCAACCAATATTATTGGCAATATAACCCGCCAGCAACGCGCATCATTTTTGCCGAATATCAACGGCGGCTGCGAGTTCGGAAATATACAGAAAACGAGGGCAAACAATGGGCGGCTCGTGCCGCCAAGGATCGGGCGGCACAAGCCGCCTCGGCTGCTTCCGGTTCATCTTCGGGGCAAAGAACTCCGCGCCAGAAATTCAAGACCTGTACGACGACGACTTACAGCGGCGTTGGCGGCGGCACGGCGATCTCATGTAAGGATTATTAGTTATGGAAACCTCCTGTGCATTCACAAGAGACAGAGGTTTTCAAGGAATTTGAAATGCATTTGAAATGGATCGTGAAGAAACCCCTGCCATTGGCACTGGCTACACTTCTAATCTCAGTCCCTATCGCTGCCAGTTCTTCTCAGAATGAAACTGCAATCCGCGCGAACGCGGCTTTTGCCAAGGGAGCAGCCATCGGTGTTAGCCCGGCAACTCCTTCCGAGATGGCGCAATGTTCTGCTTACTGGAATCGTTGGCAGTTTGTAGTGGATAGTTCAAATGTCCTGCAATTTAACGCGGCATTGCGAACTGAATTATCTTCCCATAATGCCAAAAAATCCGCGGCGCGATGGCTGAAACTAAGCAAAAAACTGCTTCGCCGCGAAGAAGGAAATCTGGCGGAATTGGTCGAAATTCTTCATGAATCCAATGAACGCGCCGATACAGTCTATGCCAATTGGGCAAATGATGAAATCGGCAGAGTTGACGAACTGCCCCGAGCTTTGGGCAGTTGTTAAATGAACTTGGGGAGCCGCGAGCCCAAAACTTTTTTGGATGCAAAGTCCCAAATGTGGCCCGGACAGCGAGGTAAGAATAACCACAGCCAACCGTCATCAAGTTCGGTGCGGCTATATTTGAAAAGGAACAGCAATGATTAATACCATAGCCCTTAACTTGCTCTTGTTGCAGGGTATCACCTTGGACGAAGGCCCAAAGCCAGATGCGGCGGGCATGGCGGCTGAATACAGTAATGGCGTGTGCCGGATCAGTCTATTTAGCAAAGACAGTGATGGTGAGCAGATTCGTGCCGAGTTTTCTCGTCGTTTGCGCGACGGCAATCTCGGGATTTCGCTCTATGGACCATTTATTCAGAAATTTCAGGACAAAGACCGTGATGCAGTTCATGCCGTCACGATAAACTTTGATAATGCGTCGAGTGCAGCTTCCCGATCAGGCGGTTATGATATTGGCGGATTTCGGCAGAATATATGGGGAGGCTGGGGGCCAGGAGAGGCATCGGATGCGACATACGAGCAATTGTCGGATGCAACGTCCTTTACGGTCAATATGGATGGAAACCGGTTCGGTCCCTTTTTCGCCAATCGTGAAGGCGCGATCTATGACGCGCTGGATGAATGTGAGTACAAGAATAGCTAATCGTCTCGCAGAGCGGGGAGGTATTGATGACGTTATCGATGACTATAAGCCGTTATGTTCTAGCATCTACCTTGGGGACGGTTAGCGCTACCATATTGAGCGTTGGTGCAGTAGCGGCTCCCGATGCCAAAGTTGAATGGTGGTCTCAAACACAATCTTGCAGCGCCAGTAATCGCCCCGCCTGCGATCGGGCGGTAGTGTTGGCTTCGGAATTGTTTGAACGGACTGATCGAAATGTCGCGGTAACTTGGATGCAGGTATGCATGGCAGGAGATACTGATCGTTGCGAGATTGGCTATCGCAGATTCAAAAGCACCAGCTTTGCGGACGATCCACAGCCTATTTCATATATGTTTGCCCGAGCATCTTGTTTCGGTGGGATAGCTGATCTGTGTCGACCTTGGGATGATTTTGATACGGTCGATGAAAGCAAAAGAGCCCTAGTGATGGCGGAAGTTTGTATGCAGGGTGGAATGCCCGGCACGTGCAATCGTGCACTGGCCTATTTCCGCAACGAGAAGGGGCTATACAATCTCATAACCTATGATCTCTCCAATATGTTGTGTGAGCGATATAAGTCCGGTTCCGCGTGCCGCGTCTGGGCAGAAGCATTAGAGGCCAATTGGGATCACCGCCGCGCTTTTCGTTACCATAATTTCTCTTGCAAGCAGGGACTGCGGGAAAGTTGTCCAGATGCTGCCCGCCTAAAAAAGCGCGTGGATTACGAGGATAATCAGCGTCAAGTTGCGCTTGAGGCCGAGCAAAGACGGCAATTCGCAGCCCAGCAAGCGACAAGCGCGCGTAATCAGTTGCGCAACAACGGCTACACATCAAACGGAATTGTGCGGCCGCCGGCAACTCCTTTTGGAAGCAGTTCGCGCGATATCGATAATTGGAGACGCTACGAAAAAAATCTATGCCTTGGGAATCCAACTTCGACGCGCTGCTAGGCTCTCCTGAAAGCTGTTGATCCGCCAGTTCTATGGCGCTTTAGCTGCCCTTGGCCACACCCACCGTCAGTTGCGCTGTTGTGCCACTTTCATCAGCAAGAGCACTTAGTGAAAAAACAGTATCATCCGGGCCCTTGCCCATAAGTGTCTGTGCACCTTCGCTTGTGTTCTCCATGCTGAATTCAACTCCGGCGGCTTCGGCTTGCTTGCGATAGAAGGACGCAAGTTTTTCAGGTGAATCCTTGCTGGACATGACGACTACCAATGCCGTGCTGCCACCCCGATCGACGTTTGACTTGGTAATGACATTTGCACCAGGATAAAGCGTATATCCTTTTGGCATGTCCACGGCCAGATCGGCACCGACGCTGACAGTCAGCGCCTCCTTGCCGTCATCGCCGTTCACCCGGACCTGGGTATCATCGCCGCCATCCGGCGAAGCACCGGTATCTGAAGAATTGCAAGCAGCCAGCAAGAGCGAGATCACAGAAACCATCACCATTTTACGCATCATTAATCTCCATCCAATAATTTATTCAATGGGACGGATATTGGGTGCCGTCCAGAAGCTTCATCGATCCGCATGTTGTTGTTGAGCGTATCGCCCTCGTCCGTTGCGTGAAAAGAAGCAAATTATGATTATACGCCCAGAAGAACCGCTGCGACGTCAGGACACGCAGCCTGCAGTTTGTCACCAATCAGCTCATTAAGCCGGCGATCATAGGCAGCTTTGTCTTCCCCAACATCATCCAGAAAACTGCCCAGAGAACTCCGATGGACTGTTAATGTCCTTGCAAAATCCATGCATAACGTCGGATCTTGGCTATCGGCAGAAAGCTTCGTATCGACAAAGCGCGCCATAGCCAGAACATAACAGGCGTTCAGCGTAGCGAGCGCATCGGCCTTTGGCTGACCATCTGTTGCGCTGGTTTTAAGCATTCCGACAGCCCTGCCGACGACACCTGCACATGCCGATGTCGGGCTTCGACCCTCGCCAGCCCGTTCCCATGCGCGATCAAAAGATTTCTGATATTTCGCGGCAACAATCGAAGTGCTGCCTGTCTCTGCAGCGCTGCTGGCCTCCAGCGTTTCAGAAGAATTTTCGTCCCCATCCTCGCCGGAGCAGGCGGAAAGAGTGAAGAGGAGAGCAACGAATCCAAAGATAATACGCATATTAAAACCTCAGCATTTCAGTGGCAAAATTCAGAATTTCAATCCCATAGACTCCGCCAAAAAACAAGGCGGCGGACATCGATACACTCGATTCTGCAAACTCAGTCCCCAAATCGATGGCGTGGGAAACCCTGCCACCCGGTTTGAAAATGTCCGATTGCCAGCGTTCACCTATAAGAACGCGATCTGATCCAAAACCCCGCCAAACCAAATAAGTTTTGCTTCATCCGAGGCTCTATAAGCCTCTCGAGTGGCGCGAGCCGGGCGAAAAGTTATCGATCAACAATCGTGTCAATGTCCGAAAGAGCCTAAAGGTTTTCCAAAATCGGCTATTCCGGAACCGACCCAAATTGTTGCAATTCTGGCAAGAGTAACTTGTGCGCACGTAATGGCTGCTATCAAGCACGATCTTCGACCCCGATAATGTTTGAAACGGGGCGCGAAGCGGACGTTGATTTGAATTTTGATCGCTGCCTCATCGCATTGGGTCGAAAATCCAAAATTCTTTTCACGCTACGGATAGCTGTTTTGAGCAACCCGAATCCCGATGTTCTCCTTGGTTACACCGGAGAAACACCGGAGTTTCAAGTAGCTCTAACTCAAGAAATGGCAGAAAATATGGTGCACCCGAGAGGATTCGAACCTCTGGCCTCTGCCTTCGGAGCTGGTTCATTGCCCTATCCGAAATGCGCGATAGGGCACGCCAGAGCACGATAACCACCTGAAAAACATTGATTTTCAGAATCCGCTCTCCGAAGTCTCTATCCGAGAATACGCCCGAATTTGCCGC
>CAJQMX010000221.1 GCA_905479515.1 uncultured Parasphingopyxis sp.
GAAGCCGATGCCGCACAGCATGGCCGTTCCGTATATCTGCAGCCAGGTTGCCCCGCGCAACTTGCCGGCGATACCGAACTTCACCGCGAGCCAGACGCTTCCGAAAATACCAATCTGCTTGCCCAAAAACAGGCCCAGAGCGATGCCAAGTGGCAGCGGGGCGAGGATTTGATCAGTCCCCATACCGGTCAGATTCACGCCCGCATTGGCGAAGCCGAAGATCGGCACAATGAAAAATGCACTCCAGGGCGTAATTGCATGTTCCATCTTATGCAGCGGACTATCGACAGCATCGGGTGCGCCCGGCGTCTTGGTGATCGGAATCAGCATTGCGGCAAGCACCCCGGCGATTGTCGCATGAACCCCCGATAACAACACGCAATACCAGAGCAGCACCGCCAGCACGATATAGGGGAGCAGGCGTTTGACCCCGGTGGCGTTCAAATAATACATGATGCCAAGCACGATCGCGGCAGCGAAAAGCCAGATAGTGGCAAGCGACGGCGTGTAAACCAGTGCGATAATCGCGACAGCGCCCATATCGTCTACAATAGCGACTGTGACCAGAAAGAGCTTGAGCGAGGTCGGCGCGCGCTTGCCGAGCAATGCCAGCACACCGATCGCAAAGGCGATATCGGTCGCCGCCGGAATCGCCCAACCATTGGCCAGCTCAGGCACGTCCCGTGTGAAAAAGAGGAAAATGATAGCAGGTACGGCCATACCGGCAGCAGCAGCGATAATCGGCAACCGGCGCTTTTCCCAACTCGATAGCCGGCCATCAACAAATTCACGTTTGATCTCGAGCCCGACGAGAAAGAAGAATATCGCCATCAACCCGTCATTGATCCACAAATGAAGCGACATAGGCCCCAGTTTGCTGGTCAATTCCGGGCTAAAAATCGGGCCCATATTGTCATGCAGGATATGATGATAGGCGTCGTAGAAACTGCTATTGGCGACAATCATCGCCAATATCGCCGCCGCCATCAGAACGATGCCGCCCGATGCTTCGCTTTTCAGAAAAGTCCGCAGCGCAGATCGTACACCCAAGCGTTCAGCCATATTCACTCCCTTGTTCGCGCATTGCTCTAGTGGGTAATGGAGCCGATGAAAACCGGGTCTGCTTCCGTGAGCCGGACTTTTGCTCTATAAACTGCGTGAACGCTTTTGGGGCAAGCGGGCAGGGGGGAAATGCAGGGGGCTGAATCGCTTTTGGAGCTTGCCGGTTTGGCGTTCCGCGAACTGGCCCTTTTCGCCGCCTTCGGGTTTCTTCTCGGAGCGATCGATACCCTAGCAATCGACATATTATACGGCTGGCGAACGATCCACAGCTGGGTAAGTCCCGGCAAAGCGAAACACCGTATTTTGGCAGACCTGCCATTGCCCAAACGAATGGGCCGCCACGCGGTATTCATCCCCGCATGGGATGAGGCCGCAGTCATCGGGGCGATGCTCGAAAGCACAGTTTGGCGATTTGCAGGTCAGGATTGCCGGCTCTTTGTCGGCTGCTATCCCAATGATCCGGCCACGATTGCCGAGATCAAGGCTGTGGCGGAGCGCGCCGCGATTATTCGGATGGTTCTGTGTCCCAATCCCGGTCCGACGACCAAGGCCGACTGCCTCAACACCTTGTGGGAAGAACTTGAACGCGAAGAGCTGCGCATGGGCATGCGTTTCAAATCGATCATTCTTCACGATGCCGAAGATGTCGTTCATCCGGCAGAGATAGCGCTTTTCGACCGGCTAATCGAACATCATGACCTTGTTCAGATTCCGGTGATACCGTTGCCTCACCCTCGTTCCCGCTGGATTGCAGGACATTATTGTGACGAATTTGCCGAGTCTCACAGCAAGGATCTGGTCGTCCGCGACAGTCTTGGGGCGGGCGTGCCTTCAGCAGGGGTTGGATGCGCGATTTCGAGACAAGCGCTTGGTAGGCTGGCCAAAGAACGAGGAGGTAGGCCGTTTGACGCCGATAGCCTGACAGAAGATTATGAGCTTGGCCTGTCGCTCGCCGAACGCGGCAGGAACGGGCGTTTCATTCGCTGCCATGATGACGCGACTGATGAGCTGATCGCCGTTCACGCCCATTTCCCTGCAACGCTAAGCGAATCTGTGCGGCAGAAAACGCGCTGGGTCGCCGGGATCGCGCTCTACGGTTGGGAAAGGCTGGGTTGGCATGCCACCATCGCGGATTTGTGGATGCGGGTGCGTGATCGCAGCACCATTCTGGCAGCGATGATATTGCTGGCGGCCTATCTCGCCGCCATACTCGGGTTCGGCCTTTTGATCATCGCGTCGACAACGGTCTATGCCATCCCCGAAATGCCACCCCTTCTCGGCTATATCCTCACTGCCAATTTCGGATTGCTATTGTGGAGGCTGACGATCCGGGCCAGTTTCACAGGGCATAATTATGGCTGGCGCGAAGGGTTGCTCGCGATACCGCGCGCCGTCATTTCCAATATTATCGCGATCATGGCCGCCCGGCGCGCCATGACACACTATGTATTCGCCCGGCGGGATTACCCGCCGGCATGGGACAAGACCCAGCATATCTTTCCGGACGCTGCCGCTCCGCGATGATGAAGTTCACACCGCCCGTCCGTTTTATCACGGCCATCCTGACGATATGGATCGGGTTGCGCGTGATATTCTGGACACCTTCCGATTTGCCACCCCCGCTTATCCAGATGCCCAGTTCTTTATTGCCGACCTCGCCGGCTTTGCAAGCGCTCGAAGCGTCCAGCCCAGATGCAAACTCATCCCACGCATCCATATTCCTTCATCCGGTTGCGCATGGAGGCATTTATGAACGACAAGCGACAGTTTCCCGGGTTCCCGGCTTTGTTGTTTCGCCCCCAACGGCTGGCGTAAATTGCGGCGCACGGTGCACACCTACGCATCTCGCCGCGCATATCCCGCCCCGCAACCCCTCCACGCCCGCCTCAACTCCGGTAGCAGCTCGACGGTTCAGTCTCTCGTCCTGGGTACAATGGCGCTCCGGCAGCAGCGTAAATGCACTCGCGAGTGACGGGGAGTTGGGCGGCAGCCAAGCAGGGATAGGTATTCGTTATAGGATCACGCGCGGCGCGGGAATCGAAGCGGCGCTGGCTGCACGCCTTTCTCGGCCGCTCGAAAGAGGCAAGGGAGCGGAAGCCGCCATCGGCATCGCGCTGCATCCATCCGCGCAAATCCCGGTTGTGCTAATAGCGGAGCGGAGAATCGGACTGGACAATGGCGGGCGCAATGCCTGGTCGTTGGGTATGGTAGGCGGGCTCTACCGCCAGCCCCTGCCGCTGGGTCTTGAGCTCGATGGCTATGCGCAGGCCGGTATCGTCGGCACCCGGCGCCGTGATCTGTATGGGGATGTCGCGCTGGTGGTGTCGCAACCGATCGCGCTTTCCGAGCGCAGCACATTGTCGTTCGGCGGCGGTGTTTGGGCAGGCGCGCAGCCAGGTGTTTCCCGAATCGATATCGGCCCTGAAGCCAGTGTCCGCTTTCCTGCGGGCGACAGCGGTGCTCGCCTTTCGCTCGGCTGGCGTCAGCGGATTTCCGGCTCCGCTTCGCCCGGCTCTGGCCCCGTGCTAACATTAGGTACAGATTTTTAGCGCAAAGCCGTACGACAGCGCAGACTCCATCTTCCGCTCCGCCTTCAAAATCGGTAGGTCAGAGCCAGAATGGACATTTACCTTCCGATCGCTGAAATCTCCGTCAACGCGTTTGTCATCATCCTGCTCGGTGGCCTTGTCGGCATATTGTCTGGCATGTTCGGTGTTGGCGGCGGTTTTCTGACGACGCCGCTCCTGATCTTTTTTGGCATTTCGCCGGCGGTAGCCGTAGCATCTTCGACAACGCAGATCACAGGGGCCAGCGTTTCGGGTGTTGCCGCACATGCGCAGCGCAAGGGTGTCGATTTTCGTATGGGCGGCGTATTGATTGCCGGCGGGGTATTCGGAACCATTGCCGGTGGTTTCCTGTTCCTGAAACTGCAACAGGCCGGGCAGATCGATGTCGTGGTCGGCTTATTATATGTCATCCTGCTGGCCGGTATCGGCCTTCTTATGATCCGTGAAGCATTGACGGTAATCAAGGCGCGGCAAACCGGCATCCCTATCAAGCCACCCGTTCGCCGGCACCATCCGCTGATCGCAGCGCTGCCACTGCGCTGGCGGTTTTACGGATCGGGGCTCTACATCTCTCCGCTTGCACCATTCGGTGTCGGGTTCGCAGTGGGCACATTGACGGTGATGCTCGGCATTGGTGGCGGGTTCGTGCTCGTGCCCGCCATGATTTACCTGCTCGGCATGTCGACCCGGGTAGTTGTCGGCACGTCCTTGTTCCAGATCCTGTTCGTCGCAGCCGCGACCACCATGGTACACGCCTTGACCACCCAGGCCGTTGATATCGTGCTCGCCATATTATTGTTGTTGGGCAGCGTGACCGGTGCACAGATTGGCGCGCGGCTGTCGACACGCATCAATGCAGAGTGGCTAAGGCTGTTCCTTGCGGCTTTGTGTATTCTGGTCGCCATTCGCATGGGCCTGGGCCTGGGTTGGCGACCTGATGAAATCTACTCGATCGAGATCACATGAACAGGCTCCGCATCCTGTTCTTCCTGGCCCTTGTGCCGATGCTCATGGGGCAGGCCCGGCCTCGGCTCGTGCCGGCCGTCGATCAGGAGCAGATCGAGATCATCTACAGCTTCACCGGCGCTGAATTGATGGTCTATGGCGCGATCCTCTATCCAAATGGACGTGTGCCAGATGAACCGGTTGATATCGTCGTCGTTCTTAAAGGCCCCGAACAATCCATCCTGGTGCGCGAAAAGCAGCAGCGGATGGGTATCTGGATGAATTTCGCCCAGGCACGCTTCCGCTCGGCTCCGGCCTTTTACGCGCTGGCCAGTGCCCGGCCGATTGACGAGATTGTCGACGAACGGACGGCCGCCATTTACGAACTCGGGATAGACAGCCTGCAATTGTCACCCGCCAGCGCCAATCCGCCGGAAGAAGCGCGGCGCTTCGACGAGGGCCTGGTCGACCTGAGGGGCCGCAATGGCCTTTATATCGAGCAACTTGATGCGGTCGAAGTCACGCAAGGCGTGCTATATAATGCCCGGATCAACATTCCCGCCCGTGTACCGGTCGGCGAATATACAGCGGAAACCTTCCTTATCCAGAATGGCAGGGTACTGGCAGGCGAAGTTCGCGAAATCCGGATCAACAAATCCGGATTTGAGCGGTTCGTTGCCAGTGCAGCGGCCGAACACGGCTTTCTTTATGGGCTAGCCGCCGTTTTCGTCTCGCTGCTTCTTGGCTGGCTGGCGGGAGTCCTGTTCCGGCGTATTTGATCCCATATTCTATAGTAAGCAAAAAATTTACCCCTTTCCTGCTAGGGTTCGGATCGTAAAAAATCACGGGACTGGCGGGACGATATTATGGATGACATCGGGGCTTTTCGGCCAATAACAGACGATGAGGCACAACCGGTAGCTGTTGCCGTTGGTGAGGACGACCATGACTCGTCGCAGCAGGGCATCGTTATCGGACGCGTGACGGAAATTGCCGGATCGGGTTCGCGTATTGCGGTCGATGCCGCGACACTCAACGCCGTTCGTTCTGACCCTGACCCGACACTGGCCATGGCGGGCCAAGTTGGCAGTCAGGTAAAAATCCGGGTTGGAGACACTTGGCTTGTCGCCAATATCCGCACGCTCGCCGCCGACACTCATGATGCCAGTTCAGTTGACGCCTATATAGATTTTCTCGGTGAAGGCATGGTCGTGGAAGGATCAAGCCGAGTCAAAGGCTTTCGCCGCGGCGTGACGCGCTTTCCCATACCTGGCATGCCCGTTCTGGCGGTATCCGACACCGACATGCGCCAGATGTTCGCGACGGAAAACCGCGCCCATATCGAAATCGGCAATGTGTATCCGACCAAGGATATTCGCGGAGCGCTGTATGTCGACGCTATGCTCGGCAAGCATTTTGCGGTTCTTGGATCAACGGGTACCGGCAAATCGACAAGCGTCGCGCTGATCCTGCACAGAATCTGCGAACTCGCACCGGAAAGCCATATCGTAATGGTCGATCCACATGGTGAGTATAGTGCTGCCTTCAAGAACGCCGGCGAGATATTCGATGTGAACAATCTCGCGCTGCCTTATTGGCTAATGAATTTTGCGGAACATTGCGAAGTCCTCATCACCACAACAGGTGCGGACAAGCAGCGGGACCGCGATATTCTCGCAAAATGCCTGCTCGCAGCGCGCAACAAAAGCCGCCTTGCCGAAGACATTCCGCAAATGACCGTGGACAGCCCGATACCCTATCTATTGTCCGATCTACTCGCGCTGATCACGACCGAAATGGGTCATCTCGATTCTGCCAATGATACTGCGCCCTATATGCGGCTCAAGAGCAAGATCGAAGAACTGAAATCCGATCCGCGATACAGCTTCATGTTCTCAGGGATGTTGGTCGCCGATACGATGGCAGATTTCGTTAGCCGCGTTTTCCGCCTGCCAGGCAATGGCAAACCGATCTCGATTGTCGATGTGTCGGGAATTCCTTCGGACATTACCGCCGTCGTGGTCGCCGTTCTCTCGCGCATGGTATTCGATTACGCAATCTGGTCACGCAATGAAGCGCAGCGCCCGATCCTCCTCGTTTGCGAAGAGGCGCATCGGTACATCCCGGCCAATCATATCAGTTCGGAATCCGCCGTGGGCAACATTCTCAGCCGGATCGCCAAAGAAGGCCGTAAATATGGCGTGTCGCTGGGGCTCATCACACAGCGGCCGTCCGATCTGGCCGAAGGCGTGCTTTCCCAGTGCGGTACGATCATCGCCATGCGCCTGAACAATGATCGTGACCAAGCCCATGTCCGCTCTGCAATGCCCGAAGGCGCACGCGGATTTCTCGATGTAATTCCGGCGCTGCGCAATCGCGAATGCATCGTTTGCGGCGAGGGCGTGTCGGTTCCGATCCGCATTGCGTTTGACAATCTGGAAGAGGAAAAGCGCCCGGCATCGGGTGACCCCGTGTTCACCGAACTCTGGACACAAGTCGGCGATGAGGCCGGTATCATCGCCCGGACGATCAAGCGCTGGCGTAACCAGGGGCGATAGGCCTCATTATTGAGGCTTATTGACGGTTTGAATTGTCGGCGATTCCCGTTGCAGGAAATCGCCGCGCAAACTTTTGGTTCGTCAGATTATTGCTGGCGTAGCGTCACCACACTAGCCCGCGCACGTACCTATTAGATTGAAACTGACAAACACGCGTTATCCTTCACCTGCACCCTGCTTTGGCAGAAACCAACGTGTGATAATCGCCCCACCCACTATGAAGCTCACCAGATCCGCGACGAACAGATAGCTGTGGAAGACCCAGCCCTGATGCCACCAGACCGGGTTGCCCAGATGCATGAAGACGGAAGCCGCAAGGGCAAAGAATATCAGTATCTTCAATCGATCGCTAAAGGTCCGAACAAAACCAGATAGCCCGTAGAGCGCGACGCCCAGAAGCAGCGCCGTGATCAATAGCTGGATGAAACCACCGATCATCGCACCCGTATCGCCCAGCGCAAATCCGTTGGGGTTATAGTGCACCATCGCAATCGGGCCATCGATATAGAGGCGCTGCTGCGCCTCGCCGTTGATACCGGGTACGACATAGGTCGCCGGCCCTTCCGCGCCCATATTTTCGGCCAGCACCTGCTGCACCGTGGCGGCCCCTTCATCGTCTAACTGGCTTACCGGGATATTGCTCAGCGGCGTACCGAAGAACAGGAAGCCAATGACGAACATGGCAACCGCTGCTGCGACCGCTCCAATGACAACGCGTATCATGAGACCCTCTCCTTATTGTTACCAGAGAAGCTAAGCCTGTCAGAAGGGTATGGAAAGCTCGGCTGCGCCTATCCAGTCAGCCCGCGCACGAAATCGACAAGACCCGTGCGGCGGTTACGGCGCAAGCGTTCGGCCTGGAGAATCGACAGCGCACGCGCGGCACAGCGCTCTGCATCATCATTGATCAACACATAATCATATTCGGCCCAATGGCTTATCTCGGCAGCCGCGCGCTCCATCCGACCGGCAATAACCGCGTCGCTGTCGGTCCGGCGTCCCCGGAGGCGGCTTTCCAACTCTTCCATCGACGGCGGCAGGATAAAAACACGAACGATATCGGGATCAACCTGTTTAAGCTGCTGCGTCCCCTGCCAGTCGATATCGAGCAGCACATCGCGTCCAGCCTCAATGGTCTTGCCCACTTCGGATCTGAGCGTACCATAACGCCGGTCGAAGACATGCGCCCATTCCAGAAAGGCATCATCGGCGACCAGCGCATCGAACGCGTCATCGGAGACGAAATGATAATGGGTGCCGTCTTCTTCTCCCGGCCGGATCGGGCGGGTCGTTGCCGA
>CAJQMX010000222.1 GCA_905479515.1 uncultured Parasphingopyxis sp.
CTGCGAACCTGCCCTTCAAGAAAAAAGCGGTCCTCGCCGCTCAATACGACCAAACCCGCCTGCCTGCCTACCATTACCAATGCTCCTGTCTGTTCAAACAGAGCATATACAATGATACTTACTTCAATTCCAGATGACTAGCATGAACCTAAGAAACAGCCGGAACGCGCTGGGCCTAATTACCAACGTATTTGCCGCTCGGTGTTAAATGGCAGCTAGTCCCAGAGACATAGCTGCCGTCAGGGCACATAGTCACTGGCCCGTTCCCACCCACGTAGGAGCCGTCGGGGGCCATTCGAGGTGTTCCAGCAACGTATGATCCATTCGGTGCCATATGCGGCTGGCCACCGACGTAACTGCCATCAGGGGCCATTTGACAGCTGCCAGCGACGTAAGAGCCGTCAGGGCACATTTGGGCGGGCGAGCCCACATAAGAGTTCTGCTTCTGACTGGAATTGCCTGGTCGTGCATAAGTCGTAACGGGCAAAGAATTATAGGATTGTATTGGTGATGACGAATAACTGCGAACGGGCGCAGGGTTTTGCTGTTTCGACGCGTAAGAATAAGCTGAAGCATCTTGAGAAACGCAGGCGCTGCCAAATCCGCAACCAATGAAGTAACCAAGCATTTGGGCAATTTGTCCTTGCGCTTCCAATTGCTGTTGTCTTGCGGCAAGTTGCCGTTGGTGTTGCCGTTCGATAGCCTGATTGTAAAGGTCTGGTTGAGGCACATTTTCATCCATTTGACTCAGCAGTTCACGGGCCAAAGGATCATTCCATCTTGCTGCGTGTTGGAATTGCTGGATGCCGATATCCTTAAACCCGTTGTTAAAATTCAATATCGCTAAATGAGTGAGGCCAGAAATATGTCCGGCATTGGCGGCGCGCTCATACCATTGCGCAGCGCAATAGACCTTGTCGCAGTCTTTCAGCAAACCGGCTTCTGCGAGCTGTGCCAAACGGAATATAGCTTCGGGCTTCTTAGATTTGTTAAACTTTTTCACGGCTTTGACTATATCGCCTTTTTCAGCGGCTTTGATGCCAGCCGACAGCGCATCAGCATGTGCGGGAGCATAACCAAAACTCGATACCAATAGTCCAATAGCCAACGCGAGTAATTTTCTGGTCATTGATTCCCCTCCCTTAGCTTCCGAAGTCGCAACATATCATTTCAGCAATGGGTCGTATATACCATGGAGTGATCAGCACAAAAACCCGACCATGAGTTAGTATGGAAAGGGTCTCCAAAAAACGGATAAATATGATCTGCTTGTCCGATTGGGTGTGGAAATACGATCACGAGGGATGGCCGCAGGACTATCGCAAGAAGTTTTAGCTAATTCCTCTGGGATAGAACGCTCCCACATGGGAAAAATGGAGCGTGGAGAGTGTAATGTTACTTTTCTGAATGGTAATGATCAGGAAGCAGGTAGTTTCTGTTGGGTTCCACCGGTGCAACATTGAAAAACAGGAGGCCTGCGATCGGTGAAGACTGGTTTGAGGCATTTGCCGCCATCCAAGAATAGGGCTTGAACCAGCCGTAGGGTGAGAGAGAAGTGTGATGGGCCCAGCCGGCGTTGCTATATTTCAGCATCCGGCTCTTCAACCAATTGATCGCACAGCTTCAAAGTAACTAGCCAAATGATGGGATCGGTTGTTAGAACGATGCGAGCAACATCCATAAATAAAGGCTGACGATTGACCAATAATATTGAAGCCGTCGAAAAGCGTCTCTGGACGGCAGCGGATCAGCTCCGCGCGAACAGCGATTTTGCCAGCAATGAATATTTCATGCCAGTCATGGGCCTGATCTTCCTGCGCCATGCTTATAGCCGCTATTTGGCGGTCAAGCCGGAGATTGAAGCGGGATTGCCCAGCCGGGGTGGTGTGACGCCACCGCTGCGGAAAGAAGATTTCACCAGTCGGGGGGCCATCTTCCTCCAGCCCGAGGCACAGTTTGACTATTTAGTGAATCTGCCTGAGGCCGAAGATCGCGCAGAAGCAATTATTGCCGCCATGGAGGCCGTAGAGGGCGATTATGATACGCTCAAAGGTGTCTTGCCCAAGGCAGAGTATCAACGGCTAGAAAACGATGTTCTAGGAAGCGTTCTGCGCATTTTTAATGATTCAGCATTAGAAAAAGCGGACGGTGATGTGTTCGGACGTATCTACGAATATTTCCTAACCCAGTTTGCCGATCAAGGCGCGCATGATGGCGGAGAATTCTTCACTCCGCCTTCGCTTGTCCAGATGATTGTCAACGCAATAGAGCCAGATCATGGGAAGGTCTTGGATCCGGCCTGTGGTTCTGGCGGCATGTTCGTGCAAAGCGCTCACTTCATTGAGAAGATGAAGCAAGACCCAACTGAAGTTGCAACATTTTACGGACAAGAAAAAAATCCTACGACGATCCGGTTGGCGAAAATGAACCTTGCTGTGCATGGGCTGGAAGGAAAGATTGAACCAGGAATCACCTATTACACTGATGCGCATGAGATGGTCGGACAGAATGCCGATGGCGATGTGATCGGCAAGGCCGACTTCGTGATGGCGAACCCGCCGTTCAATGTGGACGAGGTGGATGCGGAGAGGATCAGGAAGGACCTCCGACTGCCCTTTGGTCTGCCCGGCGTGAACAAGGGCAAGAAGGTCTCCAACGGCAACTATCTGTGGATCAGCTATTTTTACAGCTATCTGAAGGAATCTGGACGTGCCGGTTTTGTCATGTCGTCTCAGGCTTCCAGTGCTGGCGGTGAAGAGGCGAAGGTGCGACAGAAGCTGATAGAGACTGGCGATGTCGGTGCGATGATCGCTATCAGGGGTAACTTCTTCTACACACGCTCTGTCCCCTGCGAACTGTGGATATTGAACCGCAACAAGCCGGAGCATCTTAAAGACAAAGTGCTGATGCTGGATGCGCGACAAGTGTTCCGAACGGTCAGCAAAAAGGTGAAGGATTTCTCGCCCGAACAGTTGCAGAACCTGACATCAATCTTCTGGCTCTATCGCGGACAAGAAGAGAGGTTTCGAGAATTGGTCGCATCCTACCTCGACCGCACGATGGCCGAGGCGCTGGCCAGCGATTCGGCCACTGAACCGATGTTGGAAGCTTTGGATGAATTGATCGAAGCGCTGGAAGAAAAGGCCGAGGCGGAACTGCTGGACCCGCTGACTGAAGCCCGGTCGACATTTCAGGCGGATTGGGAATCTTATCTGGCGACAGTGCTAGAGCTGGACAAAGCATGGAAGGACGGCGTCGTTCCTATTGTTGGGCTGCACGAATCGCATGATGATCTGGAGCCAGTGGCAGATGCCAGTCGCGATCTCGTGAAGCAGATCGATCAACTCTACAAATTCGCGGAGAAGGCGCACCGAGAAGGCGGCGGCAAGCGCGGCAAGGCTAGTCCGCTGAAGGCGCTTGAAGAGGCTCGCAAGGAGGCTGTCGATCAGCTCAAGCTGGCGAAATACTTCCATCGTCAGGCGCACTGGCTGCTCATCCGCTTTCCCGATGCTGAACTGGTGGCGGTTCCTGGTCTAGTAAAGCTGGTAGATCGCGCCGAACTGGAGGCCAAAGACTGGTCGCTTACACCCGGTCGCTACGTAGGCGTCGCACCGGAAGAGGAGGATGAGGATTTCGATTTCGAAGGCACGATGAGCGACATCCACATCGAGCTAAAAGGATTGAATGAGGAGGCGTCGGACCTAGCGCGTCAGATTGAAGCGAATCTTGAAGGGCTAGGTTTGTGAGTTGGCCGGAGTATCCTCTGGACGAGCTGGGCACGGTTTCGCGGGGAAAGTCGAGACATAGACCAAGAGATGCTACCCACCTTTACGGCGGGCCATATCCCTTTATTCAAACAGGCGATGTGAAGCATGCGGGCTTATATCTAAGCAACTTCAGTCAAACATATAGTGAGGCGGGCCTTGCGCAAAGCAAGCTCTGGCCCGAAGGAACGCTCTGCATCACCATTGCTGCAAACATTGCAGACACTTCGATTCTTAAGATTGAAGCTTGCTTTCCCGATAGCATAATCGGCTTCGCCCCGGATCACAAAAAAGCGGACGCTCGTTTCATTAAATATTTGTTCGATGCCCGTTTCAAGCGCCAGTATCGAACGTTCACCCAAGGCGCAGCACAAGATAACTTGAGTCAAGGAAAACTCCTTTCGCTCAACTTCCCAACTCCCGATATTGCAGAGCAACAGCGCATTGCTAACATCCTCTCGGCTTATGACGATATGATTGAGAATAACCGGCGGCGGATTGCCTTGTTGGAGGAGGCCGCGCGGCAGCTTTATAAGGAATGGTTCGTCCGCTTCCGATTCCCCGGCCATGAACATACCGAAATCATCGACGGTGTGCCGGAGGGATGGGAGCGCACTCCGGCCTCTACTGTCATGAACATCCTGTCGGGAGGCACGCCAAAGACAACAACTCCACAATTCTGGGATGGCGAAATTGGCTTTTTTACTCCCAAGGATGCAGTGCAAGCTGCCTATGTGTCTTCCACTGAAAAGACGATAACCGATGAGGGCTTGGCCAAGTGCAACAGCAAGCTCTACCCAAAGGACACGCTGTTCATCACTGCGCGCGGCACAGTGGGTAAAATGAATCTCGCCCTCGTTCCAATGGCCATGAACCAATCGTGTTACGCTTTGGTTAGTAACTCCTGTCTGTCGCAACGCCTGCTTTATTTGACTATGGAAGCAAGCCTTCAGCAATTTCGCAGTCAAGCATCAGGCGCTGTTTTTGACGCAATCATTGTTTCTACGTTTGACCGCATTTCAGTCATTAGGCCCGATCTTAGAATCGCCGAAGCATTCGATCTAGTTGTGAATCCAATTTTCGATCTGATCGCCAACTTAGGCAGACAAATCGAGCAACTCGCCAATGCACGCGATTTGCTCCTCCCCAGGCTGATGAACGGAACCCTGACCGTATGACAGCCATGAACGAAGATACGCTCGTCCAGCAAACCATGGCCGATTATTTGGCCGATGCGCTGGGCTGGGAAAGCATGTTTGCGTTCAACACCGAGACGCTGGGGCCGGAAGGCTTATTGGGTCGCGCATCTGAACAAGATGTCATCCTCACGCGTCATCTGGGCGAAGCGCTGATCCGGCTCAATCCCGGCCTACCCGATGCCGCTTATCAGGATGCGTTGCGTCAGATTACTGATGCACCGCTTGGCTCGAGCCTGACCGCAATCAACCGTGATGCCTATGATTTGGTCAAGAACGGGGTGCTCGCCAGTTTCCGCGACGCCAAGGGCGACCTGGTCAAGCAGCGGCTTCGGCTGATCGACTTTGACCAGCCGGACAACAATCATTTTCTCTGCGTCCGGGAATTGTGGATCAAGGGCGATCTTTATCGCCGCCGAGCCGACATCATCGGTTTTGTAAACGGGCTGCCGTTGCTGTTTGTCGAGTGCAAGGCGATCCACAAGGATTTGCGCCACGCCTATGAAGAGAACCTGGCAGACTACAAGGACACGATCCCGCATCTGTTCCACCACAACGGCTTCATCATCCTGACCAACGGGCATGAGGCCAAGATCGGCTCCATCACCAGCAAGTTCGAGCATTTCAACGATTGGAAACGGCTGGAGGAAGATGAGCCGGGTGTGGTTGATCTGGAAACCATGTTGAAGGGAGTGTGCGCCAAAGGCAATTTCATCGACTTACTGGAAAACTTCATCCTGTTCGATGATGGCGGCGAGAAGCTGGTCAAGATCGTTGCGCGCAACCATCAATATCTGGGCGTCAATCGCGCGCTGGCGGCAGTCCGTGATCGGGATGCGCGCGATGGCAAGCTGGGCGTGTTCTGGCACACACAGGGTTCAGGAAAGAGCTATTCCATCGCCATGCTCACACAGAAGATCCATCGCAAGCTGGGCAGCAATTTTACCTTCCTCATCTGCACGGATCGCATTGACTTGGATGGCCAGATTTACGGCACCTTCGCCGGAACCGGCCTGGTCAACAATGACAAGGAGCAGGTGCGGGCTGGATCCGGTAAAGAGCTAAAAGAGCTGCTCGGACTTCACAAACCCTACATCTTCACGCTGATCCACAGGTTCAATCAGGAGGTCGATCCAGACGATCCCTATTCCAGCCGCGATGACATCATCGTGATTACGGATGAAGCGCACAGGACGCAAAACGGGTTGCTCTCGCTCAATATGCGCAACGCGCTCCCCAATGCCAGCTTCCTGGGCTTTACCGGCACGCCGTTGATGGCGGGCGATGAAGTTACCAAACAGACTTTTGGGGATTATGTCTCAACCTATGATTTCCAGCGCGCGGTGGAAGATGGAGCAACCGTGCCGTTATTCTATGACGCGCGCGGGGAAGAGCTGGGTGTTGCAACCACTGATCTCAATGAAAAGATCGCCGCCAAGCTCGACGAGCTGGAACTGGATGATCCTGATGTGACCGAGCGGCTCGAGAAGGAGCTGAAACGGGAGTATCATGTTATCACGGCGGACAAGCGGCTGGACGCGATCGCTGCCGATTTTGTTCAGCATTACACCACCGGCTGGGAGAGCGGCAAAGCAATGCTGGTGTGTATCGACAAGCTGACCTGTGTGAAAATGCACGGGCTGATCGAGAAACACTGGGATCTACGGATTGCCGAACTAGAGAAGGAGTTGGCCAAGGCTTCTGACGAGCAGGAATTGGCTGACCGGCAACGCCAACTGGATTGGGTGAAAGCGACCAAGGCGGCGGTCATTGTTTCGGAAGAGCAAGGCGAAGTGAAGCGGTTCGAGAATTGGGGGTTGGACATCATTCCTCACCGGACGCTGATCAAGAACGGTTTTGAGACCGAAGACGGCAAGCGGCTCGATGTTGAAAGCGCATTCAAGAAGGAAGATCACCCGTTCCGCATCGCCATAGTCTGCGCAATGTGGCTTACCGGTTTTGATGTGCCGAGCCTTGCCACGCTCTATCTCGACAAGCCGCTCAAGGCCCACACGCTGATGCAAGCCATCGCGCGGGCAAACCGGGTTCAGGAAGGCAAGAATAACGGTCTGATCGTCGATTATTGCGGAATACTGAAAAACCTCCGCAAAGCGCTTGCCACCTATGGCGGAACGACAAGCTCCGGGCCGGGAGGGGCGGGGCCAGAAACCAATCCGGTCCGCCCTCCCGAAGAACTTCTGGCCGATCTGGAGGAAGCGATTGAAGCGGCAGAAGGCTTTCTCTCCGCACGAAATTTCCGACTGCTCGATATTCTGGAGAAAACGGGGTTCGATAAGAACCGGGCAATCCTAGATGCCAAGGAAGCGGTGAACGAGAATGACGAAAGCCGCAAACGCTTTCAAATCATGGCGCGTGAGGTTTTCAAGAAGTTCAAGTCCTGCGTGAACTACCGAGCGGTCAATGCCTATCGGCCCCGATTTGCAGCAATCAAGGTGATCTACAACAGCCTCGAGGAAGACGTGAAAAAGGCTGATATTTCAGACATCATGCGTGAATTGCAGGCAGTGGTCGACGAGGCCATTGAAGTGACGCCGGGATTGGTGCGGGAAGATCGGCAGCAGCCTTATGACATCAGCCGTATCGACTTTGAACGGTTAAAGAAGGAATTTGAACGAAGTCCCAAGAAGAACACGACCGTCCAAAGCCTGAAAGATGCCATCCAGCGCAAACTTGAACTGATGCTCCGCCAAAACCCGTTGCGCACCGATTTGCAGAAGCACTACGAAAAGCTCGTTGCCGAATATAACAGCGAGAAAGATGCCGTGAATATCGAGCGAGTTTTTGCGGCATTGCTGATTTTGGCTGACGAGCTGGATCAGGAACAGAAACGCGCAGTCCGCGAAGGGCTGGATGAGGATACGCTGGCGCTGTTCGACTTGTTGATGAAGCCCGACTTGAAGAAAGCGGACATCAAGCGGCTCAAAGCCGTTGCGGCTGGTTTATACGCGACACTACAGGCGCAGATAAACGCAATGCAGGATTTCGCTGCCAAACAGGGGACGCGCGATCAGATAAAGGTGACTATTCACCACTATCTGTGGGACGAAAAGACTGGCTTGCCCGGCAGCTATAGCCGACCGGAAATTGTAACCAAGGCCGATGCTGTGTTTGCGCATCTGGTGATGCAGGCTCGTCAAACCAATTGGAATAGAGCCGTATAATCACGGCACTGGCTCGTCCGTCCGTGAAAGGGAACACCGCTCAGAATACCGATTTTAGCCAAAGCTACGAAGGCTTTGTCAAAGTCAGGCTTGCCGTGATTTGATATAGCGCATAACCTCCCAAATATAAAATTCACTTGTAATGTGTTAAGAGTATTATTAACTTATCCATATATGAAAGCCCCCATGGATGATTCTCTCGAACAGATCGAATGCGACGTCCTTGCGGAGCACTCTGGCGCCCGCGTTGTCATAAGGCGAGCGATTGGAAAGGTATATGATGCATTGGACGTTCGAGCGCGAGGCCGGTTTTCGGCTGTGATGAAACGGTGGTGCGATGATCCGTCTCAACTCACACCCGAAATGTTTAATGGAAACGAGGGCAGGACCTCCCGACACAATATGATGCTGCAAGCGTTCAAAAATAATGCGGCGAAGGTAAGGCTTTATGGGTTCCCGCTTTCAGTGGCTGATAAGAAGACTTTCATAATTGTAGATGCCGATACAGCCAAGAAAAAAAATAAGGCTGACCCAAATATTTTGAAACGAGCAAAGGCTCGAATTGATGATTTTTTAGATGAAGTAGACAAAAAGGAAATTTAGCATGGCTGAGCAAATTGCAAACGAAAAACAAGCAGTTTTCGCAGAAGAGGCCTTTGTCGTCGATATTCAGATCCTTCTGAATCAGATTATGAAAGAGAAGGGTTATTCTAGGGCTGATCTCGCTAGAGCGATGAATGTATCTCGTGCGCGCATCACTCAGATTTTTTCTGATGAATGCAAAAACTTCACCGTCCGACTTTTGGCGCGTGCGATGCACGCTATGGGTGAGGCCCCTGAGCTGACGTGTGAGCTCCACTTTGAGGCTCTTCGACGCAAGTGGGAGCGTCAATCGCGCAAGCTCGCAAAAGTGACGGAGAATGTCGTGGCGATGTGGGACGACGAAACCGATACAAGCGGAGCTTATCAACCTGCCAACGACAACCGTATGGCAGCCCTAGCTCGACACTATGGAATGGGAATGGCAGCCTAATGACCGATATTTCTGCCGAGATTGCAAATGAGGCACCCAAGAGTGGCTTCGCCGGTGCTGAGTATAATGCTGTGGCTACCTCTGCGCAATTGAAAGCAATTAACCTTCTTTCAAACCTCTTCAAAATTGATCCAGATTGCCTTATGGATCAGGACCAATGGAAGCTGAGCTACGGACGCAAGGTATTGTCTTGCCAATTTAGTGAAGACGAACAAAGCGTGGCTGCAATTTTGCAATATAATGTGACTGCTAAACTCGGACGTAAACGAGCCTTGCACTGTGTTGCTGACTATGGAGTGCTCTATCAAACCCCTGAGGGAGCAACAGAAGAGGCTGCAATTGGATTTTGCCGCAACATAGGAACCTTTGCTGCTTATCCTTACTTCCGTGCGCTTTTCTCGCAATTGGTCGGAGAAGCAAGTGTGATTATGCCTCCATTGCCTTCGATTGCATCCACCGCGCACATTCCGCCAAAGTAAAGACATGGGTCAAACCCCATAAAAGGGTAAGGTCGATCTCCTGGCTTTGCACGTCACATGTGATCGAACAGCATCATTCATTCAGAGGGATGCCGTTCCGCAAGATTTCGACTTAAATGCGAGCTACTTCTCGAGTTCTTGCGCCGTCTCCATTTTAGCAAGCCCGCGCTGTTTCCGCCTAGCCGACTGAATACTTCACCTCCTTTGACGGGTTTGCCGTGGTTGTCGAAAGCCGATTACGGGGCGGGTTTTTGATACGCTGTGATGTTTAGGGTCCCAGGAAGTTTCACCCTCCCAGAGCTAGCAGTCAGCCTTGCCATGTGACAATTCGGGACGCTGGATGGATAGATTGCCATCTATATCAAAATCATGCAGTCTTCGTGCAGGGAGATTTATATGGTTTGGCGTTCCTTAGTTACAGCATTGCTCATCATTGGCCTTCAATCATGCACGTCCGGGCCAACACCCTCTGACGAGGTGGCCGATGAAGATGTGCCGATGGGTTTTGATGCTGAGGAATCCCGCGCACAGGAAGGGGATGCCGATGCCCAAGCCAATCTTGGCTTCATGTATTACAATGGCGAGGATGTGCCTCAAAACTACCCTGAGGCGATGAAATGGTATCGGCTGGCGGCCGTGCAAGGGAATGCAACTGCCCAATTCAATCTCGGCACCATGTATGACAAGGGCGACGGTGTGCCTCAAAACGACACTGAAGCGGCGAATTGGTATCGGCTGGCGGCCGAGCAAGGGCTTGCCAATGCCCAATCCAATCTCGGCGTAATGTATGACAATGGCAGGGGTGTGCCTGAAAACTACACTGAGGTGGTGCAATGGTATCGCCTGGCGGCCGAGCAAGGGCTTGCCAAGGCCCAATACAATCTTGGCGTCATGTATGACAATGGCAGGGGTGTTCCTCAAAACTACATTAAAGCCTATGCATGGTGGTCAATGGCAGCAGCTCAAGGAAAGGAAATGGCCTCTGACAACAAGGACATTGTTACAGAAAAAATGACCAGCCAGCAAATCGCCGAAGGCCAAGCCTATGCCACGCGCTGCTTTGAAAACGATTACAGGGGCTGTGATTAGGACTGAGAGGTCTGAGCTATGATATGTTCCGTGATCGCTGGCGTGCTGTGATCGACAGCGACGGTCCGCCCACGATACATAGTCATATCTCTGTTTTTTCAGCCACAGTGAGAGCATCTTCTATGTCGACACCCAAATAGCGAACCGTGTTTTCGATCTTTGAATGGCCGAGCAAGATTTGAATCGCTTGCAGGTTGGGGCCGAGGGATCGCGAATATGGCATCCACCTCCGCTGAGAGCTTGATGCATGGAGCTAATCGAATGGGAGTAAGACGACAAGCGTCATATTTATCGGCGCTCAGCCACAAGAAAGGTCTTGTGGGGCTGACGGCCCGGTAACTCGGCGCGATTCATGTCCGGAATTTCATGGGCGAAATTGTATTTTAGCGCGAGCAGGAAGCGCCACGTATTCTTTGTAGCCCATAGCTGTGTTGATGTAGGCTTTGCGTAATTCTCTTCGAGCCAGAGTCTGCAGATTTCGGAAATTAGTTTTTTCTTGTCCTTCAAGAGTTGTGCGGCAAGAAATTCTTCAAGGAGCTTGGGCTGACCATATTTTGCTAAATCCGTATACGGCGGATAGTCCCCGTATTTCAAGTTGTGGACTTTTCCTAGATTGTTAATGGAGCTAATAGGTTGTGCGGTGATGGAATATTGCTGGTGATCTTCGTCTAGAAAATCGGACCACACGGAATAATTGCCTGGTTCATTGTTAACGACCTCCTCTGCTTGTGTCTTCGAAATCGGTTTCGCGGGGCCTTTATTCAGCATTGCCTTTAGGCCCGATACCGAAATCTGTGACGCATTGTGCTTTGTTATTCCAACGGCAGATAATTTATCAAGAAGCTTAAGCTGATAGCTGAACACTTTGCGTTGGTCATTTACGGAGTGCAGAAGCTGTTGCTTGACGCGTGCAATTTCGAAGTCTGTCTCGGTGATCACATTGGAAATCCAATGTGCAATAGCTTTTTGAACGTCGCTACTTTTTTGAAGTTTTGCCAAGCTATCAAGCAGCATAAGTCTGTCTGTGTTCGGTGCCACAATATTCTTGCCAGGCTTTTGCGGTTCGAACGCGAAATCCTTCAGTTCTCCAGTGATCTTGCAGAGCTCTGTCTCTGCATCATCGTCTGCAATTTCGCCGTCTGTTATTTGGTCCATTAGGATGCCGAGCTTCGCGCATTTTTCATCCAGCAGCTCGCGGTGCGCGAGGTCCTGTGTTGCCTCCTCAATTTTGCTCGGCCTTCCGGTTCTTTTTCTCTCTGTCATTATTCTTCACTATGATCCCAAAAGTCATTCAACAAGCTAATAATCTACTTTTGGGGCAACCAGAATTCCATTCCATAACATATTATCAGGACAATTTTCGTCTTGATAATAACCTGAAGTAAAATGTTAGGACTAGTAATGGATTTTTATGAACAACTAGAAGAAAATAAGCGGTGCAAGGCTCCTGTGCGCAATACGCTGGCAGACCATGGACTAGATATCCAAGTTGCCAGAGAAAATGGTAATCCTTTAAACGCTGTATATAAAGCGCTTAAGAAGAGTGGTGTTGAAGCAGGCAAAAATTACAGCAGCTTCCACAATGCGATCAAGTGGCTTGATGAGAATGGATGGCCGCATGACGCTAATCAGCTCGCCGATACACAAGCGCAGATTGCGCAATCGGTTCTTGCCGAAGAGCATGCGACTAGCGCGGTGAAGAATGAAGGCAGCAATTCTGCTCAATCAGCAGAGCCATCAGATTTCAGTCGTCCTGACTTTTCTGACACACGTCATACCAGCGATTTTTAAAGGAGCGTTGAAAATGGACATTGTTAAAATATTATACTTTATTCTTGTCGTCACCAACGCGGGCGGTGAAGGTAAATCACTTATAGCGAAACTCATCAAGGCCATTTGGCTAATTGGCGGTGCCAATCCTGAAATGTTAGATAGTGATATCGGTAATTTTACCGCTAAACACATAGATGGGAATGCAAAAGTTGTCGGATGGGGCGTCCAACCTACAGTGGCGCCGACCATTGTAGCAAGCACAGCGGGTCGCCACGTAGTTTGGGATCTTGGTGCTAATGCTATGGCATCTGCGCGCGAGATTGCCGACCTCGTGCCAGCGGTCACACAATTATATCGGAACGAAAATCGAACGTGCATCGCTTTTCTTCCCGTATCGACAAACAAAGATGGTGCGGTTGGAGCAATCAATACCTTAGAAACGAAACTGACCAATTTTGAAAAATATGTTGTCAAAGTTGATCGGGATTCATCCGGCAATTTTGACGGATCTATTCAATCTGAATTAGTGCTTGAACTTGGTCATCTGCCGCCAGGTTTTCAGATGCTGATAAAAAGATGCGGAGACTCCATAGCAAAAGCTATTTGTGAGCCACCGGAAGGATATAAACTTGCGGCGACGTATATAGCAAAGTGGGCTTATGACTTTGTTTCACAAGCCGGCTTTCCAAGTATCTTCGGTGAGGCTGTTCTTAGCAAACTTAAAAGCTACAGCAACACGCCTGGTCATTTGAGGTTTTCAGTTAAGCATTTAAGCCAGACAACAGATGCTGCACTGGAAGAAAATCTTAAAAAATCAAGAATTATGGATGTCATTGATCACTATGGGTGGACTCCAGATGGCCTCCGAATAACAGCAGATAAAATATAAAAAGATACAATCTTTATGTGACAAAAAAGGGCGGGATATTTTTCCGCCCTTTTTATTTTGCTACTGAAATGGAAAATGATCCAATCCAATTTCCGAAACTCAGTATCGACACTCGGCTGACATCCCGCCAACATTCGATCCTACAGCGGCCGCGCATTGCTGATGCTTTTTCCAGACCAATGATAAGCAATTTCTATGTAGCTTTTTATCACCTTTTTTTTATTGGATTAGTCTTCAATATATGACTGAGTGAACAGTCATAATCCAATGTCTTGATAAAGTTTGTAGGCGCACTTCCGCAGTTTGGGCAGGAGCCCAAACTGCCGTGCGGACAGCCTTGCGGCCGCCGATTATTTTAAATTTTCATTCCCATGCCAATGCCATATCATTGGACATACATTGTCTTAACACTTTGAGATATAACAATAAATACTTCTATTTTAAGAATTCATGTTCTATAGTTTTTTTGAAGGATATGAATATGGCAACCAATGCACAGCTTGAACAAGCGGACCGGATTGCAGCGGCCCACATTAAATTTTCGCTTATCCGTCAAGGTCTGCTGGAATCTGATGGATATAAGTCGTCATTTAATCTCAGAGTCCGCGCTGCTCCAATGGATGAAACGGCAGCCAACGGGCGCCGCAAGCAAGAGGAGGTATTGTTTAATATCCCTATTACACGGATGCACCGGTTTACCGACAAGAACGGAATGACATCCTATCATTTGTCACACAAATCCATCACCCGGGTAACTTATGAAACTTATCAGGAAGGCACCCGCGTGTCCCCGGGCGCAGCGAAGAGTCATTGCTCCTATATCGAACGGGATGCCGCGGTTGCACGCCTTGGCCCTGTAGAGAAGCTGGCCGATGAAATTGACGTTAAATTATCACGTCCTGACGGCGTTTCTCAATCTGACGAAGTCACAAGACTTTCAAATAGTTCCGACCTTCCGATTGGGAAAGCGGCGGACGGTCAGTTCGGAAGTATGACGATTGACCAGGATATTTATATCACCCGGGACAGCGCTGTTTCACGTCAGCCCGATGGGCAAAGAGCACTTATCACAAACATCGATAATGATGATCGTGCTCGCGCGGAATATTGGGCTTTGGTTGAAGAAAATGAAGCCAAGCCAAGTCCGGACAAAATGTCATTTCGATTTGCGGATAACCCAGAGTTCTGGTCAACTGTATCCAAAGATCAGAAATGCCCGCTATCCTTAAAAAAAGCGCTTGCAGCAACCGATGCAGACTGCGTGACAAAGTTCGATATTGAATCGATTGAACAGATGCGGGATTATCTATCGTCTCAGCCGGGATGCATTCTGCCCGCAAAGGGAAAAAAATCTAAATCCACTGCCGCTCCGGTTGCCAAATTTCATAAAGGTCGCGGGGGCCGTATCCAGTTTCGCCTGACGGGAGAGCTGCCGAACGAATTGTCGGCACCTCAAATGTTTGCGCTTCTCAAGGACATCACTGAAGAATTTTCCAAACGCAAATTGCCATTTGTGGCTGTCATGCATGCACCTGATCACAAGAACAACGACCGAAATTGGCATTTTCACCTCATCTATCACGACAGGCCATGCAGGCGTATCACACAAGGCGATATCGCTACACTGGAGCAGCAGGGTTATGGCACTGATCGGTTAAAAGCCGGACAATGGGACTTCACTGCGGTCACAACAAAGCAGCACCGTTCCAATGGCCGAGCCGTGCCGCTCAAACAGAAAAAAGTGCGCGAGGTAGCGGAAAAACGATGGATTGAAACCTTACGTGAGATTAGCTCGGAAATTACAAATCGTCATCTGGAGCAAGCTGGACATAAACGCCGTGTAGATCACCGTTCCAATGAACGAAGAGGGATTGAGGCAGAACCGCCGGAGCATCTGGGTTCAGCATTGGCCGCCGCAGAGGCGCGCGGTGAAGTCACGGACCGAGGCGTTGAAAACGAAAGGCGTCAATGGGAAGCGATTATGGCGCAGGCAGATGCAAAGCTCGAGGATAGGCTATCGGATATCGGACAGCGGACTTCAAATACCGACCGAGAAAATAGCAGCGCCGGCAAGAACCCTGCGCTAGATCAAGAAATTATCGCTGCAATGACACAGGCCGCCAGACTTGAGCACGAGGCGTTTGTGCTTGATCAGAATATGCAACGCGCTCGCTCACGGGCAGCGACCTTGAAGAAGAAGAATGAGCAATTGCTGGCTGCTTACCGGAAAGATTCCAAATCTGTATCGCGATCACAATATCAAGAGGCCAAACGCCTTGTAGATGCGGCTTCGGCATATTTGCTCGCTTTGAAAGGGTTTCTCGAAGATGAAAGCCAATTGCTAACCGATTGCCGTAACGCAGCTGATGAGGCCGGCAAGAAAGCAGAATTTCTGATCTCTGTTCCAAGACAAGATAGTGTCAGGTCAATGCCAGATTCGAGTGTGACGCTCCCTCATCCGCAATCAGAAAAATCTACAAATGCGCCTGTTCAAAGGGACCGCACCGAGACCAGCAAGGCCAACATTAGCGCGCTAATTTTGGATGGAATTGAGCCCATTGATAAGAATTCTGCCCAACATCGAGGCGACGGGGATCCGGTTGCCAATGAACCGAGGCAGGTGAGCGAGGCCGACAACGAAGGACAGAAAAAGTTGGATGACGCCAGAGATGAGCGGTTACGCCGGAAGGTCGAGCAAAATGCACTGCTACAGCGCAAGGCGGATGAGGAATATGCACTGCAGTCGGCGCGGCTCACGCGCGGTATCGATGAAATGATCGCGAGCGATAACCGTAAGGAAGGTGATGACCATGTTTCTGAGAACCAGGCAAAGGACGCAGCTCCATTGCCTATTCCCGCTAACGCGCCAACAACACCCGTCCCGGCTCAATATGAACACCACCCCCATGCCAGAGAGCTTCGCGGTGCTTTCAAGCCCGATCAGGACCCAACGGAATTCGATCAACGGGACCTAAAATTACGACAGCATCGCAGGCAGATATCCTCGTTCCTTGATGATTTGGCACCCAGCATTACCGATCTAAAGAAGGACGAAGCAGGAATAATCTGGCCGTATAACCGTCGTGCAACCGATGTGTCCGATGTCAATTTTGCGCTCGCTGATGAAGACCAACGTAAAGAACTCGCCGAACGCTACGCCAAACAGGAAGACGAGATCAGGCGCCTCCATAAAGAGCTGTTCGAAACATTCGACAAGGACAGATATGCCAAGGGCGTAAAAGCGATGGTCGAAATCTTGCCTGCCAATATCCAGAAGATGGCGATAGATCGATTGTCGCGAGAGCTAGGGCAGAAACTGCTTCAACGGGTGAGGCAGGAAGTGCTAGAGGAAGCAGAGCGCAAGCTTGCTCAGTGGCGAAATGCGAAACGTGGGTCTTTGGATAAGAAGAAATTAGCACAGGAAGCATTGAAAATTACTTGGCGAACCGGCTTATCTATCAAGGATATTGAACACCAACGTATGATTGCCGATGCCTATCCAAAAGGTGGCATTCCTCCAGCTGGCAATGGCCGAGATGGTTTATCCATCGGATAGGTTAGACGTCATCGTTGCGAAATCTGCGCGGGCAATTTCCTTATTCCGCGCGACTTCACTAGAAATTACATTCTTTCCTGAATGCGCTCCCCATTGCGGTTGCTTTGCGAATTACAGATCCATTCGTATGACCTTGCATGGATCCGTATGTGGAAAAGCGCAGATTGCGCCAATGCATGGTGCTCTTGGTGTCGGCATGGTAAACTGACCGATTGTTGCCATTAATTCCCGGACGCATCGAGTTCAGGCGATGGCAGCTTCCAAGAACGAGCGTCGACCTTGGGAATGACGTCAATTGGGCGCATTTCGCTCCGACTGTAGTTGGGCCGCTAGCGGAATGTCCGCTCTCGGCGCAATATTCAACCAAGCGGACATCAGCTCAAAAGATTGTTCTGGCATGAAGTTCACAACCATATGGAAATTTCTAATGAGGAAGGCTCTGGAATTTGGGACGATCCTCAATGTATGATGAAACCAAAACACTCCTTAAATCACAACCCCATTTTGGTGACTCAGGCGCTGACGGGGAACAGTCAAAACGGCTCGTTTTGATCGAGCGCGAAATATCACTTTGTAACTAAAAATTGCCCCATCATTCCGGCATCTTCATGTTCGAGAATATGACAATGATACATATAGGGTAGTTCCGAATCGGTATATTCTTCGAAGCGCAACAGTAAACGCACGACCTCTCGCGGTGCGACCACTACTGTATCTTTCAGCCCCCGATCCTGTGGGCTTGGTTGACGACCATCACGGTCCAGCACACGGAACTGCACATCATGAATGTGAAAGGGATGCGCCATCATCGAAGCATTCTCGATTTGCCAGATTTCTGTCGTGTTGACTTTTACCGTCTCGTCGATGCGCTGCATATCCATGGACTTGCCGTTGATTGTAAAGCCGCCGCCGCGCATCATGTTCATACCCATGCCCATTTGAAGCACAAATCGTCGGGTCTTGATGGCAGTTTCCGGTTCAATCGGTGCCAGTGCAATCAGTCGGCTTGGCATTATATTGGCCTGCCGTCTTTCAGCTGCAGGCCGAATGTTAAGGACGGTGAAGCGTCGTCGTTCACCCATCATACCTTCCCGGCGCCCGCCGCTTCCTCCCATCTCGCCCCCCATCCGGTCGCCAGCATCGCCCATGCCGCGGTTTCCCATGCCGCCGCCCATCATCCCCATCATTCCCATGGTTTCAAGGCTATCTGCGCTGAGAACAGTCGGCCTGCCATCGCTCAGATCGACGACAATTTGCGCTCGCTCGCCCGGGGCGAGAACGATATTGTTTGTGCGATAAGGCTGTTCGAAGAGACCACCATCGCTTCCGATCTGTATGAAAGCACGCCCATCATCAAATCCAAAGCGATAGAACCGCGCGTTCGAGCCGTTGAGAAGACGAATCCGCAACAAATCGCTACGTGCTTCGAAAACCGGATCGACGATCCCGTTCACAAGCAGAGTATCACCCATCATCCCCATCATGACATCGCGCATCGATGTAGAATATGCGAAACTGCCATCGCGGTTGAAGGCGCGGTCCTGAACGATCAGCGGAATGTCATCAACGCCATAATCATTCGGCAGGTCAAGCCGCTCGCTTTCGTCATCCCGAACATAGATGGCTCCGGCCAGTCCCTGATAGACCTGCGGACCGGACCGCCGGTGCGCGTGTGAATGATACCAGAACATTGATGCCCGCTGCTTTACCACGAAGCTTGGCGACCATGTGCTGCCTGGCGCTATCGGTTGATGCGGCCCGCCATCGGCACTGGCCGGCAAGTGAAAGCCGTGCCAATGCACGGTTGCCGTTTCGGAAAGATCGCTACTGACATTCATGCGAACGGCGTCACCCGCTTGCATCTCGAGTGTCGGTCCGAGATAGGGTTGGTTGATGCCTATAGTCGGAGTTTCGACATCTTCGAAAAACTGAGAAACACCGCGTTGCAGTTTGAGGTCGAATACGCGGATGCCATTTTCCCGTTCACCCGAATAAAGCGTCGGTATTACTAAAGAGCCGCCCGAAGTGGCTGGCGCAAACACGGCCCCCTCGCCTCGGGAGAATTCGCGGGCCGCCATTCCTCCAATTGCAATAACTCCACCGCCGAGCACAGCGGCACCAATCACAGACCGTCTATTCACCATGTTAAACACTCCTCATAGTAATGCTATCGGCTTGAAGGGGATCATACCGTGTGCCTATCCTTCGGGCGCGCTCCATCATGTCCCTTCCCGATCAGCCAGAATCCCAGACCAATAACAGCGACTACCAAAACCTGAGCCAAAATGGGCTGGAGTGCTGGAAATATGCCAAGCATCGATATTCGCGGAAAATCCCTGAGCGGCGTAACATCAAGCATACCGGCTTCCTGCAAAGCGCCGACGCCTTTTCCGGTCAACACCACGGTTAGCACGATCATCAATGCCGAACTATAAGCGAAGAATTTTCTAATCTGCAGTTTACGGCTGTAGCGCAGCATAGCCCAGGCGATGGCAGCCAGCAGCAGCACGGCTGCTCCCGAACCGGCAATAATCGATACGCCAGTGTCATCGCTCCAAAGCGCCGCGAAGAACAGGATTGTTTCAAAAACTTCCCGATAGACAACCAGAAATGCAAGACCAAAGAGGAACCAGGCCGAGCCTCGCGACAGAGCCTTGTTCATTGTTTCGCGAATATAGCGCTGCCATTCATCAACTCGCGATTTGCCATGCATCCAGAGTCCGACGAACAGAAGGATGGCAGCGGCAAAAAGTGACCCAAAACCTTCGGTG
>CAJQMX010000223.1 GCA_905479515.1 uncultured Parasphingopyxis sp.
CGAGCCAGTGCATGCCGCGCGAGCCGGTGCGCACAAGCTTAAGCTCAAGCTTGCGCTTGGCGGCTTCGGCTGAAAGCACATCCGCAAGATCGTCAGCGCCCATGGCGACAGCCGTTGAATCAAGAGGGAGATAAATTGTCAGCGCACTCATGACGCGCTTTCCTTTTTGGCGCGCTCGAACGCTTTTTCTATCTTTCCTGCATCCGCCATACCCACCAGTCGGCCATCAACCATCGCGGCCGGCGCCGTTGAACAAAGACCAAGACAATAAACAGGTTCGAGCGTGATATCTTTAGATGCGCTTGTCTCGCCCATTTTCAAGCCGAATTTCTTTTCAACGGCCTTGATGAAGTCGCGCCCGCCCGCCGCCTGACACGCCTCGGCAGCGCAAAGGCGCACAACAGTCTTGCCTTGCGGCGTACGCTTGAAGTCATGATAGAAACTGATGACGCCTTTCACTTCGGCGCGCGAAAGATTGAAGGCGCGCGCGGCTTCCGCTTCGGTGTCCTCCGGCAAAAAACCGTGAACGCGTTGCACTTCATGCAATGCGGAAATAAGGCCGCCGGTGCGGCCGACAAAAGGCTCAATTAGGCTTGATAGGGTCACGCGCAGTTTCGTCTCATAGCTACAAGGTTGAGACGTAACATAAAATTATGAAAACCCCATATCAATTCGGGCACAAGGGATGTCGGATTTGCGAAGCCTAATCAGCCTTCTTATTGGCTTGCCTGTTAATTTCCGCCAGCAAAGCCGCCTGAACCGCGGTAGGCCGCCAGTTGCGCCGCTTGGTTAACCCAATGCTGCGCGAGACGTCGGAAACCGGGTGCGGCCGCGAAATCAGCATGTTTGCCGTCTTTTCATAGCGAATCTGTTCATCCGACAGGAGCATCAGACGATCGGAATTCATTAATATGACGCGCGCGACGCCAAGGGAGTTACATTCAATAACATCCTTCGGCGCCGGCAAATTCAATCCTTCAAACAACGCATCGAAGTGACTGCGCAAAGGAGATGTTGCATGTGGCGCAATCCATGAAAAAGAACCGAGCGTTGGACCATCAAGACACGCCTCAGCCGCCGGATGGCCGACACGCATGACGATCGCCAACGGGTCGTCAAACAAAGGCTCCTCGATGACATCTTTAAGCGACGGGTTTTCCCGCATGGCGCCGACCAGTATGTCCGTCTCCCCTCTTCTCAATCCGATTAGCAAATCCTCATAGGCGCCATCGACGATCGTAACCTTATGGTCGGGATAGGACGCAGAAAATGCGGCGACCGAGGCCGGTACCAAATGTGCGCGCGCCAGCGGCATGGCGCCAATGACGGTGACGCCCGCCTCGTGGCCCCTAGTTTCAGCAATCTCCGCCGCCGCCTGCTGTAATTCCGCAAACGCAAGGCCGGTTTTAAGCGCCAGTATTTCCGCTTTTTTCGTTGGCCTAACGCCATGGCTGGTGCTTTCAAACAATGAAGCATCAAGAGCTTTTTCAAGATCTTTCGCCGCCCGATGCACTGTCGGCGCCGCGTATCCTTCCGCCCGCGCAGCGCCGGAAAACCCTCCATGGCGAACTATGCTGGCAAGGGTTTCGAGGCGCCGCGCCGACATCGCTCGCAGCGCGTTGCCCGGATTAGCCTTCGGCCCGGACGCCTCTCTCACCCCTTCACTCAATAGGCCGAGCGCGACCGCGGCGCGTTCAAGAAGAATTTGCCCCTCCTGCGTCGTAACAATGCGGTCCTTGCTGCGGGCTGTCAGGACGGTTGAATAATGGTCGTTCAGGCCTTTCAGGGCCTGGCTGGCCGCCGGTTGAGTCAACCCCAGCGCCGCCGCCGCGCCGGTCACCGAACCGCGCCGGATGATTTCGCGGAAAACATTCAGATGCCAGAGATTAGGCGGATGCCTAGGATTGGGCGATTGGCGCATAAATGATTAGGTTGATCCTTACTCATTAGCATTTTCTTATATTTGAGGCCGATTTTCAATTGGATTTCAGCCCTGCCCGGGCGCATCTCAAAAGCCATAAGGAATCAATATTTTAAGGAGGAGTTCATGGGCGTTGTTGTCACCAACATTAAGCGTGCGGACAAGTCGGTCGTAGACGCCTTTGCGCAGGGCCGGATCGGCGTCGCCACCGTCCATGAGGCCCAAGGGAGAAAGGGCCTCCTCGCGCCGAATATCAACCCTATTTACAAGGGCGCTCATGTGGCGGGGACAGCCGTCACCATCTCCGCGCCGCCCTGCGATAACTGGATGATCCATGTTGCGGTTGAACAATGCGAGCCGGGCGATGTCCTGGTGCTGGCGCCCACCTCAGATTCCGACGCCGGTTATTTCGGCGACCTTCTCGCCACGTCGCTCAAGGCGCGCGGCGTCAAGGCGCTCATTATTAACGCCGGCGTTCGCGACACCAAAGACCTCGAAGAGATGGGGTTTCCGGTCTGGTCAAAATGCGTTTTCAGCCAGGGCACGGTCAAGGAAACGCTGGGCGACGTAAACATTCCGGTCGTCTGTGCCGGAGCCTATGTGAATCCGGGCGACATCGTCATCGCTGACGATGACGGCGCGGTCGTCGTCGCAAAGGAAGAAGCCGCCGAGGTTTTGAAAAAATCTCAGGAGCGCGAGGCGAACGAAGAATCCAAGCGCCAGCGCCTCGCCGCCGGCGAACTCGGCCTCGACATCTACAAGATGCGCGAACGTCTCGCCGAACGCGGTCTAAAATATGTCGACCAGAAAGACTGGCTGAA
>CAJQMX010000224.1 GCA_905479515.1 uncultured Parasphingopyxis sp.
CAGCGCCGTTTCGCCCGAACGGCGGCCAAACAGCTCGATCACACCGATTCGTTCATGGCTAGCAGTGGTCGTGCGCAGGGCGTTGACCGCAGCAACAGAGCGCGTGATGGCGGTGGAGAAACCGATGCAATAATCGGTGCCGTGCACGTCATTGTCCATCGTTTTGGGGATGGAGATAACCTTGAAGCCCTGATCGGAGAGATGCGCGGAAAAGCGCAGGGTTCCGTCACCGCCCAGTGTGATCATCGCGTCGATGCCCAGCCGGTCAAGCACATGAAGCACATGATCCGTCCGGTCGCCTTCGCTCTGGGTTCGCGGGTCAGTACGCGATGTGTGGAGGATCGTTCCGCCGCTGCGATCAATGCCGCGCACACGGGCGTGATCAAGCGTCCAGCTTTGCGCCGCTATGGTCGCCGGATCGTCTGGGTCGATACGCAGAAACCCTTCCCAGCCGCGCCGGAAACCGGTTACCTGCCACCCTTCGTCTAGCGCACCGAGCGTGATCGCGCGGATACAGGCGTTCAATCCCGGTACGTCACCGCCGCCTGTGAGTATCCCGATATGGATAGCTATCCCCCTTCGAAGGGCACGAATTGAAGGTTCAGTTCCTCGGCATTGCGCGGAATGTCGATCTCGGCGGAGTTGAACTCCACCATCTCGCGCGGCGGCAAGGAGGTTTGCGGGGCCTGGATTGTCCAGTCATAGACGACGGCGCCCTGCGCATTGCGGAGTTCGGCCCGGATATCGGGCACGGGTTGTTCCTCATCGGTCATGTTCACGATCCGGCCGGAAATCGACAGCAGTTCATGGCCGCTTTCCAATGTGCGGCGTTCGGGGCTGCGCACGAGCTGCACATCCAGTGCGCTATCGGCTTCACTACCGCCTATTCCAGAAATGAAGCTCGGTGGACCAAACCAGACAACGGCACCGATTCCAGCCGCGAGGAACAGGAATAGCCCGACGGCAATCGCTGTCCACATCTTTGCCGGGTTGCGCCGGGGTTTGAACGGCGGTTCGTGCGCAAAGGGATCATTGCCATCGTTCAAGGGTGCCCGGGGTGCGGGCTTTTCGACGCGGGCTTCTTCCCTGGAGGGCTCTTCAGCCACCGTCTCAGGAAATTCCTGTTGCACGGGCGGTGGAGGCGGTGGAGGCGGAGCGGGGGCTGCCGTCACGGTCTCCGGACCCTCTGCAAACCAGCTATTCTTGCAATTGGCGCAGCGCACTTGTCGGCCCTCAATGCCGATAGCCGTATCGGGCACCAGATATCGTGTTGAACAGGCAGGACAAACAAGGATCATGCGAAAGGAACGCCAACTGGTTGCATACAGGTTGTGATCTACGCGGGCAGGGGGCTTGCTGGCAAGTTGGTTCCGCTGTGCGTTGTGTGCTTTACGCCGGATGGCGGCTTGTGCCATGGCTTCCAGATGGCCACGACAATTGTCCAGTTCGAAAATGTCGGGCTGCGCTACGGTACGGGCGCAGAGACGCTGTCTGACGTCAGCTTCTCACTGAATGGCGGCGGTTTCTACTTTCTCACCGGTCCGTCCGGCGCTGGCAAAACATCGCTTTTGAAACTTCTGTATCTGGCACAGCGGCCGAGCCGCGGGCTCATCCGTCTGTTTGACGAGGATGTGGTGACCTTGCCGCGGGACAGGCTTCCCGGATTTCGGCGGCGAATCGGGGTGGTGTTTCAGGATTTCCGTCTCGTCCCGCATCTCTCGGCGTTCGACAATATTGCCCTGCCGCTGCGCGTCGCCGGGGTTGAGGAAGACGAACTTGCAACACCAGTCAACGAAATGCTGGCCTGGGTTGGCCTGTCCGATCGTGCCAGCGCCCGGCCGGCAACGCTTTCCGGCGGGGAACAACAGCGGGTCGCCATCGCCCGCGCGGTTATTGGCCGTCCTGAAATCCTGATTGCGGATGAACCAACCGGCAATGTGGATCCGGAAATGGCGGCACGGCTGCTGCATCTGTTCGATGCGCTGAACAAGCTGGGTACGACTCTGGTTGTCGCGACTCATGACATTCACCTTCTGAGCCGGGTTTCCACGGCTCAGATGATGCGGCTTGAGGCTGGGCGTTTGTCCGACCCGACAGGCGCTCTTAAAAACCCACCACGCGAACCGCGCGGCGGCAAGCGCGGGAAACCCAGCGCATGACATTGCCATTCGCCGCCAGTCCGGCTGAACGCAGACTGCTCACCGAAGGGCGTCTTTCCGGCCCGATGCCTTGGGTGATCGCTATCATGATGTTTCTCACGGTGCTGGCGGCGGCCGGGGGGCTTGCCCTCAACAATGCTGCGCGCAACGTCACGGGCAGCATTGCCCAGCGGATTACGGTCCAGATTGTCGAGGCCAATCCCGATCTGCGTGAGCAGCAGACGCGCGCCGCGATGACCGCGCTTTCGGCCATGGAAGGCGTGACCGAAGTGACCCGGGTTCCCGATGCCGAGATCGAAGCGCTGATCGAGCCCTGGATTGGCGGGGCAGGGGAAGAAGAGGGGATTCCGGTCCCCACGATGATCGATGCAGATCTTACCGAAGAGGCCCATGACCGGCTCGATTTGGTGGAAGAGGCGATTGTCGCTGTCGCCCCGGCGGCACGGGTGGACGATCATGCGCAGTTTCTTGCCCCGCTTGCCGGGCTCATTGGTTCATTGACCTGGCTTGCGCTCGCTTTGGTGCTGCTAACGGCCAGCGCATTGGCGGCGTCGGTGATCCTTGCCGTTCGCGCCGCACTTAACACGCATCGCGGCACGATTGAGGTGCTGCACCTGATGGGGGCAACGGATATCCAGATTGCCCGCCTGTTTCAGCGGCGCATTGCGCTTGACGCGTTGCTGGGCGGTGCAGTTGGATTTCTGTGCGCCCTGATCGTGTTGTTGCTCCTCGGGCAGCGGATTGGCGCAGTGGGATCGGAGTTGCTGGGTTCCGCGACCTTGCCTTTATTGGCCTGGCTTATTCTCATTCTCCTGCCGATTATCGGTGCGATCATGTCGACATTGGTCGCGCGGTTTACCGTGATCGGTGTTCTCAAGAAAATGCTGTAGGGTAGCGGGATGATACGGCGTGTCCTCTCCTTGATCCTGCTGCTCTGGGCGCTTGGCTTTGCGGTGTTCGTGGTCGGCCTGCCTGGCCCGGCTGAGCCACAGGAGACGGATGCGATCATTGTGCTCACGGGCGGTGAGAACCGGATTGATCGGGGTATCGCCCTGCTTGAGGCCGGACGGGCGCAGCGCATGCTCGTGTCCGGCGTCAACCGAACCGTGCGCCCGGTTGAGCTGGCTGAGCAAACCGGAACACCTGAGGCGCTGTTCGATTGCTGCATAGATCTGGGGCAGGAGGCCGTTGATACGCGCAGCAATGGTGAGGAAGCGGCGCGCTGGGTGCGCGAAAACCAATTCACCAGCGTCCGGCTTGTCACGACGGACTGGCATATGCCGCGCGCGCGGTTCGAGCTGCTGCGCGAACTGGACGATGGCGTGACATTGCTTCCCGATGCCGTGCCAAGCGATCCCAGTTTCATGCAACTGTTTCTGGAATATAACAAATATCTGCTGCGACGCGTCAGTGCGATTATTGGTCTGTAGGGCGTCATGGCGGCACTAAGGACGCTTCTCTTCATGCTCGTTTTTTACGGGCTGACCATTATTTGGGTGGCCGCGGCGTTGATCGGCGCGGCTTTCGGCGAATCGCCGATGCATCGTGTGATCTTTGCCTGGGTGCGGTTTCATCATTGGTGCGCGCGCTGGCTTCTCGGCATCACGGTGCGGATCGAAGGGGAAATTCCCGAGGGGCAGTATCTGTTTGCTGCCAAGCATCAGGCGATGTTCGAAACAATCGATCTGCTCAACCTGCTCGATACCCCGGCGCCGGTTCTGAAAAAGGAGCTGACGACGATTCCGGGCTGGGGGTGGCTGGCGACGCGCTATGGGGGCATCGCTGTTGATCGTGCCGGCGGCGCGGCCGCGATGCGTGCGATGCTGAAACGGACACGGGCTGTGCTTGCCGATGGCCGGTCCGTTATTATCTTTCCGGAAGGGACGCGGGTCATGCCCGGAGAGGCACCGCCGCTTCAGGCCGGCTTTGCCGGGCTCTACAAGGTGTTTGACCTGCCGGTCGTGCCGATTGCCATACGCAGCGGGCATGTCTGGCCGCGCAAGGGCTGGATCAAATATCCGGGCGTCGTGACATACCGCTTCTTCGACCCCATCCCGACCGGCCTGCCGCGTGAAGAAATCAAGGCGCGCGTGCATGCGCAGATCAACAGTTTAGAGGGAAAGGGAGACTAGTTCCTCAAGCGCCGCGGCAACACCGCGCGTCTCGTCTTCGGTGCCGATGGTGATACGCAGGCCATGGGCCAGATCCTGCCCCGGTAGCCAGCGGGTGATATAACCCCGTTCCATCAGCCCTTTAAAAGCCGTTTCCGCGCTGAGCTTGCCCTCGAACAGGACCAGCAGGAAATTCGCTTCGGACGGCACGGCACGAAGCCCGGCATTGCCCATCGCGGCGATCCGTTCAGCCAACCACGCGCGCCACTGCGCATTGTGCGCGCGGCTTGTTTCGACGAAATCCTGATCGCCCAGAGCGGCAAGAGCAGCAGCTTGCCCGGCGGTGGTGACGTTAAAGGGCGCGCGAATGCGGTTCAGCGCCTCGATAACAGGCGCCGGGCCATAGCCCCAGCCAATCCGCTCGGCTGCCAGTCCGTATATCTTCGAAAATGTCCGCGTTACCAATATGTTGGTTGCGCTGCGTGCAAGCTCCAGCGGGGCTGCGGCAAGGGCGGGGTCGAGATATTCGGCATAGGCCTGATCGATCACCAACAGGCAGTCTGGCGGCATGGCGTCATGCAGGCGGGTAACCTCGGCCATGCTCGTGTAGGTGCCCGTCGGATTGTTCGGATTGGCGAGGAAGATCACACGTGTCTGCGGCGTGATGGCGGCGATCAGCGCGTCGACATCGGTGGCATAATCCTTGTCATCCGCCTCAACCGGTGCTGCGCCGACACGCTGCGCCGCCAGCGGATAGACGGTGAAACCGTAACGCACATAAAGCACCTCATCGCCCTGCCCGGCATAGGCCCCGGCTGCGATATGGAGGATCTCGTCCGATCCTGTGCCGCAGATGATCCGCTCTGTCTCAATCCCATTATGGGCGGCAATTGCTTCACGCAGGGCCGTCGATGCCGGATCTGGATAGCGTGCAAGGCTGCCGCGCGCCTCTGCCAGCGCCTCTTCCGCGGATGGGCTCGTCCCCAGCGGATTCTCGTTGGATGAGAGCTTGGCAAGGGGCGCGCCGGACCCGCCTTTCGAAAGGCCGGGCGTATAGGGCGTCATCGCCGCTATCCAGGGTTTGGGAGTTGGTCCGCTCATGGCGACACCGCTAGAGCGATTCTCGGCCGTCTGAAACCCAAAAAGGCCGATAATAGTATCTGTCGGACTCACCCTTGCGATTGAGCGCCGCACCAGCCCATTCGCCCAACCCGGCCTCCCATAGAATAGACTGAGTGGGAGGCCGGGTGGGGGAGAGGGCCGGTGCCGCGATTTCCTGCCACGGAAATTCTGACAAACAGAAACCCAAAGCCGCGTTGACAAGCTGGCCCCCCGCGCCCTAGCGCCGCTTCTCTATGGCGGACGACAGCTCCCCCTTTGGCGCCGCGCGCGCTATCACCTTGCCCGGGCCATTGGCGCTTGATGGCGGGGCATCGCTTGCGCCCGTCGATATTGCGTATGAGACATATGGCACGCTCAACGAAGCGCGCTCCAACGCGATCCTTATCTGCCATGCGCTGACCGGAGATCAGCATGTCGCATCCATCCACCCGGTAACCGGAAAGCCCGGCTGGTGGACGCGCATGGTGGGTGAAGGCAAACCGGTTGATCCGTCCCGGCATTTCATCATCTGCACCAATGTGCTCGGCAGCTGCATGGGCAGCTCTGGCCCGGCCAGCCTTGCGGAAGACGGCCAGCCCTATGCGATGCGCTTTCCTGTCATCACGATCCGCGACATGGTTCGCGCTCAGGCGATGCTGCTCGATCATCTTGGCATCGATACGCTTGCAGCCGTGATCGGCGGCTCGATGGGCGGTATGCAGGTGCTGGAATGGGCGGCCTGCTATCCCGAGCGCCTCCGCTCGGCGGTCGCCATTGCCACGGCTGCGCGCCACTCCGCCCAGAATATCGCCTTTCACGAAGTCGGGCGACAGGCGATCATGGCGGATCCAAACTGGCGCGGCGGCGATTATTATGCCGATGGCGCCCAACCGACCAAGGGGCTTTCCGTGGCCCGCATGGCCGCGCATATCACCTATCTCTCCGAAGAAGGGCTGACCGAGAAATTCGGGCGTCGCCTGCAGGCGAAACCGGGGCAGGATACTGGCGCAAAGAGTTTCGGCTTCGACGCCGATTTCCAGATCGAAAGCTATTTGCGGCATCAGGGGATCAGCTTTGTCGATCGCTTCGACGCGAACAGCTATCTCTATATCACGCGCGCGATGGACTATTTCGATTTGGCTGAGGAGCATGGCGGCCTGCTCGCCAATGCCTTTGCCGGATCGTCGACGCGCTTTTGCGTGATCAGTTTCGACAGCGACTGGCTGTATCCGACGAACGAAGCAAAGGTTATCGTGCGCGCGCTCAATGCGGGCGGCGCAGAGGTTAGCTTCGTCGAACTGCCCAGCCCCTTTGGCCATGACGCCTTCCTGCTTGATACGCCGGGTTTGAATGAAACGGTGGACGGGTTTCTGAAAGCGGGGGAGGCCGGCGCATGACCCTGCCTGCCGGATATGATCTGACAGAAGATCAGGCGCGGATCGATGCGGTCGCCGCCCATGCCTATCTGACGCGCGCCTATTGGTCGCCGGGAATTTCCGCCGACACCGTCGCCCGCGCGATTTCCAACAGCCATTGTATCGCGGTGTTTCATGCGAGCGAGCAGGTTGCGATGGCGCGGGTGATTACCGATTGGGCAGCCTTTGCCTATCTGGCCGATGTCTATGTGCTTGAGGCGCATCGCGGCCAGGGGCTGTCCAAGGCGATGCTCGGTCACCTGCACGGCGATTCGCGGTTGCAGGGCTTGCGCCGCTGGGTGCTTTTTACACGCGACGCACATAGCCTGTACGAACAGTTTGGCTGGTTCATCAGCAAACATCCCGAACGGCTTATGCTGTTCGATAATCCGGAGGCTTTTGCAGCATGAGCGCGCTGCGCCCTGATCTCGCGATAATCGCCAGCAATGTGCCGGATCGCGCACGCGTGCTTGATATCGGTTGCGGCGATGGTGGCCTCATGACGGCACTGCGCGAGACAAAAAAAGTGGATGCCCGTGGGCTGGAGCTTGATGCCGCTGACGTCGCGACGGCGATGGCGAAGGGGCTGTCGGTGGTGCAGGGCGATGCCGATACCGATCTGGCCGACTATCCGGACAGCGCCTTCGACTATGCGATTTTGAGCCAGACCCTGCAGACGACCCGCGCGCCCGATGCGATTCTGGGAGAGCTTCTCCGTATTGCCCCGCACGCCTTCGTCTCGTTTCCGAACTTCGCCTATTGGCGGGTGCGGGCCAGCCTGATGTTTGGCGGTCGGATGCCGGTCACGGGTGGGCTGCCGCTCAGCTGGTACGCGACCGAGAATATCCACCATGTCACGATCGACGACTTTCGCGCACTGATCGATGATCTCGGCATTTCGGTGGAACAGGCCTGGTATCTGAGCGGCAACAAACAGCGTTCAGCAGCAGCAGCGAACCTGCTGGCGGAACAGGCGGTGTTCTTGCTGGGACGGTGAGGGGAAAACAATTCCCGATGCCGCCTATCTCACCGCTCCGGCGCATCCCATTCTTCCGGCTCCACCTTCCGGTCCTTGAGTTGGAAGGCCATGCCGAGCGCGACGCCGACGCCTATCGCCACCGTCAGATCCACCGTCACCGTCAACACCAGCGTGACGAGCAGCAGGAAGCGATCCCGCCCCGGCAGTTTGACGAATCCGCGCCATTTGCTCGGTTCGCTCATATTCCAGGCGGTGATCAGCAGCAGCGCGGCAAGTGCCGGCATGGCAAGATTGCCAGCCAGTGGCGCGGCGATCAGCATCACGATCAGGATCACCAGCGCATGGACGATTCCCGCTATCGGCGTTTTGCCGCCTGCGCGGATATTGGTCGCGGTGCGCGCGATTGCCCCGGTTACCGGCATGCCCGCGAACAGTGATGAGGCGATATTGCCAGATCCCTGAGCGATCAGCTCGGCATTGGAGCGATGCGCCGAGCCGATCATCCGGTCTGCCACCATCGCGGAAAGCAGGGATTCGACCCCGGCGAGCAAGGCGATAATCAGGGCCGAGGGCAGCAGTTCCTGAATCCGGGCAAGGGTGATTTCGGGGAGCGCCGGCGTGGGGAGCGTCGACGGCAGTTCGCCAAAGCGCGAGGCAATGGTGTCCGCCGGCATCCCGCCCCAGAAGACAAGCGCAGACCCGGCTGCAATCGCGATGATCAAGCCGGGGAAGCGCGGGGCAAAACGCCGCAGCCCTACAATCAGAATGAGCGTCACCAGCGCGATAGTGAGCGCCGGGAGGGACAGGGTATCGCGCGCCGCCCACAGCGCTTCTATCTTGGCGAAGAATTCCGCCGGGAGCGCGGCCACGCTCAGACCGAAGAAATCGCCGAGCTGGCTCACCCCGATGATGATCGCGATGCCGATAGTGAAGCCATGAACCACCGCTTCGGGAACGAAGGCGATCATCCGGCCAAGGCGGAAATAGCCGGCTATAAGCAGGATGATCCCGGCCATGAGCGTCGCAAGGACCAGCCCGTCATAGCCATGGGTTGCGATAATGCCGAAAACAACAACGATGAACGCACCGGTCGGGCCGCCGATCTGGACCTTGCTGCCACCCAGAAGCGAGATAAAGAAGCCGCCTATGATTGCCGTCACCAAGCCCTTGGCCGGATCGGCCCCGGAGGCGATAGCGATGGCAAGGCTGAGCGGCAGCGCGACCAGGGCGACGGTCGTGCCCGCAATGCAATCAGCCCGGAATAGCGACCAGCTATAGGATTGCATGGTCGTTACGATCTTCGGAAGTCTCATCTTGTTGTATATCCCGATTTCAGAAATGAAACGGGCATCCTCTCTTAGCCTCTTAACGTGCCCCCAGCCTTTTCGGCTGCTTTCACGATCTTGTCAGAGATCGCTTTCAGCTCTTCCTCGGTGAAGCTCTTTTCGGCCGGCTGCAGGGTCACTTCAATGGCCACCGATTTCTTGTCGTCCTCTACGCCTTTTCCCCTGAAAATGTCGAAAATTTGCGCATCAACGATCATCTGCTTGTCGACACCGCGCACCGTGCGGAGCAGTTCACCGGCTGGTGTGTCGGCATCGACGAGGAACGCGAAGTCGCGGGTCACAGCCTGGAGCGCGGGCGGAGTGAAGGCGGGGCGCATATGGCCTGATGACCGCCCCATGGGCACGGCGTCGAGATACAGCTCGGCCGCCATGACCGGGCCGCTCAGGTCGAGCGCTTTCAGGGTCGCCGGATGCAGCTCGCCAAATTCGGCCAGTGTGTTTTTGGGGCCGAGGCAGAGCCGCCCGGAGCGGCCCGGATGGTAAAGCGGGCTGGCATCGCCGAACAGCTGCAGATTGGCGGTCGGTGCGCCTGCTGCGTCGAGCAGGGCAAGGATTTCCGCCTTGGCGTCATAAACGTCAAACGGTGCACCGCCGCCCTGCCAGTGGCGGGCATCTTTCGCGCCGGCAAGGATCAGGCCGAGGGTCGGGCGCTCGTCTTCCGCCAGATAGCGGCGTCCGATCTCAAAGAGCCTGATGCTGGCCGCGCCGCGATCTGCATTGCGCTTGGCAGCAGCGGCAAGGCCCGGAATCATCGAGGTCCGCATGACCTTCATGTCTTCGCTGATCGGATTGGCGAGCACCCAGGGTGCCGCGCCCGATAGAGCGGCTTCGGCTTCGGGGATAAAGCTCCAGGTGATTGCCTCGTTCAGCCCGCGTGCGGCCGCAGCCCGGCGGACTTTGCGTTCGCGCTTCTGCTCGGGCGAGGCGGTCGGCGTGGCGACGCCCTCGGCGCGGGGCAGGGCCACCGACGGAATGGCGTCAAGGCCCTCAAGCCGCAGCACTTCCTCGACCAGGTCGGGCGCGCCAACCACATCGCGGCGCCAGCTTGGCACGGACACGGCAAAGGGGCCGTCGCCTTCCACGGTAAAGCCGAGAGCCTCCAGCGATGCGCGTTGCTTGTCAGCCGGAACGGAAAGCCCGCCCAGACTTGCGCACAATTCAGGGTCATAGGCGACCGCTTTGGTTTCGAGAGGCGGCGTGCCGGCTTCGACCTTCACCGAGGGTTCGCCGCCACAGATATCGAGGACAAGCTGGGTTGCGATTGCGAGGCCGTCATCAAGGAACGCCGGGTCGACACCGCGTTCGAAGCGCGCGCGCGCGTCCGACATCAGGCCCAGCTTCTGGCCGGTAAGGGCAATCCGCTCGGGCGTGAAATAGGCGCATTCGATTACGATATCGGTGGTTTCCGGCTGCACACCTGAATGCTCGCCGCCCATGATGCCGCCTATATCGTGAACATCATTTTCGTCCGCGATCACCGTCATCGAGGGATCGAGCGTGTAGCTTTTGCCGTTGAGCGCAACGACCGTTTCGCCGTTCTCGGCCCGGCGCGCAAAGATCGCCTTGCCCAGCTTCGCCCGGTCATAGACGTGCAACGGGCGGCCATGATCGATCATGATATAGTTGGTGATATCAACCAGTGCGGAGATCGGCTTCTGCCCGATTGCGCGCAGCCGTTTCTGCATCCAGTCTGGCGAGGCACCGTTCGAAACGCCCGAAACCGATCGCCCGAAAAAGGCCGGGCAGCCCTCTGGGTCATCGGTACGAATCTCTATAGAACAAGAAGTATTTGCTGTAATATCAGATACTTGAAGGGGTTTCAGCGTACCAAGGCCGGCCGCGGCCAGGTCCCGCGCCACACCATATACGCCCATGCAATCCTGCCGGTTTGGCGTGATCGCGATATCGATCACCGGGTCATCAAGCCCCGCCCAGGCCACATAGCTTTCGCCAACATTCGCCGCCGCTTCGTCGCCCAGATCGATGACGCCGTCATGCGCGTCGGAGAGTTCCAGCTCCCGCTCGGAACACATCATGCCGAAGCTTTCGACATCGCGGATCTTTGCCGCGCCCAGTGTCACATCGATACCCGGCACATACATTCCGGGCGCCGCGAACACGCCAACCATGCCCGCGCGCGCATTGGGCGCGCCGCACACGACCTGCACCGGATCGCCGGACCCGGTGTCGACCTTGAGCAGTTGCAATTTATCTGCGTTCGGATGCTTTTCCGCCGACACGACTCTGGCGATGCGAAACTCGCCCAGCTGTTCGCCGGGATTCTCGACGCCCTCTACTTCAAGTCCGATCGCTGTCAGCGTTTCGAGAACAGTATCGAGATCAGCCTCGGTTTCGAGATGCTCTTTGAGCCAGCCTAATGTGAACTTCATGCGCCCACTCCCGCGCTCAGTGTCGGCACGTCGAGCACCGAGAATCCATAATGTTTGATCCAGCGCAGATCGCCGTCGAAAAAGGCCCGCAAATCGTCCATCCCATATTTGAGCATCGCCAGCCGGTCGATTCCGCAGCCAAAGGCGAAGCCCTGCCATTCATCGGGATCAAGGCCGCAAGCCTCGATAACGCGGCGATTGACCATGCCGGAGCCGAGGATTTCCATCCAGCCGCCATCTTCCTTCGTCGGGTCGCCGCCAATGATCCGCTTTCCGTCTTTCAGCGAATAGCCGACATCGACTTCGGCCGAAGGTTCGGTGAAGGGGAAATAGCTGGGGCGCAGGCGCAGTACGATATCGTCGCGCTCGAAAAAGGCTTTCACAAACGTCTCAAGCGTCCATTTGAGATGGCCCATATGGATATTGCGGTCGATCACCAGACCCTCGACCTGATGGAACATCGGCGTATGGGTCGCATCCGAGTCCGACCGATAGGTGCGGCCCGGCGCGATGATGCGGATCGGGGGCTTCTCGGACGTCATCGTGCGGATCTGGACCGGCGAGGTGTGCGTGCGCAGCATCATCGGCTGGCCATCGCGCTGCTGGTCTTCGCCAAAATAGAAGGTGTCGTGCATCGCCCGCGCCGGATGCGTCTCAGGAATGTTGAGCGCGGTGAAATTGTGCCAGTCATCCTCAATCTCTGGCCCGGTTGCGACCGCGAACCCCAGATCGGCGAAGATTTCGGCGAGTTCGTCCATCACCTGACTGACCGGATGGATGGAGCCTTTGGGGGCTTCTTTGGGTGGCAATGAAAGGTCGAGCGTTTCGGATGCGAGGCGCGCGGTAAGCAGATCGGCTTCCAGCGCGGCCTTCTTGCTCTCGATGGCGCTCGCGATTTCGGCGCGCAGGCCGTTGATCTTCGGCCCTTCCACCTGGCGTTCTTCGGGGGTCATCTTGCCCAGCGTTTTCAGCAGGCCGGTAACGACACCGTTTTTGCCAAGTGCATGGACGCGGACAGCGTCGAGCCCATCAAGACCGGCTGCGACGTCAATCGCGGCGCGCAAATCCGTGTTGAGCTGTGCCAAATCTGGCTTTTGCTGGTCCATGTCTCAGTCCGTTTCGGTTGCGTGAATGCAAAAAGGGCGCGTGGAGCCAATTCGCTCCCCGCGCCCTCTTTAATAGGAATCGCCGATGTTGCTACCGGCTATCGTGTCATTGCCTCAGGCGTTTGAGAGCGCGTCTTTGCTCTGGGCAATGACGGCGCTAAACGCCTCGGGTTCGTTCATGGCAAGATCGGCCAGGACTTTACGGTCCAGCTCGACGCCTGCCAGTTTGAGGCCATGCATGAAGCGCGCATAGGTCAGATCCTCGGCGCGCACCGCAGCGTTGATACGCTGGATCCACAGACCGCGGAATTTCCGCTTTCTGACCTTGCGATCGCGATAGGCATATTGGCCAGCCTTTTCGACTGCCTGGCGCGCCACACGAATCGTGTTTTTGCGCCGGCCCCAATAGCCCTTTGCATCGGCGAGAAGTCTTTTATGACGAGCCTTGGTCGTCGTTCCGCGTTTTACTCGTGCCATGACTTATTTCCTCAATCCGTAGGGCGCCCATTTCTTGACGACCTTTGCATCGGCTGCGGACAGTTCGTCCGTACCGCGATTTTGGCGGATATATTTGGAATTATGGCTGATCAGACGGTGGCGCTTACCAGCGACGCCGTGCATAACTTTGCCAGTTGCGGTGATTTTGAAGCGTTTCTTCACACCACTTTTGGTCTTCAGTTTGGGCATTTTCGTCTCCTTTGGTCGAGGCGATTTCAGACGGACCTGGCAGCCCTTTCGGCCAGCCCATCTCTTCGCAAGGCGCGCCCACTAGCTGTTTTCGGTGCGCTATGCAAGGCGCATTGCCGAACCATTCGCTGAAATCCGATGTTGCAGCGCTAGTCCTGAGGCTTCCAGGCCCAGCTGTACAGAAGCAGGCCTGTGATGATGAACAGCGCAAAACCGGACAGCATCCAGGAATTCACATACCAGTGCTCACCCCATGAAAATTCGCCGGACATGATCTTTTTCCATCCGGAGAAATGCTGCGTAGAGCCGACGACGATTCCGAAAAGCGCAACGACCGTTACGATCCAGCGGCTTAGCCAATGATCCGGCCTTGGAAAGAGAAGGGACAGACCGATCAATCCAATCACGGTGCGCTGCGTGCGGCAAAAGGGGCAAACATAAACCCAGCCGAGCAGTTCGACGGCCCATGTCACGATACTAATGAAGATCGCTGCAATCGCAATAGGATAGCGATAGCGAAACAGATCGTCCAAAGATGGCATTCTAACCATGAGCACTCCCCCGCGACGGTATATGGTATTTCATATCAAGCGACAGCCATTCCGTAAATCTCGCAGTCGCTATGCTGCGTGCAGCGCTTCAAGCACATCGTCGAGCCGGGCCGAATCGCCTAGCGCGATGACCCGGCCATCGCTTTCGGCGCTGAGCGGCGCACCGTTCCAGTCATACATCTGGCCGCCAGCGCCTTCGACGACGGGGATCAGCGCCGCGAAATCGTGCAGCTTGAGCCCCGCCTCGACGACAAGGTCGATCTGGCCAGACGCGACCAGCCCGTAATTGTAGCAATCGCCGCCATAGATGATGCGCCGGGAGGCAACTTTTGCGGCCAGTGCGAGAAAATGCTCGCCCTCATGCTGGTCAAAGGCATGGGGGCTGGTCGTGCCGAGAGACGCCTGGGCAAGATCTCGGCAGGCGCGCGTTTTCACGGGCTTGCCGTTGAACAGGGTCTGCTCGCCGATGGCGCCCACCCAGCGTTCACCCGCAATCGGCTGGTCGATGATGCCAAGCAGGGGCCAGCCATCCTGCATCAGGGCGATCAGCGTGCCGAAAATCGGGCGGCCCGCGATAAAACTGGTCGTGCCGTCGATCGGGTCGAGCACCCATTGGCGCGACGCCGATTCGCGCATGGTGCCAAATTCCTCACCGATAATGCCGTCGTCCGGGCGTTCCTGCTCCAATATTTCGCGGATGGCCGTTTCGGCTGCGCGGTCCGCGTCGGTAACCGGGGAGGAATCGGCCTTGTCCTCAAGCGTGAAGTCCGACCGGAAAAAGGGTGCGATTGCGCGGCCCGCCGCATCGGCGAGCCGTTGTGCCAGCACAATGTCACTGTCGATTCTTGCCATGTCGTTTTGCCTTAGTTGCGCGGACGGTGCTGGGTGTCTTGCCCCGCCGTTATGAACAGGGCCGTTGCTTCCCCAGCGATATCCGCCGTGTGCCAGCATCCGGGAGGATTGACCGCATATTCGCCCGGCCCCAGCGTCACACTGGCCTTGGTTCCATCGGCCATTTCCTGATGGAGCGTGATTGCACCGGCAAGGCAGACTACCGCCTCGTCGCCCTTGGGGTGCATTTCCCACATGTCCCAGTCTTCCGTGAAACGATGGGCCGCGACGAGCCTGCCTTCCGCGCCATCACCAGCGGTGCGCTTTGCATAGTCCTCATACCAGGGCATGCCGCTGAATTCAGGCTGGGGCACGGCAGTCGCGCCAAGCCCCAGATGCAGCGGATGCGTGAAGATATCGGGCTGGCTCATGAAATGGCGAATAGGCTGCACCGGAAAGAGGGTCAATTAGGCTGCGGTTCCACGCAAAGGTTCAGCGAAGACTGTTCCATTCGAAACCGACCCGCTTTTCGCTCTCTTCCCAAAGCCATCCTGCCATGTCTTCATCAAGTGCGCGCCGGGCGACAAATGCATCACCCACCGGCCCGCGCGAATCGCCCCAGCCGGTCGGGCCATAATAGGCACCGGCAACGGCTTGCGTTCCTGCTGCAGCAAGGACTGTCGGGATCGCGCCCTTCTCCGAAGGCTGCGCCATAAGCGGATTGAGAAATTTGTAGGCGAAGTTCCACAAGCCTGCAGGCCCGGTGCTTTGAAGCGCGGTGGCTGAATAGCCCGGATGACAGGCGATGGCCTGAACCGCCGAACCCTTGGCCTTGAGCCTGCGGTCCAGTTCCAGCGCGAACATCAGATTGGCGAGCTTGCTTTGGCTATAGGCATTCATCGGCGAATAGGATTTCTCCAGCATCAGGTCATCGCGGTGGATGGTGCCGAATTTATGGGCGATGCTTGAAACGACCACGATGCGCCCCGCCGCCTTCTCGACCAGATCAAACAGCAATCCGGCGAGCAGGAAGTGACCGAGATGATTGGTGCCGAGTTGCAGCTCAAAGCCGTCCACCGTGCGCGTTTCGGGTGTTTGCATGATCCCGGCATTGTTGATCAGGGCGTCGAGCTTTTCATAGCGACCGTGAATCTCGTCCGAAGCCGCACGGACTGAGGAGAGGTCAGACAGGTCCAGCGCGACGGTTTCGACACTGGCCTTCGCCGTCTTCTTGAGTTCGGCAACAGCAGCTTCGGCCTTGGAAGGATTGCGGCAGGCGATGACGATATCGCCGCCCGCCTTGCCCAGCATCTGCGCCGCATCAAAGCCGATGCCCGAATTGCCGCCGGTGATAAGATAGGTCTTGCCCGTCAGGTCAGGCAGGCGATCGGGTGTCCAGTTGGTAAATCCGCTATCAGCGATCTTTGGCATGAGTGCCTCCTGACCGCGTTATGGCACTGGCTTGCGGTTTAGTCGAACAGGCTGGAGACCGAGCTTTCATCGGCGATGCGGCGGATCGCTTCGGCGAAGAGCGGCGCAATGGGCAGGTGGCGGATCTTGCCGGTCTCGGAAATCGCATCATGATTGCCAATCGAATCGGTAATCACCAACTCCTTCATCACCGATTTGTCGACCCGGGCAACCGCGCCGCCTGAAAGCACGCCATGTGTGCAATAGGCCATCACATCCTCGGCGCCCGCCTGTTTCATGGCTGCGGCTGCGTTGCAGAGCGTGCCCGCCGAATCGACGATATCATCGACGATGATGCAAAAGCGGCCTTCGACATTGCCGATAATGTTCATGACTTCCGATTCGCCGGGCTTTTCGCGGCGTTTGTCGATGATCGCGAGCGGCGCATTGTCGAGCCGCTTGGCCAGCGCCCGGGCCCGCACCACGCCGCCGACATCGGGCGAAACCACGGTGATGTCCTTCTTGGAAAAGCGAGCGGAAATATCCGCCGCCATCACGGGCGCGCCGTAGAGATTGTCCGTCGGGATATCGAAAAAGCCCTGAATCTGGCCGGCATGGAGATCCATGGTCAGCACGCGGTTGGCGCCGGCTTCGGTGATCAGGTTGGCGACGAGCTTTGCGGAAATCGGCGTGCGCGGGCCGGGCTTCCGATCCTGCCGGGCATAGCCGAAATAGGGCATGACAGCGGTGATGCGCTTCGCTGAAGACCGCTTCAGCGCGTCGATCATGATCAGCAATTCCATCAGATTGTCATTCGCGGGA
>CAJQMX010000225.1 GCA_905479515.1 uncultured Parasphingopyxis sp.
AATTCTTTTGCGTCATCGCCTTCGGCGCCGGCGAATTTTTCATCCGGCTTGCGGGAAATAACGCGCACATATTCAAACCCGGCGACCGGCGCGGCGCCAAGATCCGCGAACCCGCCCGCCTCGACGATCAATCCCGTCAGCGGCAGTTGCGGACTGAAATTGGTCCTGACCTGGTCAAGGCTTGGCGGCGCGCCGGTTTTGTAATCAATGATAAAAGCGGCGCCGTCAGCGAGCCTGTCGATACGGTCCGCCCGTGCGGTGAGGGTAAAGCTTTCCCCATCGATATCGAGCGTTGCAGCGCCTTCGCCTTCAATGACCACAGGCTCGCCAATATTGCGACGCGCATTTTCCCAGTCGGCCAGAAACCGGAACGCATCACTTACGCGCGCGCGCCAGAATTGCTCATGCGCGGCGTCAAGGCCGTGATCGGCCGCATGGTTTTCATATAGTTCGGTAAGCCGCGCTATTCGCTCAGCCTCCGACGCAAGCTGCGGCTCCGCGACATAGTCTTCCAGCACTTTGTGAAAGAGGATACCCAGATAACGCTGATCGAACGCCTCACCCAGCGGATTGAGTTTTCTGAGGCCGAGAATTTTCGATGCATAAATGGCGTATGGATCGCGCAAAAGCGTGCCGATCTGCGTGACTGAAAGAGAGGGCGGGCGCGCTTCGACTGGCGGCATGGGCCGAGGCGCGGGCGCCGCCGCAACTGCGCGCGGTTTGTCCAGCAGCGCTGCGAGCGCCTCCGCCTCAGCGCTCTCCTCAACAAGTTCCAAAATGTCGGCGCCTTTCAGAATGTTCTTGAGACGGACAATCCAGCGTGAGGGCTTTGTGGGCTTTCCCACAGATCGCGATGATCGCGTCAGCACCACTTCAGGCGCGGCGGCAAGTTGTGCAAAGTCATGAGCGGCAAGGCCGATGCGCCGCTCCGGCGACGGCAGACCCAGATCCTTGCGCATGGGCCGCGACAGGAACGGATCAATCGCCGCGTCACGCGGCCACACGCCTTCGTTCAAGCCCCCTAAAATAACGAGATCAGCCGACTGCAACCGCGCTTCGAGAGGCCCGAGTATCGACAGCCGCGGATGAGCCGGCGCACGGCGGCGCACCGTCCCGCCGGAGATGAGCCGCGCGAAAATATCAGCATATTCCGCCGCTTCATCATGAACGATGAGCGCAAGACCCGGGCGGAGGTTGTTGAGCAGCGCCGCACCCGCATCGCCGTCTTCACCGCGCCAGAGCCGATCAGCGCCGGTTTCCACATCGCTCGCGGCCAAGCTTTCCGCCGCCGCAAGATGAGCTTCAAACCGTTCCGAAAACGCAGCATCTGCGCCTGGCCAGAGCGCGCACGCAGCCTCCAGCGACACCAGCAGCCGCTCTACGCCTTCATTTACCGCACCGCTGTTTTCAAGCTTGCGGCGAACGCCGCATAGCCCTGAGCCCGGCTTCAACCCGCGCAATCCCTTATCCATGCTGCGGATGGCTTTGATGCAATCCGCGGCACTGGCGCCGCCCGAAAACAGCCCGTGATCCATCATCGCCATCAGGCGCACCGGATCAGCCGGGTCGGTAAGCCAGCGCGCAACAAGCCGGAGATAAATGCCGCAAGGCGTATTGGCGAAAGGCGCGCCCGCGGAGTCGTCGACAACAACGCCCCAGCGGCGCATTTTCATGGAGACGCGGCGGGCGAGATCGCGATCCGGCGTCACCAGCATCGCTGTTCGTCCCGGCGTCTCGATCACTTCGCGGAATGTCAACGCAATCGCCGCCGCCTCCCGCTCCTCATCCTTGGCCTCTACAAGCGTGAGGCCGTCAAGCGCACTAGCGACATCATCACGCGAGGCTTTCGCGGCTTCGGCCCAGTCGCGCCAGTCATCGGAAGCGTCAGCGGGACGCAAGGCGACGGTGATCAATGCAGCGCGGCGATTTTCCGCGCGCCCCTCAACCGGCCATGGCTGCACATCTTCGCGGGCGATCTCAAGGGAATCCAATAACGCCTTTAAGCCGCTTTGCGGGTGCGGCTCATCCACTGCTGACCAGACATGGGCGCTGGCGGCAAGATCAAGCCCCGGCAGCACAACGCATCCATAGGGAAAAGAGGCTGCCAGCTTCATCATCCGCGCCACCGCCGGCGTGGAGCCGGTCGTGCCGGCGATGATCACAGGCTTTTGCGGCGGCGTCTCTTCCCAGCGTTTCGTCTGCAACTCAATGAGAGCGATGCGCCGCGCCGCCGGGTCGAGAAGGTCTTGCGCGGCGAGATGGTCGGGCCAGGCCTCCGTGACGATTTTCAGAAATTCCAGCGATTGGCCCCAATGGACCGCAAGATCCTCGGGTACAATCTTTTCAAGACGCTCCGCCGGTATTTCTTCCGTATAAAGAGAGTCAAGAAGACGACCAAGTTCATCCGCCGCCGAGATGGCGCCCGCCCAGCGCCGCTGCCCATCGAACCAGGTCTTGTCCCGCTCAGCGATCCAGCGCGCCAGGACCAGCCGCCGCTCCGCTGACGGAACCGCCGGCGCAAGCGCCAGCTCATCCTCAAACCCGGTACCGGTTTCCGGTTCGTCGAGCGCGAATTCATCTTCGTCGATATCGCCCAGCGCCTTGATATGCGGCGTCAAGGTCGCGGCGCCGGAAGCCGTCTCCAGAAACGCTTCGGCGAGGGCGCGCGCGGCGCGCCGGGTCGGCAGATAGATGGTCGCGTCGGGAAGATCGAACCCCGCCTCGCGGATCGCCTCCGCGAGCCCGCTTGCCAGATCGCTCAAAAACGGACGCCCGGAGGC
>CAJQMX010000226.1 GCA_905479515.1 uncultured Parasphingopyxis sp.
GCATCGGCAGACATGGGCATAGACGTCGCTGGATTTACAGACGACGGAGGCTTTCAAGGCGTATGGGATAACCACCAGTGCAAACACTACGGCAACCCCATAGCGCCGAGCACCGCTATTCCAGAGATTGGAAAGTGCATCTGGCATGCTTCGGAAGGGCGCTTCGCCCCGCCACGCAAATACTACTTTATTGCCCCAAAAGATTGCGGGATGAGCCTGAAAAAGCTCCTCCTTAACAGCGCGGACTTAAAGAGTAAGTTATTCGAGAAATGGGATGATTGGTGCGCCGATTCCATCACGTCTACAAAGACGATTCCGCTGGAAGGCGATTTCCTTGCCTATGTGGAGGCCTTCGACTTTTCGATCTTCACATTCAAACCGACCTTGGACATAATCGAGGAACACAGGAAGACACCGTATTTTGCGGCACGGTTTGGCGGCGGTCTACCGGATCGCCCATCCGCTGAGACACCGCCCGAAGAGCCAGACCCAAACGAAAGCAGATATCTCCAACAGCTCCTCGATGCATACGGCGATCACAACGGTCAACCGTGTGCTGACACATCGGCTCTGGCTGCTTGGCCCGAACTCGTCGCGCATTTCAATCGGCAACGCGAAGTCTTTTATCACGCCGAGTCACTGCGAAATTTTGCGCGTGACAACGTGCCCCAAGGCACCTTTGAGGATTTGCAAGATGAGGTCTTCTCGGGCGTCATTGAAGTCGAAGGGGCGGCACATGACAGTGGCCTCTCTCGGGTAAACGCCGTAACACAGGCGGCAGCGCAATTACCTTTAACGGCGAATGGATTGATCAGCGTCACGAAGATCCAGGACAAGAAAGGTATCTGCCATCAGCTTGCGAATGACGATCGCCTTAAGTGGGTGAAACCATGACCCATGAACGCGACAGAAACCGACCCTTCAATTCGGCACTTGAAACAGGCCTTCGCTCGGTCAGCTTGTTGGTTGCAGCATATCCTCGATCCTTTGATCTTCAAAGATTGGTGACGTTCGATCACCTCGTCGTCCACACAGGGGACGTTGGCGGACCAACGAGTCTACATGCTGCGGTTCCAATGCGAACGGCGGAGCTTCTGGTGCGCCGTGGTCTGGTCGAACGTGGCCTGTTGTTGATGGTCAGCAAAGGACTCGTGAGCAGACACGTCGATGATTCTGGCATCGTCTTCGCGGCGGGTGACTTTGCCGAGACTTTTCTTTCGAGCCTAACCAGCGACTACATCCGCATACTGGTAGATCGCGCAGCGTGGGTCGTGCGTGAATTCGGGGACCTACCCGATGCGGATTTGAAGGCTAGAGTCGGCGAGTATTTCGAACAGTGGATTGAACAATTTCAAGCCCCGCAAAAAAGTCTGGCGGGTGAACAATGACAGTTAATCGTCTCATCCTGCGGCACATCGCTTTCACGGGTCCGAAGAAGGAGACCGCTCATCTGGCGTTCAATTCTGGCCTGAACGTCATTCATGGAGCTTCGGAGACAGGAAAATCATTTCTTGTTGAGGCTATCGATTTCATGCTGGGGTCGAGCAAAGCGCTCCGCGATATTCCCGAGCGCGTAGGTTATGAAACGATTTTTCTGGGAATTGAGGAAGCTGACGGGTCTCAGTTTACACTTGAGCGAGCTGCCGCTGGTGGCGGGTTTAGATGCTATGACGGATTGCACATTTCCCGTCCTCAAGATGTCGAAGCAAAAACTCTCGGACCAAGGCACAACCCAACCAACCGCGAGAATTTGTCCATGTTCTTGCTGGACAAGATCGGGTTAGCAGGAAAGCGAATTCGCAAGAACGCGAGAGGAGAAACGAATACGCTGAGCTTCCGAAATCTAGCCCATCTTTGCTTGATCTCAGAGGGTGAAATTCAGAAGGAAGGTTCCCCGATAGAAACAGGGCAGTTCACGAGCCGTACGGTAGAGCTATCCACCTTCAAACTCCTTCTGACAGGTAACGACGATAGCGCTGTTGAACCCGAAGAAGCACAGCGGACCAAGCGTTTATCGAGAACCGCCAAAATCGAAGTCATAGACGACCTTATTACAGAAAACAAAGAACGTCTAACTGGCCTCATCGGTGAAGATGACGATGAAGCTGATCTCTTGGATCAAGTGCAACGTCTCGACCAGTCATTGGATCGCGAGAAGGATGCTCTTGATCAGTCTGAGGAGGAATATCGTGCAGTTGCGTCCCGCCGTAACGAAGCAAGGCGTGCATTGGAGGAAGCGCGGGAGCGGCGAGCTGAGATATCCGAACTTCTGAAGAGGTTCCAATTGCTTGATGATCATTACCAATCCGATCTCGTTCGCCTCGAAGGTATTCGCGAGAGTGGGGTTTTGGTCTCAGCCCTCGATGCTCAGAAGTGCCCGCTTTGTGGATCAGAACCGAATGAACAGCATTTAGACGGCGATTGTGACGGCAATGTCGAGGCCGTTATTCAAGCGGCGAATGCGGAAGTGGAGAAAATCAGAAAACTGAGGGCGGAGTTGGCCGACACCGTTTCGCAGTTGAATGCCGAGGCGCAGGAGTACGAAACGCTCGCTCCGCAGCTAGGTGAGCAGCTTGAGCTTGCCGTCGGCGAGCTTCAAGAGATCAACCCAGAGCTGAAGTCCCAAAGAGCAGCATATACCGAATTGCTCAATCGTCGGTCGTCAGTCGAAGCCGCGTTAAGGATACTATC
>CAJQMX010000227.1 GCA_905479515.1 uncultured Parasphingopyxis sp.
TTATTGATGGCATTAACGAAACCCTCTTTCGGAACACACTAGATTGCGTGATTTGCGATGCAATCACTATCGCTTAGGTAGAAGTACAGTTTCCTCTCTAAATTCAGCGCTCTCACCTTGCTCTACCGAAGTACAAAGCCGCTATACTTAGGTGAATGCCGCAACCCGCTCCCTGCAAAGGGCAATCATAGCCTCTGCCCGCTCCTCGATATCACGGTCCATACCGGGAAGATCAGGCAGAGAAATCTTGTCTATGGCTTCGGCGAAGCCCTGCAAGAAATGATCAATCTCTTCGCCTACGCCGGTTGCAGCTAAACCGGCAATCGCCGCAACCTGCATGAAATCACGACGCCGCAACCGGTCATCTTTGCCGTTCAGCTTCAGAGCCATGCGATCATGTTCAAGGCTCGGGAAGACCCTGGTCGTTACCGCATCATAGAGCGGCGCGAGGCGGATTTTGCTGAAGCGATCCGCAACAGGACCGGCAATCTTTAGGAGCGCTAAATTCTTCAGGTGCATATCGCCGTCGCCGATCAACCAAGCGAATAAGGCGCGCTTGATGACCAACAGAAGATCTTCCCCGGCAGATGTCGACAGCGGTCGAACAGCACGCGTTATCCTCTCGATTGTTCCATCATACTTCGCATCGGGGGGCAGATCGAGGACCGAACACAGATCCTCCAAAGCAAAGCGGCGTTCATCCTCGGGCGATGTGCGAATATCGAAGCGCTCGACCAGTAAGGCAGGGGGCATGTCATCCGGCATTGCTACCAAAGCGATTTCAGGTGCCGCCAACCCTGAAGCACGTCCAAGAGTCATGGCAAGATACTCGATCACGGGAAGCGCCTGAAATCCGCTGGTGCCGGCAGGCTTCAAAATGTGAGTGAACGGCAAGCCCGCACTCGGCGACAGTTGGCCATCCTGCGCCAAATACATCGGCGCCTTGATCTGAACGCCGGACAGGCGCGGTGTGTCCGGCCTCTCATAAAGACGCGCCAGTCCAGCCTCGAAATCGGCTTCAAGTTTGCCCCGCCCCGGACCCGCATAGTTTCCGGTAAACACACCGCCGCGGGCATATCGGGACAACGACACGGACAGTATGTCTTCGGGGAGCGATACGAGCTCGGCTGCGTCTTCGCTGATCGTAATGTTAGACATATATCGTTTGCCCGAGCGCAACATTGCCCGCTCGTCGTTGTCTTTGAGAACCTTCTCCAACCAACCTTCTGGCAACAGCGAGAGGATGAAAGGTGGTAGTTGCCCCGGAACCCGCTGCTGCACGAGCGGCAAATTGAAATTGTCTTGTGGCTGCCAGCGCCATTCAAAACCGTCATGCCCCAGCTGACCGACGATTTGCCCATGCCAAGCAACCGAGAACATAAGTGCGGCTTCGTTGCGCACCTCCACCCCAACAGCAGAGCGCAACAAATACCGCTCTGTCTGCTCTCCCTCGCGGTACCATTTGTTTTCGCGCGCTAGCGCCCAAACCGCGTCCGCCGCAGCAGACGGGCTGCCGTATTCTTCAATAAGTCGCGCGGCGATCTCCGTCCGCATCCCTTCATCAATCGCGCTGGCGTGCTCGCTGCGTTGCCTAAACGCTTCAAGAAATCGCTGCCGCATCGACGAGACGACGACTTTGAACTCCCCTGCCCCGTCATCAACAATGGCAGTAGCGACCGCAGGCTGATCTGGCGCTATGTTTTGAATGATCTCGAGAGATCTTATCCGAGTACGCTGATTGCGTTTGCCGCTAATGAAGAGGCGACCATCTCGCGTTGGTGCGAGCAGCGTGGCGCTGGCTGCGGAGAGATATGCCTTTGGATACAGATAATGTGCAATCCGCACCGCATTACGCAGAACAATTGCATCACTATCGGCGTCTACATCGACATAGATGCCGCGCATGAGTTGAACAAGTTTTCCTGTCTCAGCTTGGTAGTGAGCACGGGCCTTGTCGAGGTTTTCACCAATGAGATAGAGCAATATTATAACTTTCGCGCGCCTGACATGCGAGATAGTTAGATTTTTTAGTAGCCCCAGTCAAGAAATTCCAACTATGGCGCACATGAGATGCGCGAAAGTTACGTCGCAAGCGCCACTCCGAAGAAGGCCCACACGCAGCCGCACGCGCCAGAACCACAACCAAGATCATGTTGTGTTCGTTCAATTTTGCTACGCTTGCCTCCCTGAAAGCCCGGCGAGAATTATCTGGCAGGAGGTATCAAAGCTAACCTCGCCAAGCCAAAGAACGCGGTGATCGTATTACAATTGGGCCTCTTGCAACGTTCCAGATCCCACGGAGCAACAGCAACAGCCCGCCACTTGATAAGCGGAGACGGACGGCCGTGTCGAACTTTTGTCTGGTAGCAGCACTGATGGATCAGCTCAACGACCACCGACATCTCCACCGTCGCCCCCTACCCCGCCGCCATAGAATGGAGCGCGCCCAGGACCAGAAAGGTATTCGCAACAGAACTCGGATCGATCTAAAATTCGCGCGCCCCTCCCAACCTTGACACCTGAAAAGGTAATTCCGAATCTGCCGTCTCTGCTGACCACAATTTCACCCTCAACATTCCTATTGGTAGAAGGCCTCTGTAAGGTTAGAGCGATTGCTTCCGGAAAAACGGCTCCCGCCCAGATCCGGCTTCAACCCAAACGCCAACGAGCCTCTGATAATCGCGCATACCCAGGGATGGGAACAAAGCTCCCAATCACGGATACTGGCACATCAGCGCCGAGGCGCTGAACAGGCTCTTGGCTGCGCCCGAAGCCGCGAAGTCAGCGTCTCCGCCCATTCGGGATACGATCCTTTGTGCGACCGAAAGGGAGATCATGATTAGAAGGATGATCCACCGACGAAGCGACCTGGACGATCAACGGTATGCGAACCAGCGGTCCCTGCCCTATTCCGCTACGACCACCAAAGCTAAACAAATTACCTATCCCGAATCTCGCGCGCCAAGCACAGCCGAAACGTTAACCAACGATAAAGTCGCTCATGGGAAGTGGAAAATCCAGCCAATTTCCCATGAAGTTTACAGCTGTAAACTCATCCACTACGCTGCGCCATATAGCGGCTGACGGCACATTAGACACTAAATAGGCAAAAAAGCATTGACTTAAGCTCGTGAATCGCAGCTTTTACCCCCAAGTGGCGCGAAAAAAGCCATATTGAGCAATTTGGGGCAACCACATGATTCCCGTGACACCAATCGTTACCAACCGACCCTCGGAACTGGCAACCGATATTTCAGAGCGCCTCACCACGGCGATCCGCGAACATTTGTTGTCGGCCTTCGCGCCCGACAACACGAAATCCCTACGCTTGTTCAGCGCGCCCGAGGCCGCCGAACTCTTGGGTGTATCGGGTCAATTCATGCGCAAAGTGCACGGTGAAGGGACCCTGCCCGAACCTCAAGAGATCCGCGCTGGAC
>CAJQMX010000228.1 GCA_905479515.1 uncultured Parasphingopyxis sp.
CCTGCCTCCTTTACCCATGATGCACAGAGCTAGCAGGAACGCGGGTTCCTGTCTGCCATGCGCAAGGCCATTGGCTATTCCTGCGCTTTCGTGCAGAGCGTTTTGCGATGGCTTCTCCTGTACAATCTGACGCGCCGCCAAGGTTTGGCCTGCTTGCCCGTCTTGTTCGGGGTATCCTGTTTTTCATCTATCGTCGTCACAAATTCACGGCCATCGGCACGCCGCCGGACGAACACCGCTTCGTCATCATTGCCGCGCCGCATACAAGCAATTGGGACTTTCCCAATTACGTCGGGCTGACCCATGAGCTGGGGCTCGAAACGCATTTCATGGCCAAGGATTCGCTGTTCAAATGGCCGATCGGGAAATTCATGCGGCAGGTCGGAGGCGTTCCGGTTCAGCGCGGGGTGAAGCGCGATATGGTCCAACAGATGATCGAGGAATTTGCCCGGCGCGATGCGTTTGTGCTGACTGTTGCGCCAGAAGGCACGCGCGGGATGAAGTCACCCCAGGAATGGCGCACCGGCTTTTACCGGATCGCCCATGGCGCAGGGGTGCCGATTGTTTGCGGTTTTATGGATTATGCGCGCCGACGGGCCGGGATCGGACCGGTCATCATGCCGACGGGTGATTATGAGGCGGACATGGCGCCGGCCTTTGCCTTTTACAGCGACATGCTCGGCAAGCGGACAGGCAGCTAAACGATCAGCCTATCCGGCTCGCGTTACAGCGCTGCGGCGATATAGGCGATCTCGGCATCCAGCCGTTTTTCGATATCCCCGGCCATATATTTTTCCGCCATCTTGCCGACCAGCGGCATTGTGCAGACCGCATCCGTTTCGCAGCGCAGCGTAAAGCCCTCGCTCTTGGCCTCGACGATGATCTCTCCGCTGGCCGAGGCAGGAAGGCCGTCCGGTTCCACTGCGATCTGGCAGCGATAGGGCCCGCCCTTCGCGCCGCTCCAGCTTTCGACCTGCTTCACCTTGCTCCATTCGCCGATCACCGCCTGCAGCATGGGTGGGGCCTCCACCGGCACTTCGCGCTCGCTGGTCATGATATGCTCGCCCTCCGGCCCCTCGCTGATCGCAAGCGTGATGGCACGGGCACCGAGCGCGGTGAACTTGGCGCGAACGAAATCCTCATCCCAGAAGCTCCGGCAGAAGGCGTCGATATCCGTGTCGATATCATAGGATAGGGAGACCCGTGTCATGTGCTGCTTTCCGGTTCAGGCCAATATTGCTCAGGCCTGCGCGGCGGTGAGCGCCTGATCGAGATCGGCGATGATATCATCGATATGCTCCAGCCCGATCGAGAGGCGGATATAGCCGGGGGATACACCGGTTGCGTGCTGCTGCTCCTCGCTCAACTGGCTGTGCGTCGTCGATGCGGGATGGATCGCCAGGCTGCGGGCATCGCCGATATTGGCGACATGATAGAGGAGTTGCAGCGCGTCGATAAACGCCTTGCCGGCCTCCACGCCGCCCTCCAGTTCAAAGCCGAGCAGACCGCCAAACCCGCCGGTCAACACGGCCTCGGCACGCGCTTTCTGATCGCCCTCAAGCTGTGACGGGTGGATTACGCGCGTGACGCCTTCCCGGTCCTTGAGCCAATCGACAACCTTTTGCGTATTCTCGCAATGGCGGGGCATGCGCAGCGCCAGCGTTTCGATCCCCTGGATAAACTGGAACGCGTTCATGGGAGACATGGCGGCCCCCAGATCGCGCAGCATAACCGTGCGCGCGCGCAGGATATAGGCGATGGGGCCAAGCGGCTTTGCGGCCTCTGTCCAGACCGCGCCGTGATAGCTGGGATCGGCGGTGTTGAGCGTCGGATGGCGCTCGGGATGGGCCGTCCAGTCGAAATTCCCGCCATCGATGATCAGTCCGCCGATCGAGGTGCCATGGCCGCCAATATATTTGGTTGTCGAATAGACGATGATCGCCGCGCCCTGATTGAATGGCCGGGCAAGCAGCGGGGCAGCCGTGTTATCGACAATCAGCGGGATGCCCATCGGCCGCCCTGTTGATGCAATGTCCGCCATGGGAGGCACGACAAGTTTCGGGTTGGGCAGCGTCTCAAGATACCATGCGCGCGTCCGGTCATCGCTCGCATCGACAAAAGCCTGCGGATCGGATGGGTCAACGAACCGTGTTTCGATCCCGCAATCCTTCAGCGTGTTGGCAAACAGATTATAGGTTCCGCCATACAGATCCGTGCCGCTGACGATATTGTCACCGGCCCGGGCAAGGTTTTGTACCGCCATCGCCGATGCCGCCTGGCCCGAAGCCACGGCCAGCGCTGCTGCACCGCCCTCAATTGCCGCCATCCGGTCTTCAAGGATTGCGGTCGTCGGATTGCCGATGCGGGTGTAGATATTGCCAAGCTCGGACAGGGCGAAAAGATTGGCTGCATGGTCTGTGCTCTCAAACTGAAAGCTCGTCGTCTGGAAGATCGGCGGTGCGACCGACCCCGTGCCGGGATCGGCACGCCAGCCAGCATGCAGGGCGAGGGTTTCGGGGTGCAGCGTCTTTTCGGCCATCATCATCTCCTGTGTTTCGCGCCGGTCCTAGCGCAGCTTTTGCGGCGAGACACCCATCAATTCTTGCCCGGCGTGCAATCCCGGTTCAAACAGTATGGATTGATGCCCGTATTTGATCGGGCCGCGAGCGAAGAGGGGGCATGGCGATGCGACAACCGGGCAGGATCGGCGCGACACTCAGCGTGCTGGCATTGCTTGTTGGCTGCGGCGGAGGCGGCAGCAGTGGTGGTGGCGCAACACCTGCTCCGCCCAGCGCGGGCACTCCTCCTCCCCCGGCGAGCACCGCATGTTCGCTCAGCTCCCGTCAGCAATGGGCCGAGGCACAGCTCGACGAATGGTATCTGTTCCCCGAAACGCTGCCGGCCAACCGCAGCCCGGCGGGCTTTGCCACTGTCAGCGCCTATATCGACAATCTCACGGCGACGGCGCGCGCCCAGGGGCGGGACCGCTACTTCACCTATCTGACATCGATTGCTGCCGAAAATGCCTTTTTCCAGCAGGGCGCCAATGCCGGTTTCGGCATCCGTCTGGCGATCGATAGCAGCGGCCAACGCCTGTTCGTCTCCGAAGCCTTTGAAGGCGCACCGGCGCTCGCCGCCGGGATCGACCGGGGCACGGAGATCCTTGCCATCGGCACGAGCAGCGCTGATTTGCGCACCATCAGCCAGATCATTGCCGAGGATGGGCAGGTCGGGCTGACCGATGCGCTAGGCCCCTCTTCGGCAGGAGTTCAGCGGACCCTGCGCGTCACCGATGCCGCCAACGGCCAGCGGACGATTTCCGTTACAAAAGCCGATTATGATCTTGAGCCCGTCTCGTCGCGCTATGGCGCGCAGGTCATTTCGGATGGCGGCCGCGATATCGGTTATCTCAATCTGCGAACCTTTATCTCGACAGCTGACCCGGCGCTCACGGCTGCGTTCAATGATTTCAAAGCGCGCGGGATCACCGAGTTCATTATCGATTTCCGTTATAATGGCGGCGGGCTTGTCAGCACGGCCGAATTGATGGGCGATCTGCTTGGCCGGAACCGGATAAATTCTGTCTTCTCGCGGCTCACCTTCAGGTCCAGCAAATCGCAATTCAACGAGGTTAAGCGCATTGCGAACAAGACGGAAGCGGTCGCGCCCATGCGGATCGCCTTTATCGGGACAAGTGCGACAGCCTCAGCCAGCGAGCTTGTCATCAACGCCTTCATTCCCTTTCTGGGGCCGGATTTGGCGCTGGTCGGCAGCAATACCTATGGCAAGCCGGTCGGCCAGATCGCGGAGGACCGGGAGCAATGCGACGACCGGTTGCGCATTGTCGCCTTCGCCACACAAAATTCGCAGGGCAATGCCGATTATTTCGATGGCCTAGCATCCAGTGTCGAGGCCAGCTGCGCGGCGGGCGATGATATCAGCTTTCCGCTCGGCGATCCGCGCGAAAATTCGGTTGCCCGGGCGCTCGATTTCCTCGCCGGACGCAGCTGCCAGCCGATCGCCGGGGCAAGCGCGAGCAGCAGTGCGCAAAGCGGCAGTCTCTCTCCGCAAGCCGCCGGTGCCGATCCGCTCAGCCGCTCCATGCTGATGCCCGAGCGGCCCAGTCCGGCGCAGATAAACTCACCGGGAATCTTTTAGGAATAAATTGCCGCGCACGGCGAAGAGAAGGCAGATTGCGCGCGCTTTTTGCTGCCAAAGCGGCTATCGCATCCGAACAGGCATTTTGCCTGTGTGAAGGAGAGCATCATGGCCAAAGGCCAGAAAAAGTCCACCCGGGAAGCGCGCAAGCCGAAGGCGGAGAAGAAGAAAAAGAACAACATGTCCGAACCTTCCCAAAAAGCCGGTGTCGTTTCGGGTCTTGAACATATGCAGAAGAAGGGCTGAACATTGTCCGATAGTGAAGATGGGGCCTATGTTTATGACGAGGCCAGCGGCGAGTGGATCAGCCCCGAAGAGGCGGCGGCCAAGAGCGCGGAATCGAGCGCCGCGCCCGAAGTGCGTGATGCCGTTGGCAACGCACTGGCTGACGGCGACAGCGTTACCCTGATCAAGGACCTCAAAGTCAAGGGTGCGGGCCAAACGCTGAAACGGGGAACCGTCGTCAAGACGATCCGGCTGACCGCCAATCCGGAAGAGATTGATTGCCGCACCGATGGCATCAAGGGTCTCGTGCTTCGGACAGAGTTTGTGAAGAAGCGTTAGCCTGTGCCGACGCGTCTCAGTCGCCCAACAATCCAAACTCCGCGAGCCATGCTCCGGTAATCAATATGACGGCGATGGCCATTGCGATGACCATCACGATCCGGCTGCGGCGTCCCATGGTGATTTGCCAGATGCCGCCGGCTATCGAGACCAGGCCCAGGAAAATGACCAGCGCGAAGATGCCGAAGAACCCGGTGGTCTCTTCTGCGGTGCCGGTATAGGTCGTGCCGCCGATCTCCTTTCCCGGATTGGCCATGGTCGGGTACAGGTTCAGGGCGATATAGCCCATGACACCGGCCAGCAATATTCCGAGCAACAGCATGATCCAGCCAAGGGTGCGGATGCGCCGGGAGGATTCCATCTTCCCTCCGCATTGCGGACACACCGCAACGGCACCCTCGGCGCGGTGACCGCACCGCCACTTCCTGCATGTACTGAATTCCTGCATCGCATAACTCCCGACTCGGTACGACCCGGCGAAAAGCGAATGCGATATTCTCTCCGCAATGCCGTAGCGTCAAGAGAATGCGGTCGGCGCTATCCTCCCTCACCATTCCGAGGCGCGCGAGCCGCCGCAAGAAATGGCGCATAATCGGCATAGTCGCGATGCGATACCACCAGCCCGTCTTCGATACGCAGGATCGAGAGGAAGGGCATGACGCTTGCAACTTCGCGGCCTTCGCCTAGCTGGACCGCCCAGTCGAGCTCTCCTTCGAAGATCGAATAATGGCCGGAATGAAAGGCGCGTAGCGGGCGCAGCGACATCCGCGTGATCCCGGTATAGCCTTGGCGGAACAGTGTCATCATGGCCGGCTTGCCGTCAGCCAGTGCGCCGCCGAACACCAGCTCCGCCGTTCTGTCCTGAAAGCTTCCCGTCTCGGCGAGCAGCGGCTCGAGCGCATCCCAGTCGCGTGCAATATAGGCGTCAAAATAGGCCTGGCCGACGGCTTCCGTCGAGGCGCTCGTCTCATCAAAGCTCGGCCTTTCCTGCGCCTGCAATGGCGCGGCGGGCATGGCGAGAAGCAAAGCGAGTGAAAGCGCAAGAGGGGGAACGAACAGGGGTTTCATGGGAGCATAGCCTTTGCAAATTGCCGGATGGCGTGATGCGGGCTTTTCGACCTGCCCCGCCCGGCGTGTCGACCCGGCTTTCGACCAATGCCCGTCACAAGGCGGCAAAAGCGGGACATGGCCAGACGACCGGCATGAGCGCGCCGCGCCTCCACCCTTGCTTTGCGCCGCGCGATCCGCTGGAAGGGACCGATGAAAGAAAGCGTCACGCAGGACGACACAACCGCGATGATGGCTGCGCTCGAAGCGGCAGGGGAAGCCGGCGTCGATATCGTGCCGATCGTCTTTGATCGCTTCTTCGCGGCCTTCCCCGAAACCCGCCCGCTGTTCATCAGTTTCGAGGCGGCGGCCGGGCGGATGGTGAACGAAACGCTGGAGGCGATTGTCGGCCTCGCCGAGGGGGCCTGGTGGGTTGAGAGCACGGTCGTCAATTTTGTCGACCTCCACCGCAATTACGGCGCCATACCGATGGCCCAGTGGACCGCCTGGATCGACATGACAGTCGACGCGCTGCTCGAGGCAGCCGGCGAGAGTGCAGACGGCGGAGCCGCATGGCGGCGGCAGGCCGAGCGGCTGAAGGCGATGATACCGCCTGTGCTTGCCTGATCCATCTGCTCCGCTATGCCGGACGCGATGCAGTACGACCCCGCCACCATCGCCATTGCCTGCCTTGCCGTGTTCATCCTCGGCCTTGCCAAGGGCGGCTTTGCAGGGCTCGGCGCGCTCGCAACACCCCTTTTCGCGCTCAGCGTCGCGCCGACCCAGGCCGCCGCGATCCTGCTGCCGATCCTGATTGTGCAGGATGTGGTCAGCGTCTGGAGCTTTCGTAAAAGCTGGAGCAAATGGGCTGTCGGCTGGATGCTGCCCGGCGCGGTGATCGGTGTCGCGCTTGGCTATGTCTTTGCCGCCATCCTGCCGATGAGCGCGGTCACCGGCGCGCTTGGCGGCATCACGCTGGGCTTCGGCCTGTACCGGCTCTGGCTGGAGCGCGGCGGCAGAATCGTCGCCCCCTCCAACTCCCCCGGCTGGGTTGGCAGCATTTTCGGCATCGTCACCGGCTTCACAAGCCAGATCGCCCATGCCGGCGGCCCGCCGATGCAGATGTGGCTCACCCCGCGAAAAATGCCCCACCTGATGTTCGTCGGCACCAGCTCCGTCCTGTTCGCCGCGATCAACTGGATCAAGGTTCCCGCCTATGCCGCGCTGGGTGAGTTCACACCCGAAAACCTTACCGCCTCGGCAATGCTCATGCCGCTTGCGATTGTCAGCACCTTTGTCGGCGTCTGGCTTATCCGCCGGATGGACCCGGCGCGTTTCTACACGCTGGTATATCTCCTCATGGTTCTCCTTGGCAGCAAGCTGATCTGGGACGCGGTGACCGGGGGGTAGGCCCACGCCTTTCCCCAGATTGACTCGTCTGCTTTGCCGTATTAATCCGGCAAAGCAGTAAATTTCCAGCAGCGGGGCACCATGCGACGCAACCCTATTCGAAACCGTATATTTCGGCCCCTCGCCCTGGCCCTGTCGGCGATGATCGGACTGGGCGCCCCTGCCCCGCTTTCCGCTGCATGCAGCGCGACCGCAATTGCGGGGCAGGACGCGGTATTCACTGTGCCGTTCGAGATCGTCCATGGCCGTGTTTATGTAATGGCCCGGGTCAATGGCGAGGGGCCATACCGCTTCGCCGTGGATACCGGGGCCAGCGGCTGGGGCCGCGCTGATGCCAGCCTGACGACCGCGCTCGCCCTGCCCGTCACCCGGACGACCGAAACCAGCGACGGCATTACCGAAGCGACCGTTGAGATGGTCCGGCTGGAATCGCTGGAGCTGGGTGGGCTCGTGCACCGGGATCTCGATGTCATCACCCGGGATTATAGCAGCAACGCGCCGCCCGATGCCGCCCTGTCGGGTATTATCGGGCGTGAATTTTTCGAAGACGGGCTGCTCGTCATCGATTTTCCGGCCCAGACCCTGACCTTCAGCAGAAGCGCCGCGCCACTGGCGGACGATGGCGAGACGCTGGCCTATGAACGGCCATTCCGCATCCCGGTCCGCATCGGCGATATCGAGACGGAGGGCAATCTCGATACCGGCGCGAACGTCACCCTGGTCTTCCCGCAATCGCTTTACGAGCGGGTCGCGGCCAGCGCGCTTGAGGTGGCCGGGCAGGGCACCTTGATGAACACGGTGATCGAAGCCAATCGCGGAACCGTCCACGGCCCCATCGCGATTGGCGGGCTCAGCCTGACGGATGTCGAGGTGCGTGTGTCGGATCGCTATCCCGAGCTGCTGATCGGCGGCCATGTGCTGCGTGAAGCCGTGGTGGCGATCGACCAGCGCAGCCGCCGCGTCTCCCTGTGCACGGGCGCGGACCAGTAGCGGAAATCGAGAAGGGCAGGGTGCGGCAGTTGACACTCAACGCCCCTTTTCCTGTCCGTGATCTGCCTCCCTGTGCGGCGCGGCGGGCGCAGGGCTGATCCGCCGGTCCGCCCGCTTCAGCAAGCCGAAAAGCGCGGAACTGTCGGCTTTCCGCTCCGTCCCGATATAGCGGCCCCTGCGCAGGACAGGGCGATAGGTGCCGTGCCGGATGCGCTGCATCACCCCATCGAGTGTGACCTTTCGCAGCGGCGTTGCAGGCCTGTTCTGTGCACCGGAAATCCCGCCCCCCAAGATGCAATCCCAGGCCGCGCAAAACCCCTCCGCGTCCTTCCTCCGCCGCAACCGATATGCCCCCTCCCGGCTCATCCCGACCTTGGCAGCGGCCGTGCGCACACAGCGCGTCTCGGCCAGATAGCCGATAAAGGCGGCCTGCCGCTGCGGCGTCCAGCCGTCACGCCGGGCGCGCCCCGTTCGGGTATTGGCAGGAACGGGCGTAAAGGCGGGGATGCGCGAGAGGCGGCGTGACTGGATTTCTGCGCTGCGAGGATGTGGGGCAGAGCGGGGGTGCGGGGTGGAGGAAGCGGCGCGCGTCATGCGCTGAGTGCAACAAGGATTTTCCTACATTGCAAGGATGGGCTACATAAGTTCGTCGTACAGTGTGACCACCAGGGCCACGCCGAGCAGCACAGTCGCCAGCCGCCACATGATCTGATGCACCCCCATATCGACCCGCCCGGTGCGGATGCGGCGAATACCGACAACAATCCCGAGCGCGCTGATCATGCCGATCAGCGCGAGCAGGGCCAGGATGCCATAGGCCATGGACCGGCTGCCGTTGAAACTCTCGCCCGTCGGATCGAACATGAGCGGCGTCAGCAGCCAGGCGAGCACCGTCATGCCAGCGGTGAAGATGATACCGACGATAACGCTCACCCAACCGTTGATCCGTGCCGAGTGCATCGTCACCGTTTCGCCGCCGCAATAGTCGCACGTTGCCGCCTCGCCCCGATAGGGGACCGCACAATCCGCCGTCGCGCAAATCCTGTCTTCGCCCATGGTTTCTCCCTCCTGCGGTGCCGCAGTATAGCCGAATTGCAGGCGAAAGTGCAGGGCCATGGATCACGGCTGGGATCGGGCGTTAAGGCGGGGATGCGCGAGATATGGCGCGACTCGACGGCGGCGGAGCGGGGGTGGGAGGAGGAGGAAGAAAGGCGCGTCATGCGCGGAGTGCAACATGACTTTTCCTACATTGCAAGGGATTCGAACGATCCAATTAGTGCGCGGTCACCGTAACCGGCTTTACGGCACAAACTGTGGATCTATCTATGAAGCTAGATCTCTCGCCAAGAATATGCCGCGATCCTCAGCCAACAGCCTCACATACCCGCGCATGATGTTTTCTCGAAAGGCAAACCAGCCTGACCCATAACCGACGACCACATGACCGTGAGTTTCTTTTCTAAGGTTCAAAAGCCTTTGATTCAGTGTATTTTTCTTCATCGGAGTATGATCTTCGACGTCTTTGGCAAGGCGCTTATAGGATTCCTCATAGATTGAGCTAATCTGCCGCTGAGTCTCAGTCTTGTCGGCCAGCGACCAAAGGGCCATTTCGTATTCAAGCGTATTTTTCGTCTTTTGTGTAGCGATCCGATAGGCAGACTTATGCTCAACATCAGTTCTTTCGAGTGTGCCCTTAATAGCCGCCTTAAAATGTTCGTGCGTTGGCTTGTTGCAAGTCTCAGGGTCATCATGCATGGCCCAAAATAAGCTCTCTGCAATTAGGTGAACATAATGCGGGAAACCGTCGCTCAGAATGCTGGATCGGATCAGAAACTCTTTGTTTACGCCAACATCGATTTCATTGGCAACAGATTGTATGATGTTCCACAACTCGTCGTGGGAAATTGGCGTAAGCTCTATTGCTTCGAGTTTCCTAGCAGCGGACGGGTGGTTTCCTAGAAGGTCTTCTACGGTTGTCCCTATTCCGGAAAAAATGAACTTCGTTTGGTCTTGAACTGAAGATATGCTGTTGACGAATTCTGCAATTCGTATTTTTTCCTCTGGTGATTTGATGCGCTCAAGTTCATCTATGACGACCACTGTAGCGCTCTTGCGTCGGGAATTAATATAACGGATAATATTAGTTGCTTCATTGATATCTTTCGGCGGTCCGAACGATGCAGTGGCTTGAGTTTTTCCAGTGTAACTTGCGTTTCCTAGTCCCGGAATTCCACCTGATAAGCTAATCGGCGAACCGATCGTTTCCATTCTCTCTTTGAGCGGCAGCGCGTTATTGCCAACCGCTAGCATAATATCAGAGAATGTCGAATTCTCGCTGGCCAATACGTAGATCGGTTCTTCAGAAGTATCTTGATGCAGGTATGCTGCTGTCAGTGCCAGTGATGTCTTCCCGATCCCACGATCACCGTAGATAAATATATGGCGACCGGGTGAATTGAATGCTCTTTCGATTTGAGTCAGCCTCTGCGCGCGACCGAATAGCCGTTCTGGCGTTGTTATGTGCGCAGAAGGAGTGAGCCGTTGTGACAGAACCTCTTTGAGTTTTTCTTGGTCGCAGCAGGGGATAGTCATACTCTTAAGTGAGCTTTTGCCTACAGTTGGTCAAGGGTAGTCATGACGCGTTGCTGGAGTTCTTCCTTTCGCTTCCGTTGGATACACTGACACTAGGGTATGCGCAGCCTTGAACGAACATGATCTGTAAATCGAAGCCCGAAATTCCGGACGAAATTTCGGCAACTATATACTTGACGTAGGAGGCTCTGATTCGTACCGACACTCAAGACAGGCCGGTGCTAAATGAAGAGATGTTTGAGGCTGAAGCGTTAGTCTTAGCTTACGAGACAGAAGGTGGCTTCACCCCAAGGGAATTAATCGAAGGGATACTCGAAATTTTCGAGGCCGAAGTCACTGCGGATGTTATTATGCAGCGATTCCACAGTCCGGAATAGGTTTAGTGCGTTTTGGGCCAGAGTGAGAACATCCCTAACCGAATAGGTTTTGGTTTCTCTCGAGCGGCCCCCATGAATGACGCGCTGATTGTAAACGTTGAACGATGTTCCACTTCTGTCGAGAAGGGCAATCCCGTGGATAGTGTGGTGCCGCGCCCATTTGAGCGATTGAATTTCCGCTATGATGTCACGCAATTGCTCATGCCGCGCCTTCGGCACTATGTTTTGAGTTATTGCCTTTTTGAGGTAAGCTAGCTTGTTGTCGAGGCTGACTGGTAAATTGGCTTGGATCGTAGAATCGCCTCGCTCATGTATCGTGTCGATCAGGAAATCTATACCGTTTTCGAGGACCGCCCATCCTACTGTTGAACGACCGATGGCAATCGTCATTTGGTCGCTCATCTCATCAGTGATTTCTCGAAACCTCTGTTCCGAAGCGCTTTTACGGCGCTTTGCACGGCGCAGCTTGAAATTGTAGTATAATAGCCGCGCATTAACCGATAGGCGACGAAGCATGGCAGATCCCGATCAAGAGAAAATGGACAAGGTGCTAGAGCGGATGCTGAAAACGCCGCCGAAGCCGTTTACGCCGAAGAAAGGCGGGGAGAAAGACAATGGAACTGAGTAGAAGCGAAGGACCTAACCGGGCTTCCCCAGCTTCCGATCCACGTCCAATGAAACCAGCTCTATTTGTGCCGTCGCCGTTGCCGCGATTTCACGAAGCTCTTGCTCATACTCGGGATAGTTCTCGATTACATTCGCTAGGCTATCGTCTAGCAAGGCTGTGGCGTGCTTTTTTTTAATGACTTTGATTGCCACCAAGGCAGACACTAGATCGACCACCATTCGCAATGCAAAGGCTGCACCAGGACCGGTTCTTTCGTCCATTATTACCTCCTGAGTCGCTTATTTCGCAAGCGTAGGAGAGCTTTGGCTTTCTGCCTAGGCGTACGCGCTTTCGTCAGTCCGCCGATAGGTCAAACGCTTGCCCGCGATACCAGCTAGGATAGCGTCTGTGCGCTCGCCATCGGTATCGTTGCGGGTGTTATAGCGAAAGTCGAACTCGGCGCTGTAGCGGCTCAAGTGGGCCTCGCTGACATGGTGGTAAATGCCGATGATGCCGCGCTTGAAGATCGAGAAGAAGTTTTCAACCGTATTGGAATGCTTGAAGCCGCCGTGGGTGACATACTCGCCAGCGGAATGAACGACTGTGGAGTGACCAGCGAACTCGCGACCGACACGAGTATAAACCGTGCTTTCATCGGTCATGAGATGCGAGCGACGGTCAATGTTTGTGACAATCAGCGGGCGCAGCGTTTTGGCGTTGACGTTGGCAACATGGAAGCTGCGGGCTTTGCCGTCGCGTTCAACTAGGGACACCATAGCCATCTTGGCGCGTACCTTGCGGGTTGCCCGGTT
>CAJQMX010000229.1 GCA_905479515.1 uncultured Parasphingopyxis sp.
GTTCCAGATCAAAGCTCCGTCCCGCAAATTCATAGCTGCCGCGCCGCAGGTTCATTGCCCCCAAAATCTTGAAATTGTCCAGCGGGCCGCGCACATCAAGATCTGCGCTCCATTCACTGTCGAGCCCAAGGCCGCGCACCATGAAACGGTTTCTGGCGTTCACATCGACATTCAATGTCCAATTGACCGGAGCGGTTTGCTCGTCCGGCTCATCAAGCGGGCGATTGATCTCGGTCACGTTGAGGGTCGGAACAACTACCGATGGCGCAGCCTGACCCAGCGCGAACTCGCCCCGCACCACTTCGAAATTGCCGCTAATCTCGCCAACCGGGAGCGCGTCGGCCGAGCCGATCACGGTGCCAGGCGGTGACCGCAGCGTGATGCTGAGCGGACCGCTGACCTGCGCTGAAATATCGTCGCGGCGCAGCAACCAGGCCTCGTCCGCCTCCAGCTCGACATTCATGCCGAAGCCACTGGCCAATCCCAGGTCAAACGTTGCACTGCCGGATACGGACCCGCCGCCCGGCGTCGTACCAGACAGGCTCTGAAATTCGAGGCGAGACTGGCGAACAGGCCCTGCATTTGTCGGCACCTGGATGATGGTGAATGTGCCGTCAGTCGACACGCCTTCAACCACCGTACCGGTCAATGCGCTTTCCAGCCTCCCGCTACGGATCTTCAATTCTCCTGAAACGTCCGGCCTGTCGAGCGTTCCCGCGACATCGAGATCGGCAAAGAGCGGGCCGGACAGGCTCAACACCTCATTGCCAGTCAGTTGCCACAGGGTTTCCGCGGAACCGTTATATTGCAGCTCTGCGAAAAGGGGAGCAACGGCCAACAGGTCGCCAAAATTGCCTTCGCCGGCGATCGGGGCGAGCCTTGCCTGGAAGCGCATTATCTCTTCGCCGTCGCTCTCCATGATCGCGCGCGCCGCAAGGCGGCCATCATCAAGGCGCGCATTCACCCCGAGATTAACCGGACGCGGACGCAATGCGAAACCTTCCCGCGTAAGGCTACGGATGCGAAGCTCGGCCGATCCCGTCGGGATATTACTGTCTGCAGTTTGCCGATATTGAACGGTGCCGGTCGCCTGACCGCCAAAACCGGTTTCCGGATAGAAAATGTCGACAAGCGAGAGAGGAACATCGGCAACCGTCGCATTTACATCTGTAACCGGGCCGCCAAAGCGCGCCGCAAGCGTGGCCCCGCCGCCAGCATAGCTGATCGTGCTTTCCGGGATCACCCACTCATCATCCTCTCGGCGAACGATCAGCGGCGTTAAGGTAATCGGCTCACCGCGAAATTCGCCGCTGCCCTCGATCTCGATCTCGCCGGGCGCAATATCCGCACGAGCCGCGAACTCGAAATTGCGCCCGCGTGCACCACCAAGGGTGAAATCAGCCGTGCCATGGCCGCCCTCAAGCTCTAGCGATCCATCGAAATGGGCGAGTGAAAGGCTGCGACGCCGCAGGCCATAAAGTTCGACATGGCCTTCAAGACGGGGCAACTCTTCCAACGGGCTCCAGCGAAGATCGATCATCGCCTGGCGCACCGTCGCATCAATTTCACCGCCGAGTTGCGCGTTCTCCGCATCGATATCGACGACGACGAGCTGTTCACCGCCCTCCATCAGAAGCTGGATATCCCCGGCTATCCCATTCCCGGTCAACTCCAGCAGACCGACCATGCCGCCATCCCTGAAGGCAAAAGCACCAGCCGTGCGGGTGTCGGCGACAAGCAGTTCGGTGACCGCAATCGAAACCGGTGCGCTCGCTGGCAAATTGATGATGCCGGATGACGTAAACGGCCCGGCCATCGACTGGCCAGTGGCCGAATAGAGATAGCCGCGCTGATCGGGTTCAAGAACAGCGTTCACATCTGCGACCCCGGCCGAGGGTACGGGATTGGCCAGCGCGAGTTCAACGCGGGGCCGGGATGGCGCGCCCTGCGCCGTCACGGTCAAACGCCCATATTGCGCCTGTTCGCCAGACCCCGTGATATAAAGTTCACTGCCACCATCGAGATAGCCACTACCGTCGAACCGAAGCGACGGCGCACGAAGCTGCATATTGGTGAAGGCGAAGCGACCGTCCGGGCCATAGGCGATGGCCGTATTTACCACAGGTGGCCCGCCCGCAAGGCTCTCGAAGAAACTGTTTTCCAGCGTGCGCGTGACCGCCCTTGCCTCCCCGGCGATGACAAAATTTCCGCCGGGTGCCGGACGCACATCAACCCGCGTGCGAATATCGAAAATGCCAAGGCCCGGCAGGCGAAAGCGATCAATGTCCCCATTGAACCCGACTGCATAATTGCCAGAGGCGAGATCGTAGATCGCCGAAACATCACCTCGCAAGCGATCGGAGCGGAGCCGCAGATCGTCACCGACAATCTGCTCGTCCGTGATCAGCAGATTTCCGTCCACCGATACGTTGCGCACAATATCATCAAAGGTTTCGCCGAGCCCGGTTATCCGGCTTGCCGTTGCCGCCACCGGCAAGGCGAACGGCGTTTGGCCAAGCCGCCCCTCCCCTGCGATGCGCAGATTATCAAAACCCGTGCTGCTAATGGCCGCGCGCGGCGCCGTCAGTTCATAACGGAACCGCGCGCTGTCAAACGGACCATCCAGATCGACCGACATCCGGACATCGGAGCCGCTCATATTGGTGACAAGCGCCGAGGGCTCAAGCAGTCTGACATTCGCAGCGAAACCGTCAAACGCGCTTTGCGCGAGATCAACAACGCCGCGCCCTTCGATGACCGCCGATGGTGACCGGATATCGAAATCCCCTGCCAGCCGGCTGTCTTCCCATGTCGCCCGCGCGCTCAGATTCATTTCAGGTGCTGTGAGGCGGCGCAGGACACCGGGATCAAGCAGCTCTGCTGACCGCACCACGCCGCCCAACACAAAGGTGCCGTCGCGCGCCTCAAGATCGAGATCAATAACCCGGGCCTCGCCGCTGTCGACCTGCGCCCGTCCGTCCCAGCTTTGCCATGTTCCGCTGCCTGCAATGTCGATGGCCAGCGAGCGCTGTATGCCTGTCAGCCCGGCAAGAATGCCGTCTTCCGGGGCATAGAGCTGCATGTCGATATCGAACACATCGCCATCCGGCTCTGCATCAAGATCGAATTCCAACCGTTCCCCGCTGTCGAGAGACTGGCTGCGCAATTGCACAAGTGCGCGGCCTGCCCGGATATCCGCGTTACCGGTTAAAGATGCATGACGCCGCTCACCGGTCACCGCTTCCTCAAACCGGAAACGCGCAATATCGAGCGAACTGACATGAATATCGAAACCCGGAAGAAGCGGCTGGTTTTCCTCTTCAGACGGAATGAGTTCAGGCATCCGGTGCAGGATCGCAAGTTCGGCGGCGAGGTCACCAATATAGAGCCGATTGTCGAGAAGGAACAAACCGGGCTGCCAGTCCATATCCAGCTGGGGCACTTCGAAAAACAGGCCCTCGGGATCGTAAAGCCTGAGATCGGAAATCTGCATCCGGCTATAGATCGAGCCGTCGATCCTGCCAATCTTGATGCGCAGGCCGTTGGAAGGTTCCAGCGCCTCTATCCGGTCGATCAGGAAACGCCTGCCGGGAGGCGTATCAAGCGCAAACAGCGTAACAACAATGAGCGCCAACACGCCCGTAATGCCGAAGAGCACCCAGCGCGTTATACGCCGACGTTTGGGCGTCGCCGAAATGAAATCGACTTCCTCCGGAACGCTATCGGTCGCCGCACCCGCCATTAAAAGGCCTGCCCCAGGGATACATAGATAGCGATGACCGGGTCACCGGGTTGCGGGTTGAGCGGTGTGCCCACGTCAAGGCGGATCGGCCCGAAATTGCTGTAATAGCGCAGGCCAAGGCCCGTGCCGAACCGCAAGCCGCTGAAATCCGGATACAGATCGGTATAGATCGCCCCTGCATCGATAAACGGGACAATCCCGAAATTGCCGAACCGGTAGCGGGCTTCGAGCGCCATTTCGACAAGACTGCGCCCGCCGATCGGATCATTATTCGCGTCTCGCGGCCCTATCGACTGATAGCTGTATCCGCGCACGGAACCGCCGCCACCGGCATAGAAGCGCCGCGACGGCGCGATGTTGTTGGTCGACGCGCCGGGAATGGCGCCGAGCCTTATGCGCCCCGCAAATGTCAGCGCATCCATCAGCGGGAAATAGGCGCTCCCATCGAGCTGGACCCGCGCATAGCCAAAAGTGCCGTCCTGAAAGGAGAGCTCCGGCGATACGAATGCAGACAGCCGAAAGCCGCTTTCCGGGTTCAGCAGATCATTGGTGCCATCATAGCCAAAACTTACCGGGATCGCACCGATCAGGAATGTCTCACGCTGCCTCAGCCCCGCTGCCCCCACAACATCGCGCTCGTCCGATGCCAGCAACTGAATCCCTACGGACCACACCCATTCTTTCTGCCATAGCTGATTGGAGATGCGTTCAAAGCTGGCCGTAACGCCAGCGGTACGGGCGTCGAAAGCATCGCGATTGGAGTTGTTGGCGAAAAGCTGGGCTGTCAGAATTTGATCGCGGTCGAGAAAATTGCTGCGGCGCAGGCTAACGCTCGCAAATTGTTCATCGGTGCCAAGGATACCGCGCAGGGCAAGCGCGCCTTCGGGCCGGAACAGGTTGCGATGCTCCCAGCCAACTTCGACACGCGCGCCCTCTCCCGTGCCATATCCGATCTCGCCCGAAATCGTCCGCGGCGGCGCTGGCTCCATGGAAACGGCAATATCAACCAGACTGGGATCTTCGCTCTCGACAGGCGTCAGATCTACCCGCGAGACTAGACCCGTCTGGATCAGCGCCCGCCGCAAATCATCGACCATCCCTGTCGAATACAGCTCGCCTGGTTCGAACCGGGCAATCGTTGCCACATGATCCGATCCGAACAATTCGTCCGCCCCTTGGTCTACCCGGATTCCACCGAAGGACCGTTCTCCGCCCGTTTCAACGGGCAAGACCAGCGTGGCATTGCGGTTGGCATGATCGACGATCACTTCCTCTTCGCCCACTTCGGCAAAAGGATAACCGCGATTGCCGAGTTCGGCGGCCAGATTTGCCTGAGCGGACGTCACCGCTGCGGCGTCGACCGGATCATCCTCACGAACCGGGAATTGCTCTCTAAGCTCTGCTGACCGGTCGCCGGCGGCTGCCAGGCCAGGCAAATCAACGCTCGCAAAGCTATAGAGCGGGCCAGCCTGGATATCGAAGATGACCTCGATTCTGTCCTGACCAGCCTCCCCGCTCAGCTGGGCAACAATCTGGGCATCATAATAGCCATGGGAGCGCAGCAGCTCGTTAAGCAGCTCGCTATCCACATCGGCGCGCCGATCAATCTGGGCGACCACTGCAGGGTCACCATCCCGTTCCCGCAGGACGGACAAAGCACGAAACTGGGACCGAATTTCATCGGCCTCGGCAAGATCGTCGATCCCCTGCAGCGTTACCGAATAACGCTGTTCCGTATTGATCGCGATAGCATCGCGGCTTTCCGCTGTTTCCGTGTCGCCGACGACCGACATGTCCGGCCAGGAGACGCCGAAATCGGCTATCTCGGTCATCGGTTCGGACGAAGGAAATACCCCGGTCGAATCAAGCGGCTGCAGCTCGCGCGTTGTTAGCGATTCGACGTCGTCCGAAGCGTCTTCGGCAACTGCGTCGGCAGGCGTTTGCGCCGCAAGCGACAGCGGAGTGCCCAGCGCGCAAAACAGTATAAACAAACCGAAATACGCCCGGCCCGGCTTGATCAACCCGGTCATGCAGCGGCTGTTAGCGCGAAAAGATGTGGTTCGCCAATCAAATACGCCACATCCGACAGGAAATAATCGCCCCTGTTCAGTGTCGTGTGGACGCACTTTCATTGTCATCCATCCACTCGACGAGCCGCTTGATCTGTCTCCAGCGGCAGAAATGGATGACATTGCCTTTTTCACGGCTTTTATTAGCCCGGTCGGCGGCCTCCTCGGCGGCAAGCAATCCAAATTCGGCAACAAGGTCCGCCGCGTCAAGTACGGCTTCACGATCCTGGAGGTAGAATTGCTCATGCATAAGATGGGGGTCCTGCTTTTTCGGCTATTGCGGGTTCGGGCTGGTTAAGACCCTCTACTCAGAAAGCGTTGCATATCTCAGGGCAAAACTGGTGAAGATCATATTAGCCATTCTCTCTGGTGACAGCGGCCACCCCCGCTGCCATAGCGAGCGCCATGACAGAAGAACCACGAAAAGCGCAGTTCGGCGGCGGGATATTCCTGACGATTGGGCCTATTGCAGGCTTGGCTATCGGCGCCGCAATCGGCCAGCCAAGCGCAGGACTGGTGGCGGGAATCGCGGTCGGCATCGTGCTGGCGCTGACTGTATGGATGTTCGCCCGCTAGGCGCAGATCTCAGGCGAGGCGCCGTCCGGCCCAAACGACGCGGCCAATCACTTCGACAGAGTCCAGATCGCAATCAGGCCAATCGGGATAGTCGGCATTGTCGCTTTTGATCGTGAACCGGCGACTGGCCGGATTCATCGCAATGCGCTTCACGATCAGCGCATTATCAACGCGCAGCACGTAGATACCGTCCCGAAGCCGTTCGGCCCCGTCCCCACTACTTACAAGGATCTCATCTCCGTCTGACAAGGTGGGCTCCATAGAGTCCCCCGAGACGGTGATGATCGAGAGCGCGGCCGGGTCGCCCGCCAGCCTTCGCAACCAGCGAACGGGAAATGCGATCTGTGACAATTCCTGTTCTTCGCCTGTCAGCGCCCCCGGACCGGCCGAGGCATTCACCGCATATTGGCTGACCGCGACCATATCTGCACCGGGCAGACCGCCAAATGAAGGATTTTTCCTAGATTGCTTTTCGGCTGGCGCGCCGAGCATCTGCTCATCAACCGCATAATATTCCGCCAGTATCCGGCGATCCCGTTCGGCCAGGCGCTTGGGCGTTCCGCGTTTTATGAATTGCTGAATATACGCTGCATTGCGCCCTATCAGGCGAGACAGGGCCGAATAGTCATCTCCGCGCTCACGCGCCAGACGCTCCAAAACCAGGCGAGGCCCTTGTTCATCCATTTCGGCACCATAGCGATAGGATTATTCCTAGACAAGTAGGAAATTACCTTTGAGATAGGAAAAACCCTACCGACATCGAGTCGGCGACGGGGGAGCAACTTGGAGGAGAGAAGGATGAGCCTGCTGATCGATATTGACCGGTTTTTGCGTCACAATGATATGCCGCCTACCCGCTTCGGACGCGAGGCGGTGAATGATCCCCGCTTCGTTTTCGATATCCGCAAAGGGCGTGAATGTGGGGGCAAAACCCGCTCCCGCGTATACGCCTATATTGCCAAGGCCAAAGGCCGACCCGGCCAATGCGGATGACAAAGGCGCCGCTGACGAATGGCCTTGCGCCACTCGTTCGCGCGCTAGCGAAACGAGCCGGAGCATGGCCCGTTATCGGAAATGTGCATTCCCGCCCATGGTCCAGCGCTACCTTTAATGGTGCACGCCATCACTTTTCGGTACGCTTTGAAGGTGTTGAGGCTGAAAGCCGCATCCGCGCCCTATGCGATGGCCTCGATTATGCGGAATTCGATCTGGGCGCACATATATTGGTCGATATCGCGGTTCTCGAATGCCGCAGCGATGACAATGGCAGTATGATCACTATCGAAGCTTTGACGGTCGACAATGATTGAATGGGCTAACTCGCCTTGCCTGCGACCGATTGTAATGCGCTGAGCGCCTCCCGAAGTGCAGCATCCTGGTCGGCTCTCGACTGAGATTGAGGCTGTGCTTGGGGATGCGCAGTAACATTTTCATGCGCCTGATCGGCAGGGCCATTCTGACCCTTTTTCCTCCGACCCTGTTTCCGCTCAAGCCCGGCCTCAAGCCGTGCGACAAGATCGGCGAGTTCTGCTCTGGCATCGGAATGCGGAGCAGGTGCAATCGGCGCTACGGCGACCTCTTCACGCTCGACTGGTTCTGGCACGGGGTCATTGGAAACGGCGTCACGCTGCGGCAAGGATATTGCGAATACCGGCTCCGGACGATCGTTCATTTCATCCGTTGCATCGGTTTCCGGCAATACTGGCTGATCATCGTCCGCCGACGTTTCAGCGATCGTGTCGATAGCCTCAACGAAAGTCGGATCCTCTTCGACAATCTCGTCAAGTTCGAGAATGTCGTCGTTCCGGTCAGCGGGTTCTTCTGGTGCGACCGTAACAAGATCGAGCGGCACACCCATTTCGTCACCGGCCATGATCGGACGGCGATAGGGTGCATCGGGATGGCTGTCTGCGCGCCGGCGAATACGCGGGCTTTCCTGTGTCTCTACTGCTCGGTCATCACCATAATGCTCTTCCGAGCGCTTACTCAATTTGCGGCCAAGAATAGCGGTCAGCACCGCCCATGCGGCGATTGTGACGATGAGAGCTGCAATCAGCGCGAACACGATCCGCGCGCGCGCACCCAATGGCGGCTCGGCAGCTGCCACAAGGCCAGGCAATCCCGTTTCGACGATAAACGCCTCAAACCAGGGGTTGGGTGTCATCAGGATCAGAGCTGCAACGATAAGTCCGGAAACTGCCGACGCGACAGGGATTTTCGGCAGTTGTGCCAACAAGTTCGGCATCGAAATGCCATTTCTGATCGCATCCAAATTCATTTTCATAACCTAAACCGCCTTACCGGTGAGTCTTTGGTAAACAGGGGCATAACGCGAAATGTTTGACGACCAGTTACGATCACGTTCAACAAATGCGCGCGCCGCATCGCGCCGTTCTTCCCAGGTTTCGCGATGGGCAAACATATCGGCAAGCGCTGCAGCCAGCGCTTCGGGATCATCCGGCGTGAAAAGCGTGCCGGTTACCCCGTCTTCGATTAACTCGCGATGGCCGCCAACATCGGATGCGGCGACCAGCCTTTTTTGCGCCATAGCCTCCAAAGGCTTGAGCGGCGTTACAAGATCGGTGAGCCGCATCTTCTTGCGCGGATAAGCGAGAATATCGATAAGGCTGTAATAGCGCTCAACCTCGTCATGCGGCACGCGGCCGGTAAAATGGATATGATCGGCCACATCGGACTGCTCGGCCTGCGCCCTCAGCGCACCATCCATCGGCCCGCCGCCGACGAGCAGCAGATGCGCATCGGGCTGCGCCATAACGAGCCGCGGCGTCGCCGCGATCAGATCATCAAGCCCTTCATAATCGTAAAAGCTGCCGACAAAGCCGACCACGTCTTTACCGTAAATACCGAGCGACCGCGCCAGATCAGCATCGGCCGGAGACGGATCGCCGAACAAGGCCATGTCGACACCATTGGGCGAAACCATGATCTTGTCGCCATCAACACCGCGGCGGATCAGATCCAGACGCAAGCCTTCGCAAATCACCGCGACGGCATCGGCCTGATTGGCGGCATGGGTTTCCAGCATCCGGGTCAACCAATATTTCGGTGAACTGACGCTTCCCGTACCGTTGCCAACGGCGGCATCCTCCCAGAAGGCGCGAATCTCGTAAATCAGTGGCAAATCTTGGCGGCGCGCGACGCGCAAGGCGGCCATCGCATTCAGTACCGGCGAATGGACATGCAGCTGATCGGGCTTCCATTCGGCCGCTACCGCATCAATCCGCTCCGCCAGCAGAGCGATCTCCCGCCATTCCCGCAACGGC
>CAJQMX010000230.1 GCA_905479515.1 uncultured Parasphingopyxis sp.
GCGCGGAGTCGACAATCTGCCCCTTCCCGCTGATGTCCCGTTCACGCAGCGCCGCGAGCGCGCCAAGGGCGCCGAATGTTCCGGCAAGACTGTCACCGATCGAAACGCCCATCCTGGATGGCGGCTCATCCGGACTGCCCACGATTCCGCGCCAGCCGCCCATGGCCTCGCCGATCCCGCCAAAGCCCGCGCGCTGCGCATAAGGGCCGTCCTGCCCATATCCCGATATGCGCACCACGATCAGACCCGGATTTTCTTCCGTCAGCTGGTCGGGGCCAAGATTCCATTTCTCCAGCGTTCCGGGTCGGAAATTCTCGATCACAATATCGGCATCGGCAATCAGTTTGCGGGCGATATCCTGACCTTCTTCCACACGAAGGTTGATCGACACAGAGCGTTTGTTGCGACCAATGACTTCCCACCACACCGGCGGATCACCGCGGCCCCATTGGCGCATGGGATCGCCCGCACCGGGCGGCTCAATCTTGATGACATCGGCGCCCATGTCACCCAGGAGCTGCGCGCAAAACGGCCCGGCGATCAATTGACCCAATTCGACAACCCGGAGGCCTGCTAATGGTCCCGACAAGAATGTACCTCCCTCACATGTCGATGGCAGTCGCCCATCTTTATTACTTAGCGTTCTAAGTTATTGCATCAACATGGATCGCGAGCAAGCCCCGCTGTATCTATCGTTATTATTTGGAAACCCTATCTGCGGTCACAGCCAGTTTCAATCAATCGCCGCGGCAAGATAAGGGAAAGGCTCCCCGAACGAACCAAAGGAACGTCCGAAGAGCCTGATCTGGAATAGTGTATCGATCAGCCCGCCCATCACCCGAGAAACGAGATGAGGAGCTGGCTAAACAGGCTCAAGGAGCAGGCGTTGGGGCCTATGCGCTTTTTTGCAGGGTGCGAAGTGCGCCGCCGGGTAGCAGCATTGCATTGACCTGGGCCAATAACGCGCTGGGATCAAAAGGTTTGGTCAGATAATCATCAATGCCCGAAAGCATGGCTTTCATGACATCCTCAAGACCGCGGCGCGCGGTCAGCATGATAATAAGCAAATCATTGTTGGCAGGGTTCTGACGAGCGGCTTGAAGGACATCAAACCCCGACATAACCGGCATCATGGCATCAAGCACGACAAGGTCGAAACCGCCTTCGTTGATGCGTTTAAGCGCCTCGCCACCGTCGACAGCCATCACAACTTCGTGGCCAGCATTTTCGAATTTGGAGCATATCAGCGCGCCGAGAAGTTCGTCGTCATCAGCAACAAGAATTTTAGCCATGGGGATCACCGTTTTCCGTTCATTGTCTATCTCAAGACATGACTCACCCCCCAAAGGCATGTCGTCAATTATTTGGAATAAGCTGAATCTCTTAATTTTCTGTATTCTGAACTTCTCTCCCGACATGTTGTCGATAGCGCCGCAGTGACACGGAAACGTTCATGGGCAAATGGCGCGCGCCAGCGCCGCGTCTTCGCGACTCTTTGCAAAGGGCCGCGCAGCGGATGCGCGCTCCCATATATACAATCTATGCTGCCTAACCAGCAACGCCGTTCTTGGGATCGCCGCTGGTCGCAGCACTCGGGCGCGCGGCCACACGGTCACGCCAGGCATGCAGGTTGGCAAGCTCCGCCGGCGCGTTCTGGCCAATCATGCCGCCAAATTCGACAAAGCAGAACAACAGGATATCGGCGAGCGTGAACCGATCACCGACGAGATACTCCTTGCCCGCCAGCATGGCATCAGCCTGTTTCAGGCCATCCTGCGCATAGGCTTTATTCCCGTCGGCAGCTTCCGGGCAGCAGAACAGCCGATCCTTGAACATCGGCAGGCCTTCCGCGCTGCGAAAGCCATTGCCCATTGGCACGACGATATTCTGGTCAACGAGCCGCGCGGCCATCCGCGTTGCCGCTCTTTCTTCCGGTGTAGAACCGACCAGCGGATTGCCGGGATGGGTCTCGTCCAGATATTCGCAAATCGCCATGCTTTCCGAGATCGTCGTGCCATCATCCAGCACAAGCAACGGCGTGCCGCCATGCGGATTCAGCGCAAGATAGTCTGGCTGGCGATTTTCCCCGGCCTGAATATCGAGAAACTGCCGCTCTATATTCAAACCCTTTTCGGCGATAAACATGGTAGCGACGCGGGGATTCGGACCAACGGACTGGTAGAGTTTCATCTGTATGTTCTCCTGAGGCAGTGGACTATTGATGAGGCGGGGATAAGCGACGATAGGTACACCCATTGGGTATGAAAACCCGAAAAGGGGCGGGCATGATCAAGAAAATCCTGATAGCCGTTGTGCTGCTGGTCGTCATCGGCGGCGGCGTTGCCTGGTTCAACCGGCAGGCAATCATCCTCTATGTCGTCACCAATCGCGGCAAGACGGATGTTACGCCCAACCGCCCGGTTGAATGGGCCGCCGGCCCCGCCGAAGCGGAAGCGCCGCCTGCCGAACGCCCGCCCAATATCGTTTTCATCCTGGCCGACGATCTCGGTATCAATGACATTTCGACCTTTGGTGGCGGTGTTGCGGGTGGCCGTGTGCCAACGCCCAATATCGACAGGCTGGCAGCCGAGGGCATGATCTTCAATCAGGCCTATGCGGGCACCGCCACCTGTGCGCCAAGCCGCGCGATGCTGATGACGGGTCGCTATCCGACCCGCACCGGATTTGAATTTACACCAACGCCAGACGGGATGGGCCGCATCCTGACAATGGTCGCCGATCCTGAAGCCAGCGGTTTGCCGCCTCCCGAATGGAACCGGGCCTTGGCCGAAACTGCGCCGCCTTATGCTGAACAGGGTTTGCCGAGCTCTGAAGTCACAATTGCCGAAGTGCTTGGCGATGCTGGCTATCACACGGTACATATCGGCAAATGGCATCTTGGGCGGGGAGATGAGTTCGGGCCCAACGCCCAGGGGTTCGACGAAAGCCTGTTGATGGCGAGTGGACTGTTTCTGCCCGAAGACCATCCCGATGTTGTCAATGCGCGGGTCAAATTCGATCCCGTCGATATATTCCTCTGGGCCCGTATGCAGTTCGCTGCATCCTTCAACGGCAGTGACTGGTTTGAACCGGCTGGCTATCTGACCGACTATTGGACGGACGAGGCGGTTAACGTCATCCGGGCCAATCGCAACCGGCCCTTCTTCCTCTATCTTGCGCATTGGGGCGTGCATACGCCGCTCCAAGCGACGCGCGAAGACTATGAAGCAGTCGGCAATATCGAACCGCACCGCGAACGCGTTTATGCCGCGATGATCCGCGCCCTTGATCGCAGCGTCGGCACGATCATGGACGAGTTGGAAGCGCAGGGTCTGGCAGAAAACACCATCATCGTCTTTTCCAGCGACAATGGCGGCGCGGGTTATATCGGTCTGCCCGAAATCAACGCGCCCTATCGCGGCTGGAAAGCCACTTTCTTTGAAGGCGGCATTCGGGTGCCGATGTTCCTGCGCTGGCCCGCCCGCATTGCCGCCGGATCTCGCAGTGAAACGCCGGTCGCACATATCGATGTCATGCCAACGCTGGCCGCCGCAGCGGGGGCAAGCCTGCCACAGGACGTTGCGATTGACGGCGTGAACCTGCTTCCCTCTGCTGCTGGCGATGGCGAGGTGAGCAGGGTTGACGATGCGATCTACTGGCAGAGCGGCTATTACCGCGTTGTCCGTCAGGGTGACTGGAAATTGCAGGTCAGTGAACGGCCGAACCGGGCATGGCTGTTCAATCTGGCCAATGACCCGACGGAACAGACCAATCTGGCAGAGCGCATGCCGCGCCGCGTTGCCGCGATGCGGGCCTTGCTCGATGCGCATCAGGCAGGCGGACGCGCACCGCTATATCCCTTTACGATTGAAGGCCCGGTCGCGGTGGATCGCTCACTCGCCGAACAGGTCGAGGATGACGACGAGGTCATATTCTGGCCTCTTTGAGCCTATCGAGGTTGGAATTGAGGAGGCTCTCTACAGACCAGTTTGGGCGAGCGTACGCGCCAGCATATCTCCGGAGAGGGGCTTTTTCAGCACCCTGTCTTCAGGACCGATAAAATCAATCAGATCGCGATCATAGGCGGTGATGAACACGAAGGGGATACCGCGATCGCGCAAGGCCTCGGCGATAGGTTGCGACGTTTTCCCGGATCCAAGATTCACATCGAGAAAGGCGATATCAATGTCCTGCTTTTTGGCGATCGATTTCGCGTCTTCAAGGTGAATGCTGGGGCCGACAATCTGGAAGCCCATATCCTCCAGCAAATCGACCATTTCGAACGCGACCATGATTTCGTCTTCGACGATGAATACGCGGCGAGCTGTTTCGGTCATTTTAGTCCTGTTTTGCTTTTGCGAGCGGAGCGTTCAACTGCCAGGTTAGTCCGGACGCCGGGTAATCAATCGTAACAGAGCCCTGGGTCTCCATCGCAAGGGCCCGCTCGATTATAAACGAACCGAAACCTTTGCTTTTCGGTTTAACGGTTTGCGGGCCACCTCGTTCCATCCAATTGATTTGCAGCATGGAATCCGGCTCTTCTGACACCGACCATAAAAGATCTACGGTGCCGCCGTCTACCGACAGCGCGCCATATTTGAAGGCATTGGTCGATAATTCGTACAACGCCATCGACAGCGCGAGCGCCTGTTTCTCTGGAAGTTCGACATCGGGGCCTCTTGGCTGAACCCGGCCCTCCTCTACCTGCTGTCCAAGAATTTCATTAACAATCTTGGCGATGGTTGCGGTCTTCCATGTGCGCCCGACCAAACCGGAATGCGCCATCGCATAGGCATCAAGGCGCCGATCAATCGTGTCGCGCAGTCCCACTGGCACGTCATCCTTGCGCAAGGACTGGCTGACGATCGATTTGACCACCGTAAAGGCATTTTTGACCCGATGATCGAGCTCACCGATCAGGATTGCTTGCTCCCGCTGCAGCTGCCGCTCTTTTTCGATATCAATCATGGCGACCGCTGCGGCCATCATTTCGCCGTCATCACCCTTGATCGGTCGGCCTACAATCTTCATCCAGAAACGTGATCCATCCCCGCGCTGATAATGGCAATCCAGTTCGGCATAATCCTCCCCGTCCCGGATCACTCGAGACAATGGATATTCATGACTCTCAACCTGCCGGCCATCGGCATGGAAAGACACCCATTCACCGTATGAATCGGTATCCTCGGATCTGAGCACAGGGTGACCAACCAGCTGTTCAACGCGGGAATTGCCGAGGAAAATCTCTCCGCCTGGTGCTTTGGCCAAAACGACCCCAACCGGCACAGTCTCAAGCGCAGCACTAAGGATGGAAGAGCGTCTGGTCGCGCTCTCTGCTTGTGCTTCGTGATGAGCGCTGCTCGCCAGCGCGTCGGCTAACTGTTCCCGCAGTTCAGCATTTTCCGCCGTCAGCTTCTTGTTCAATGCTTCCATGGGGGCCCTTTCGGCACAGCCTGCTAGATTCAGCAGAATCTTCTGGAAACTCTTTTAACACCAAACCTTTAATGCCTTTTAGAGCATGCGACGGACCGATTGTCGATCCTCGCATTCAGGTGCGAAATTCCCCCAAATGCAGGCGAGCGTCTAGTCGCCCAGGCTCAATGAAAGCCGTTCAAATGCTTCGATAAATTCTTCCTTGAACTGCTGCACGACCTGACCCGCGGAAAGCGGCTGGCTCATCAGGCCGACCCCCTGCCCGACCCAATAGGTCGCGAGGTCCTTGGCACCCTGATGCCCACTCTGGCTCAGCTTGTCGATCTGGCGCAATGCCGGTTCACTGACCATCGATTGCAGGGGCATGGGGAGCGGCGCGGGCGCTCCGTCTGCTTCCCAGGCGTCTGTCCAGGGGGACCGAAGCTGGCGGGACGGCTTGCCGGTACGTGAGCGTGACCGGATCGTATCGCGCGAACTCGCGGCCAACATCTTTTCTTTCACCACCGGATTTGTCTCCGCTTCCGCTGTGGTCAGCCAGACCGAACCGCACCAGGCCCCGGCAGCGCCCATCGCCATGGCTCCTGCCATCTGTTCGCCCGTGGTAATGCCGCCGGCCGCCAATATTGGCGTGTCGGCACCGATCTCATTCAGCGCGCGCGCCACTTCCGGGATCAGCACCATCGTTGACACATCTCCGCAATGGCCCCCCGCCTCGCCGCCCGCCACGACCAGAATGTCGACGCCGGCATTGACCTGCGCCACCGCATGTTCCTTGGCTCCAACCAGCGCCGCGACTGGCACACCGTGCTGTTTGCCAAGATCGAGCATCACCTGAGGCGGCACGCCGAGCGCATTGGCAATCAGTTTGATCGGATATTCAAACGCCGCTTCAAGGCTGTTCGCCGCGCCTTCTGCACGCAGATTTTTCGCGAAGTTGCCAGACATACCCCGACTCTTGTCGAGCTCATCGGTTGCGATGTCGTGTTCGGCCAGAATTCCCGATGCAAAATCCTTATGCTCCTGCGGAATAGAATCGATCAGCTTGCCAGTATCCAGCTTCTCCCCTTTGCCAGCAAACGCGTTGGGAACGATCAGATCGACACCATAAGGCATGCCATCGGCATGGGCATCGATCCAGTCGAGCTCTTCCCGTAACCGGTCGGGCGAAAGATTCACGGCACCGAATACCCCCATACCTCCGGCTTTCGACACCGCGACGACGACATCCCGGCAGTGCGAGAATGCGAGCAGTGGGAATTCGATATCGAGCATCGAACAGATCGGCGAATTCATCATGCGAGTATCTCCTGTGCCTCCACCATATCCGAGCGTAGGCACTGTGCAAGCCGCGTGACATTTATCGCGAAATGAGCCGTTGAAACCACGCAAAACTCGGCTAGGTAGTGCGGATGAACAAGACAATTGATATCGCGATAGTGGGTGCAGGGCATGGCGGAGCGCAGGCCGCCATCATGCTGCGGCAGCAGAAATTTGAGGGCTCGGTCGCGCTGATTGGCGAAGAACCCGAATTTCCCTATGAACGCCCGCCTTTGTCCAAGGACTATTTTGCGGGCGAGAAGCCGTTTGAGCGGATCATGATCCGGCCCGAGAAATTCTGGGAAGAACGCGACATCGCGATGATGCTCAACCGGCGGGTGGTGAGGGTCGACGCGCAGGCGCATCTGCTAACCTTCGAAGACGGCGAAACACTGACCTATGGAACGCTGATCTGGGCGACAGGCGGCGCGCCGCGCCTCCTTTCCTGCCCTGGCCATGACCTGGCTGGCGTGCATGCCGTTCGCACGCGCGCGGATGTTGATGCAATGATGGCCAAGCTCGATGCGATCGAACATGTCGCGATCATAGGCGGCGGCTATATTGGTCTGGAAGCGGCGGCCGTCCTTACCAAGCTGGGCAAGAAAGTGACCCTGCTTGAAGCGCTGGACAGGGTATTGGCGCGCGTCGCCGGTGAGGAACTGTCGCAGTTTTACGAGGCCGAGCATCGTGCGCACGGTGTGGACCTCCGCACCGGCGTCGGCGTGACAAGCATTACGGGTAAAGATGGCCGTGCCACCGGCGTGGAACTGGCCGATGGCGAGAGCATCGCTGCCGATATGGTGATCGTCGGGATTGGCATTATCGCCGCAGTCGAACCGCTGCTGGAGGCTGGCGCGGAAGGCGGCAATGGCGTGCTCGTCGACGAATTTTGCCGGACCAGCCTGCCCGATATTTATGCTATCGGCGATTGCGCAGCCCATGCCAACGGCTTCGCGGACGGCGCGACGATCCGGCTTGAATCGGTTCAGAATGCCAATGACCAGGCGGCGGTGACTGCCAAGGCGATACTCGGCAATCCGGCACCCTATGACGCCGTACCCTGGTTCTGGTCGAACCAGTATGACCTGAAGCTCCAGACAGTGGGTCTGTCGACCGGCTATGATCAGACAGTGATGCGGGGCGATATCGCTGATCGCAGTTTCTCGATCACCTATCTCAAACAGGGCCGGGTAATTGCGCTGGACTGCGTCAATGCGACCAAGGATTATGTTCAGGGGCGCAAGCTGGTTATCGGCAAGGTCCATCCTGATCTTGAAAAGCTTGGCGATGCATCGGTTCCGCTCAAGGAACTTGTTGCATAATCGATACTCAATCCAACAAGGAACGACCCAATGTCCAAAGCCAAAACCGGTCCGCTGGCCGGATGCCGGATCCTCGAATTTGACGCAATCGGCCCGGTGCCGCTCGCAGGCATGATCCTGTCGGATTTGGGCGCAGAGATTATTCGGATCGGCCGACCGGACAAATCGGACGTCGATGCGCCGGGCGACGCTATCCTGTTGCGCGGTCGGAACAAGATCGCGCTCAACCTGAAGGATGCTGCGCAGCGCGATCAGGCGCTCGACTTGATCAGCAAGGCCGATGCGCTGCTGGAAGGCGCACGGCCCGGGGTGATGGAGCGACTTGGCCTTGGCCCGGATGACTGTTTCGCCCGCAACCCCAAGCTCGCTTATGGACGGATGACAGGTTGGGGCCAGGAAGGCCCCCTGTCGCAAAGCGCCGGTCATGACTTGGATTATATCGCGATAACAGGCGCGCTCGGCGCGATGGGTCGCAAAGGTGAGCCGCCGATGCCGCCCCTCAATCTGGTCGGCGATTATGGCGGCGGTACGATGTTCCTCGCGCTGGGCGTTGTTTCTGCGATCCTTTCCGCGCGAACGACCGGCAAGGGCCAGGTTGTCGATGCGGCCATGACGGACGGCGCGGCTGTGCTGATGAGCATGTTCTATGCGTTTCATGGCGCCGGGCTGTGGAAGGCAGAACGCGAAGCGAACATGCTTGACGGCGGATGGCCCTTCTATCGCTGTTATGAAACGGCGGATGGCGGTTATATGGCCGTCGGTGCGCTTGAGCCGCAGTTCTTTGCCGTCCTGCTGGAAAAACTCGGCATAGATGCTGCGGAATTCCCGCAACATGACCACGCGCGCTGGCCCGATATGGTCTCCGCTTTCGAAGCCAAGTTCGCATCCAGAACGCGCGACGAATGGTCTGCGCATTTCGAAGGCAGCGACGCCTGTGTGGCGCCCGTCCTCACGATCGCCGAAGCGCCTTCGCACCACCACAATGTCGCGCGCCAGACCTTTGCCGAGCGGGACGGGACGATGCAGCCCATGCCCGCCCCGCGCTTTTCGGAAACGCCAGCGGACATTGGCAGCAGCAGCGTCCTCAGCATCGAGGAAGCACTGGCACTTTGGGAATAGGCCCGTTTTGGGGCGGCGGCTCTAGCTTTCGCGTTTGAATGTCAGGCCGGCATTGGCCTTCAACCGTTCTATCAGCGGTGCAGCCATGACCGCGCCCGGCGTCAGGATACCGCCCGGCGCGTCAGGCACGTCGCGCACAAGACAGATCGCGCTTTCGGCGATCATCTTGCAGGTCGAGCCATAGCCGGGGTCTTTATCACCAGTGACACCGACCGTTACCCGTTCGCCATCATCGCTCTCGGCAATGAAGAGCACATCATAATAGCCAGCTTCGCGCTCTTCCTTGCTTGGACCTTCGCCGGGCTTGGGGCCGCCTTCACCGCCGAGTGACTTGTCCCCGGCCACGGCATTTGCCGTCGCCTCCCCGCTATCACCGGGGCCCGTCAACACCATCTCGTCATAGACAAAGTCCTGACAATAAGCATGGTCAAGCAGGAAATTGGTACGATGCACATTGCGCGTATTGATCGCCGCCATGATGAACGGAGCCACCCAGCTGTCGAGATCGGCCTCGAAATTCACAGC
>CAJQMX010000231.1 GCA_905479515.1 uncultured Parasphingopyxis sp.
AAGATCGCAAGATCAAGGGCAAACCAATCGTCGAAGAGCGATGACGTAATCAATAAGGACTTCGGCGAAGCGTAGGCTGCTGCCCCACAGCCGTAACCGATCATGGAAGCCCAATTTGATGACAATTCTAGTATGATCCACACAGGACAAAAAATGGACGGCATTGCGTTTAGGCCTGCCATTAACGCAATGATGACCTAACGGCGGCTTCCGGGCATTCGCTAGGGAAGCCCGAATGGCCGAAAGTAGGCGCGTTTCGGACCGACAGCAATTGGGCCGTTTGCGGACTGTCCGCTATTGGATGCTGAGCGGTGGAAAGCGGACCTTCGGCTACCGCCCCATGGGTGGACGGCTCTCCGTTGGTGAGGGTTTGACTGGTGCGTCTGCATTGCTGGTTGGAGCGGCCATGTGTCCGACCTGTGTATGCGGCACATATTGCCGCTGGCCCTAATGCCATTCGCGCGAAGCGGGTCCCGATCAATTGCACGCACTCGAAGTGCGGGGGCGGTCTGGGTTTTCCCGTTTCGGCGGTTTCAACCGGCTTTTTGCATCAACTCCTGTCGCTCCTTTCCAACCTCTTTAGCGCGCTCTACTCAGCGCTGCTTATATCATGTCGCAACCGGATTGCGATAGTGTTCTCCGCTCATCATCATAGCCCAGATCGTGCGCGCGTTTCTGTTGGCAAGTGCAACAGCGGCGACCTTGGCCTTTCGGCGCGCCAGAAGCTGCGAAAGCCAGGGATACTTGTCGCCATAACGCATGGCCTGACGGATGACAGCCATGGCTCCCACGATCAGCATCTGCCGCAGATAGCGATTGCCTGCCTTGGAGATTCCGCCAAGCCGCATTGTGGACCCACTTGAGTTCTGACGCGGAACAAGCCCGATCCAGGCGGCAAGGTTCCGGCCCGATTTGAAGACAGCAGGATCGGTAATCGTTGCAACAAAGGCACTGGCCAGTAATGGCCCCACTCCCGGGATCTCCATTAAGCGGCGGCCCACGTCCGTCTCGCGGGCCTGCGCCAATATGCGCCGATCATTCTCCAGTATCTGCTCCTTGACCACCCGCAGCTGGATGACCAGCATCCCCAGGCAGAGCCGGGCATCGGCAGGAAGGCGCAAGTCATCAGGGTCTGCGATAACATCCAGCAATCGTTCCAGGCCATTGCGGCCAGCAGGAGCGATAATACCGAACTCGGCCAGATGAGCCCGCATCGCATTCGAGAGCTGTGTCCTCTGACGGTTCAAGATCAGGCGCACCCGGTGCAACATCATCGCGCTCTGCTGCTCGGGTGTCTTGATGCCGACAAACCGCATGGTCGGACGCGTCACCGCCTCGCAGATGGCCTCGGCATCGGCCGCATCATTCTTGCCGCGCTTCACATAGGGTTTAACATACTGGGCGGGCATCAGCTTCACCTCATGCCCCAAAGCCACCAGTTCACGCGCCCAGAAATGCGATGAGGAGCACGCCTCAATGCCAATTAGGCAAGGCGGCAATCCGGCAAAGAACTTCAACAGCCGGCCGCGCGTCAGACGTCGGCGAACGACAGCCTCACCTTGCGCATCTACACCGTGAACCTGAAAAACAGACTTCGCAATATCCAGACCAATAATCGTAACCGTTCCCATAACTGCTCTCCTTTCCAAATTTGCCCCGCACACAATAATGCAGGGAAGATGGAGAGCCGTCCTCGTCATCAATAGCTGACGTTTCCAGGTAAAGTAGAAGAAGCCAGAATCAGACGTTGATCTGGAGTTGGAATGGCGCGATGATTGGAGACCATGGCAACGTTAACGTCTTATATCCTCGAAATCACTAAATCAGGTCAAAGCGTTCTCGCGGATTTTCTTTCATTCCTAGCGCGTCCCAACATCAAGGCATCTAGAGCGCCAACGATTACTTCACGGCTCGTTTTGGTGATTTGGCTATTGGCCATCTCGTTCGCGGTAACTGCATTCTTCGCTATTCTGGCAATACCAGTCGTTATGTTTTCAGAGGTTGCCGTGGGAGACAAACTCGCGGGAGTGCTCGATCGACCGGCATTATCTATGCTTGTTGCGTTAGTGTTCCTCGGCCCGCTGCTTGAAGAGATGATGTTTCGTGGTTGGCTGACCGGAAGTTATCGTTCTGTGGTAGCGACGGCAACATTTCTCGGGGTGCTTTACGGCGGAGCGCATTTGCTTGAAATATTGAGTAACAAACCACCAGAGGAAGGGGCGCTGGTTGTAATAGCTGTTCTGGCTTTCTTGCTGTTTTTCGCAATTGAACGCACTCGGAATCCCGCGCGTCCAGATTTCTATGGCAAAGTGTTTCCGTATATCTTCTGGTTGCAGGGGATTATTTTTGGCAGCCTTCACTTCGCGAATGCTGAAGGATCATCATTCCTCCTGCCTCTTTTGGTAACAATGCCATTGATAATTTGTGGATGGCTGTTCGCCTATGCTCGGATTGTCGCTGGCTTTGGGAGCGCTTGGTTGTTGCATGGACTCTATAATGTGCCCCCTGCGCTAGGTGCAATCCTCATCCCGATTTTCTTTGGTCAATGACAGGCCTGGGTAAAATGTGATCACACCCTAGTTATCTCAGCGTTGACTTACAGTTTTTCAGTCAGCGCCCTGAAGCTGCACCAACCGACGGGATGGTGGTTTTGGTTTTGGCCACGATTTATCTGGGGTGTGCATCAATAGGCTAGCTAAGTAATTCGTCTTGAGTTATTGTATAATCCGGAATTATGCAAAAATACTAACAGTTGTAAACTAGGCAAATGAAGCGATGATTGAAACAACACCTTTATTGGCTCTTGCCGAGTTGCCTGAAAATTTTGATCTCGACGATCTCAACTTGCCAGAAGATCTTGAGCACATTCTAAAAATAAGAAAAATTGGTAATGAAACTGCAAATCTCAGAGAAGTCATGCTGGACGGTATGTCATTCTTGTTGCGAACGCATGATATCGAGGAAACGCAAGGCTGGATAGAATCGATTTCTCCTAACTTCGTTGGTTTCACACCGCCGGAAATATTCCTCTCGAGCATCGGACTATCGCTAGGAGAAAGCATAGCCGATACATTGCATTTTGGAAAAATTAATCGCGCGCTCATGCTGCTCGGTCAATATATCGGCGATGCAATCGAAGCTGTCGCATTTGCGTGGACCCATGCAGATAACCTTATTGGCGCGGAGTATTTTGGTGAAGCTTTGGACCAATATATGACACATGGAACGTTTCCGGCGTCGGTTCAGATAGCATTTAAGGCTGATGGTCCGGGCAAATTTAAAACTCACGGACTTTCATACTTTGCGGATCAAGAGATCGAACTTGTGACGCCCACCGACTATCCCGAAAAACAGGCCATTGAAGCGATGATACGAATAGTGCACGATATCGGCACGAACGGCAAGTTTGATGGTAAGCTGAGCACTCAGGGAAAAAGACTGGGAGAGCACCCCGCATTTGTTTCAGGCAATGATGCAAGGATTTTGCAATTTTCCCTTCTTCTATGACTCGACAAATGCCCCCAAAACAGGGAAGTCGTTTTTTTCGCTGCCGAAAGGCAATATTAGCAATCATCCAGATGGCTCGACAAATGCGACATTCAAGCTCTGTTTTTGGGTGGATTCACTACCAGATCGACTATTCTAACTGAGCAGGCAGCCGACGGTAGCTACAGATTGCGATGACGGATACTGAGCCAAGGTCTGCTTGTGATAGCAGGCATCGCTAGGCCACTAGTTTTAAGCATTCAAATCACATTTGTATCATTGTGCACTGGGATAGCTCGTCTGGGCGGTGTTGACGAAAAACGAGGATTACAGAACTCCGTTCGCGGCGGCATATACCTGCGACAACGACAGTGGATAAAGGAAAACTTCGCGAAATCAAAGTTCGCCGAGAATTGCAAACAATACCAATAAAAACGGCGGGAAGAACCCGCCGTTTTTCAAATTATCTTGGCGTAAATTAACGCCACTGGTTTTCGCCCAAAAGCCATTCCCAAAATCCTTTTGGCGGCTGGTTCTTTTTGTTCGGATTCATAAACATCTTCCCCGATTAACGATAGCGATCTTGCTACAGACATTAAACTATCTTTAAGGAATATGGTTATCAAGACATTAACCATCAAAGATCGCTAAATGCTTGCAAATAAGGATAACATTTATTGACCGTTGGTGAATTGAATAGCTATTTCCGCGTTCCGACAGCCGAAGCGCCGGATATTCTTAACTTATCCCCCGTTATAAAATTGACCGCCGCATCGAGCCCCATGGGTTTTGCGAAATAATATCCTTGCCCCCCATAGCAGTCTAATGAGCGGAGTAATTCCACTATTTCCTTCGACTCAATGCCTTCGGCAATCACGTCCATGCCCAATGACTTGGCAAGCGCAATAGTCGAGCTCACCAAAACAAAGTCACTCCGGCTTTCTGCGATATTTGCAACGAACGATCTATCTATCTTTAATTCGCTCGCAGGCACTTTTTTAAGATATTCCATAGAAGTCGCACCAGTTCCATAATCATCGATAGATAATTTGAAGCCCGCATTTTGGATTCGCTTCAATACCTGAAGAGCTATATCACCGGTGGAAATCGCCGCCGTCTCTGTGATTTCAAGCATAATGCGCGATGGGGAAATGCCGTAAACGTCAATGATTTCTATAATCCGGTCTACTAGATCGGCCCGCAACAGCAACTTCGCCGAAAGATTTATCGATATCACAAGATTTTCATGTTCTTGGCCAAGCTGAGTTAGAAACTTTGCGGTTTCTGTTAAACCAAATTTCGTGAGATCCCAAACCCGGTCATGTTTTTCTGCCTGCAGTATAAGCTCTTGAATATTCATTGGCCCGTCATCTGGATCGGTCCAGCGCAGCAACATTTCACCACCAATCAAAGACGAATCCGACAAACGGACTTTTGGTTGAAAATTCATAGTGCATTGGTTGTTGGATATTGCCATTTCCAATCGCGAAATCAATGATAGGTCATCACCAACACCCATACTTAGATTTTGTGAAAAGCGCATAACACTACGTTCGTTATTTCTGGCCGTTCCACTCGCAATAATAGCCTGCCGGGCCCGGTCTAGAATAGAGCAATCTTCGTTGTCCGAAATTCCGATTGTGCCAATCAAATCAATCGGGTTGCCATCAACATAAATTGTGCGCAGCATAGCGTGCAAGCCTTCAGCTGACTCATCCAATTTAGAACCGATTACACCTCTCAGCGCTCCTATAACAACACCTTGCCCTCCATAAAATGTGTCAGCCGATTGGAGCTCCATCGCGCGCTTGACGGCATTATAAAATTCAGATGAACGGTCTGAAAGGTTATGCTCGACTTCAGTGATATTGTGACATTTGAACGCAATAAGGCCCGTTATTTCATTCGCAGCAATTTCTTCCAAGGCCTTAAGGTTGGGCAATCCTGATAGCGAATCGGTTTTGCTCATGGAGGAGATATGTTCTTTCATTGCAACGAGCCACCTTAGGGCGCAGCTAGACAGAAACACGAGTATACCAGGAATGATTGCGACCCGAATATTCGCGCTATCGAGAGCATAAGGGACCGCAAGGACTATAGTCAGAAATGAAATACCCGCTAATCGGCTAAAAAGTCGATTTTGTGCCCAGAGAAAACAGGCTCCGGCAATCACGCCAAAAATGTAAACCGGCAGAAACCCAAGCTGAATTGGTCTGCCATTAATAAGCGTTTCCGCGGCTGCAATGTTGATGATGCTTTTTGGTCTCGTGCCATGTCCAGGAATATTGAAGGCTGGAAATTCCTTTGACGCCGTTCCGGAAATCAAAACGGTCTTGCCTCGAACTAATTCCGGTGCCCAACGGCCGTCGAGTATGTCCACGGCACTAATTATTGGAATAGTGCTCAAATCAATACCGTAGCTGATGGGAAAAATCTCTTCGGAGAGCTGGTAATTACCTGATATTATCGACGCGAGAGAAGGGATTAGCATTCCTTGCGCCTTCACAGCATATGGGGCGTTTACGACCGAGCCGCTGTAATCGACAGAAACATTGGAATTCATCAATTGCGCATTTTTAGAGAAAGTGGCAAGTGGATAAAAATTCGCTATCTCCGAGCCGTTATCAAACGAAAAGCGATGTTGCAGATAAATTTTGTTCTTCGCCGTGTTAATCGCATGGGCCAACGCCGTATCTTCCGCGTCCGTTGTAGCGTCTGATAAATCGATATCCAAAGCAATTTGTTTTGCACCGGCTGCATCAACTGCAGACAGTATTTTCGCAAAATTCGACCGAGGCCAAGGATGCGCATCGCCAACAGAAAGACTCTTATTATCAATTGCTACAAGGATAACGCCGCCCGAAGAATCTACATTGCGTATCCGATCCCGAAATGCCTGCGGCAATGTTTCAACTGGCTGGAAAACGCCACTCACCCCCAAAAATAGTATCGTAGTGGCAAATAACGTAAACAACAACGCTCGCGGTCGTTGTGCTAGATTTATCAAGTTTCGGTCGAAATTTGGCATAGAAATTATTGCTTTCAAAACCGCTTTGAACGATTATAGTTAATAGAGTGTAAAATCTAAAGATGGCCTGTTATGGGCTTTGGCCCCCAATTCATTATTGATGGGATGCGCGCGGTCTGATCAACAAAGTGGTAAAATCAAAGCCGCCCTTCCGCTTCCGCCCCGATTGTATTGAAAAACTCGGTCTCTCAGAAGGTCGGATAATTTTCTTCCGTTCAACATCGGTGCTGCGACATATCGATCCAATTTTGCGTTGGCGTTGATTCAATTCCGACGACCTTCCGTAATTAAATTACGCGCTCGAAGTTTTTCAACACAATCGCCCCAGTTGCTGTCGTTCAAGTGAAGGCTCGGCCTTCCCGATAGCGAACCGGGTGCTTTTCTCCGCCGAGGTCAAACCCTCACGCCGTGAATAGGGTGGCAAGGAAACTGGCTGCTCTGAAATAGCGTATTGCGACACTTAGCCAATGCTCAAGCTGGCATGGGTTCAGGCTTCAGCCCATCGATAATCAGGGCATATCGGACTAGCAATTAGCACTACCTTTGCGTAACTTCGCTTCGAGAGGAATTTTGGTGCAGCAAGGTCAGAAAATTGTTCTCGTTACTGCAGGCACCCTTGGGGACGTTTATCCATTCATATCGCTTGCCAAGGCGTTAGTCCTTGAAGGTTTTGATCCGATAGTTGCGACCTATCCGTGTCACATTGACCACGTGGAACGGGCCGGAATAGCGGCACATCCAGTAGGGCCTGACCTGCCTGAAATTCTATCAAGTCTAGGGGTTGGACTTGATGATTTCGTTGACCGTATGGCTGCAGATCGTTCTTTTTTCCCCGCAAAGATCGTGCTTCCGCATCTTCAAGCTAACCTCGATGCACTGCGAACGGTGATCGAGGGAGCCGCGATGGTTGTCACTCATGTTGCGGCGCCTGCAGCAGTCATTGCCGCACAGGTATATCGAGTGCCTCATGTGACTGTTCTATTTTCACCATTTCTAGCACTTTCGGCACATGACCCGCCGGTAATACCGCCAATACCATTCTTGCCCGTTCCGCAATCGCGTGCGGCAATCATGTGGAACCGCATTTTTATCTCTTTGTTCCAACATGCATTAGCGCACCTCGCACGACCCGTCGCACAAATGAGGCGCGAGCTAGACCTTCCTGGTCCGACCTTAGATAATTTTTCGATATTCGGGCCAAAGTCTGGTGCGGTTAGGGTGCTCGGTCTTTATTCGCCACTTTTGAGCGATGTTCAGCCAGACCATCCTGATGGCTTTGAAGTCGTTGGTTCATCAAACTATGATGGCCCTATTACTGGCGAACTTAACTCCAGTTTAAGGGCTTTCCTCGACGAAGGAGATGCTCCAATCATCTTTACCATGGGTAGCTTATCATTAGGAGGCAGTCCATTCCATGAAATATGCATCAAGGCATCGAGGCAGACGGGTCACCGAGCATTGCTGTTGGTCCCCGATGCGGAAGTGGCTGGACTCAGCAACCTCATCGCGCCCGATGTGCATATTGCTGGCTATATTCCGCACTCACTTTTGCTACCCCACGCGCGACTAATTGTTCATCACGGAGGGATTGGGACAGCGACCCAAGCGCTCAGGGCTGGCTTACCTCAACTTGTGGTCCCGCATTGCAATGATCAATTCGACAATGCGGCGCGGCTTGAACGGATGGGAGTTGCGCAAAGCTTGCCGTTGAAGCACTTCCAAACAAAACGGGTCGCGGCAGCACTGGAAGTTCTGCTGGCGACCCCCGAAATAGCCTTGCGAGCGACGGAGTTAGTCGAGGTGATTTATCGCGAGGACGGTGCTGCTCAGGTAGCAAAGAAAATTGCTGAAGCGCTACTAATCGCCAGCGAAGACTGCGCACGGCACTCAGCTAATACAAAGCTAGTTTAAGGCTTCAGGTTTTCATTCAAAAACTCCAAAATCTTAGGCCAACTATCTGCTCTGGCCGCCGCATTTGATCTTGCAGTTCCTCCAAGAGTAGCAAATTTGATAATGTCAGGATCATCGGCAGTTCCCGGCGCGCCCATAACGCCATGCCCTATCGCAGCGTAAGTCAACAGAGATTCATCGAAGTCGGCGTGTGCCAGCAGCGCCCCTCTGATCTTGAATAACTGTTTTTCCTTTTGATCGCGCAAAACCGGTCCTTCCGCAACCCACCCAGTTTCGGTCGTTCGAACTGACTTGATGGAAAGTAAAAGCGGCTCGTCAGCTAGGTATGAGATGCTGACAATGCCGAAGTCTTAAAAACATCAATGAACACATTCAGCTGAATCAATTACAACCTGGTTTCGACCACTTTGCTTGGCAGAATATAAAGCAGCGTCTGCTCGTCGGAGCATAAGACGTGGATCACCAGCGCCTGCCAGCGAAGCGATTCCAGCCGAAAAACTTACCGTCCCTATTGCCTCGTTCGTTTCCCGGTTCATAAAATTATGCGCAGCAAGTTCAGACCTTACACTGTCGATAATTTCGAACACTTGCTGCGAGGTTTTATCAAGAAATAGAACGACGAACTCTTCTCCTCCGTGCCGCGCGAGATGGCATTTATTGTCAGACATACCATCAAGATATTGCGCCACACGTTTAAGAACCCTGTCACCTGCCTCATGACCATGATTGTCATTTATCAGTTTGAATTTGTCGATGTCGATAAAGGCTACAGTCAGGGGTTCAAATGCTTCCTTAGACCGCAAAAGCGCATCTTTCAGACAATTTTCAAATGCCCATCGATTGGGTAGACCGGTCAGTTGATCGGTCTCGGCCTTTTGTGTTGCATCATCTAGCTTTTTCCGCATCTCGGAAACTTGGTTTTCCGCTTCCTTCAACTGTCGTTGAGCTTCTTGTGATTTTTCGACAATCGTATTCGTGAGATTGATCAACGCCTTCAACTGACCTTGATTGCCTTGCGAGCGATCAATTTTCCCGACTTCTTGTTCCAATGCATGGCTATAATCACGATTTTCGTTTCGATTATCAGTGATTATTTTATGGCCGTTTCGCAATGCCCGCGTGCTGCTAGTAACTAGCTCGGATAGTTCTGCAGAATTCCAGACATCTAGATAAGTTTCGGTTAGTTGCTTAATTGATGAGATCGGCACATGCCCATGGCTCTCAATAATCTCATCTACGGCCAAACAAAACTGCAAGCTCTCTCCATATTTATATTCCCAGGCAAGCCTGTAAGCTTCAGGCGTCGGTTCAAGTCGCACAGAATTTAGAAAGCCTGAAATCTCTACAATCTTTTGATTATATAGAGGCTTTGGCTCTGGTTCGCGCTTTCTCCAGTTGAAGGATTCAAGGAACCAACGGCTTACATTGAACGCGCCTTGCATATGACCATCGATTTGGGAGTGAGGTTGAGTTGCCATTGTTTTCCACTTTTTTGTAATCAGAAACAATGACGGCATTTCGACGCAACTATTAAGAACATAGTTAATTGACTTGGCAACAGACAAGCCGTTTCCAATTGAAAGCGCGAATAGTAGACATTTCTGATACAGTAGCTATCAGTCGGTAAGCGCCCCATTTGGCGACGTTCTCGGTCAAAAAGTCATTTTCCGAAACCTGCCAGTGGAGCTGGTAAAAAAGACTCGAATTGGGCCATTTTCCAATATTTTGTTTTTGCCCAAAGGCTGATAAACCGACATCCGGATCGCAGCATGCGGATGCCCGCTAAGTGGTATTCGTTACGCAAATTGAGACCGACCATGCCGAGAAAGGCTGCGAAATTTATGTTTCACCGCGAAGACCGGGCGTTACACATCAATTCTCTCGCAATTGATCTTATAGTTTACGAACATGAATTCACTACATTCACAACTGGAGTTCGGATATTGTGCGATGCACGGCCAAACGCTGCGAATGGCGTCAGTGGAGGCTTGGAAATAATGAAAATAGCTGCACGCTTGAGGCTTTTGTTTGCGGTTTTCTGTAGTTTGTAAAATCGTGTAAAAGGTGCAGTTATCTATTAACTTCGTTATAATTAGAGATTACTTGTCAACAACTTCTTTGTTAGCTAGTCAGAATTCCGGGAGCAATTTAATGCCGCCAGTCGATGAATTTAGCGAAATACAAAATGCTGGATTGAGGTTGCGCGCCCATACTCTGATGGAAGAGGCACTTAAAATTCTCGACACAACAGGAGATCATTTGGCTGGAGCCAAGCTTGATGACGCGATTTGCGCCTTGGGCCTAAGGTCCAATTCCAAATAGTCGGCGCTACTCTGGGGAAAGGAAAACGGTAGCCAAACGCTTTTTCATCGAATCAGATAATCGCAGTGCAGCCGGTTCCGACATATCGGCCTGAGACATTTCGATTAAACCCTCTGATGCTAAGACCTTAATATAGCGATCAAATGTGGATGTCGGGGCATCAATCATTTTATTGAGTTCATCACTTTTGAGAACATTTTCCGAATTTTGCTCGACAAACAAGTGCAGCAAAATTTTTGCTGAGATATTCTGGGATATGGGTTCGCCAATTGCTTCGTCGAGAGCAGATATTTGACGGAGTAATAGTCGTGCTGATTGTTCCGGTTGCATTTATGCTTTTCCAAAGGTTTTGAAGAAAGAGCCAAGGAAGTTTGTTAGAAAACTCCGCTTGAAGGTGAGTGATTTTGGCAAACGGGACATTTCGCGTCCATCGAGCAAACCAAGGCTTCGCATGCTAGCAATACCACTTTTTGCAACAATCAGATGATCAAGAACATCCACATCAAATGACTGGCACAGGTCGACGATTTTTCTTGTCAAAGCAATATCAGAACTACTTGGACTTAGATCACCACACGGATGGTTGTGCACCAATATGACGGCCGTTGCTTTAAGCTCTAAAGCCTCACGGATGATTTCACGGACATGGACCTGAATGCGGTTTACTGTCCCAATGCCCATCAACTTGTCTTCAATCAGACGATTCTTGGTATCGAGAAAAAGAACACGAAACAGTTCTTTTTTGGACGATGACAGGCTGTGGAACAAATAGTCGTGCAAGGCAGTGGAGGAACTGAGCACCGGGCCTGAAACAAGCTCTTGCTCCAAGGCATAGTTGAAGGATCTCGCAACAATCTTGAGATATTCGATTGCTTCTGCGTCTAATCCATCAGCGGCTTTTTTTTGATGCCCAATTTCTTGAAAAAGCTGACGAATTGTTATGAACTTGGCTAAAATTCGCTCAGCTTCAGCCTCAGCTTGTTTTTTGATAATTGGCCTTATTATCTGGGCCAAAGCTTCTATATCTCGACGTGACCTTTCGCTAAATTTCTGCCTCTTATCGTTGCCACAATTAGGATCAGCAGTTGCACGAATCCCCAAGCTCCCTGAGTTACCCCCACGCCTTGAGAATTGAGATCCACTCCCACAGACGTCACGAAAAACGTCAGCACTGGTATCATCTGAAATGCGGCAATCGGCAATGGCCAAAATCTTTTACTCCGGAAGGCGATAACGATAAAAAATAACAAGCTGCAAAAATCGATTAGGAAAATGCCAAAGGATGGTTCCAGCCAGTTTTCGCCGCTCATTCGGTAAATGGCTGCTGTTCCTGTGAAATTGAAAACCAAGACGAACAAGGCCAGACGTTCTTCCACTTTTCCGTATCGAAGCACGAAGATGAATGCCGAAAGCATAAGAAATAGGAAAATCCATTTTGCCATAACGGGCAAATCTCATACTATCGGCACTCCAGTCAACGCGGGTGTATAATTACGCTGCTTTCGTTTTTTCGGAATGCACCAGTGCCACCGGACTTTCCTCTGCGGAATCTTCGAAAAACTTCCATAGGGCTCCGCCTGCTGTGACTTTGAAACCGAGCTGGCCTTGGACTTTCGTGAATGCACAATGGGCATCGACAATTCGCGCGCGGGCTGAATGGAGCGCAGCGACGGATTCACCCGTAAGAGAGATAGCCTCTTGTGCGACGAGTGCAGAAAGATTCGCGCGTTGGCGCGCTGCCGAGGTCGTGGATGTTAATTCGCCTGCACAGATAAGTGCATTATCGATAGCAGCTTCCAACGCGTGAAGTTTTTCGGTTACGTCATTGACTGCGCTTAAACGTTCTTTGAGCATGAATGATCTCCTGCGCTTCCGATCTTTTCTCGGCGCACATATTCTTAGAAACAATAAGAGAGAGACAATCGCTGCTCAGGTTATCCGGGATAGACCTTCGGCCAGATTCACCAGCAAAGAAAATGCAAGCAAGCCGACCATCATGATCAAAAATATCAGACCAATCCGCGCAGGGATCGAAAGTTTATTTTCTCGTTTCGCTTCGAACAGAACCGACAGAAAAGAGGGATTCTGAGCGCTTTGAAAGGCATCATGAGAAAAAAACGCCTGTTCATCGCGAAGCTCGTCTTGCCCGCTGACATTCGGTGGGTTCCATTCACCGGATGACGCTTTCTCATTACGTGCATATCGGTATCTTGGAAGGTCCGAACTTTGGTGTGCCAATTCATCGTATAGGTTTGGACTGCCAGACGGGTGCTGCTTTTCGTGCCTAGCGAACATCCGCGCTGCTTCTGCTCTTGAAGATGCGCCCAATTTGGTTTGTGCACGCTTTAACCGTTGGTCTACGGTATGCGGTGAAACATCAAGAATTCGGGCGATCTCTTTAGACGACCTAAGAGACGCGACTAACCGCAGACATTCTTTTTGCGGTTCGCTTAGGCTATCGATTTGTTCGATAGAAATGTTCGTATTCAACATGATAGCACCATTTCTTTTCTCAATAACAAATCGATCGGCATCGTGCAATCAATCGGCGCATTTGCAACTATTTCGAGTGCAGATAATCAGTGGAGCAGCAAATAACCAAGGATGACACTAAGTGGAGCCGTTCCTGCTAATTTGGTTGAGGAATGATCTTGAGCAATGGCGCAAAACATACTCATACCCAAACTACTTAAACCCAGTTTGACGGTCAATTGCTTCTGCTTTCTTATAATTGCGTCCACAACCGAAAGGTCTGTATTCCACCCAGTTGTTGCCATTATGGTGCGACTGCATCGAGTTCAGGCAATGGCAGCTTCCAGGA
>CAJQMX010000232.1 GCA_905479515.1 uncultured Parasphingopyxis sp.
CTTAAATTCGTTGCCCGGCTGCTGGAGGGTGAGAAGATGGCGCCTCTGTGTCGAGAGTTCGGCATATCGCGCAAGACTGGCTACAAGATATTTGGTCGATACAAGGAATGTGGCCTGATTGGCCTGAATGATCGCAGCCGACGGCCTTACCGTTACGCCAATCAGCTGCCATTTCAGGTGGAGGCCATGATTATTGAGTTGAAGAAGGAGTACCCGACCTGGGGAGCTCTGAAGATCCGTGAGAAGGTCCGTCGGTTATATCCGGACATCCCGCTTCCTGCAACCAGTACCGTTCATGCTGTGCTGGATCGTAACGGCCTGGTCAACCGCCGCAAGAAGCGTAGATACAGGGCAGAGGGAACAGAACTCAGATATGCCTCCAGCCCCAATGAACTGTGGTGCGCAGACTATAAAGGCGAGTTCATGCTTTCGGACAGGCGATACTGCTATCCGCTCACCATTGCTGACTATAAGAGCCGTTACCTGTTAGCCGTAGAAGCGCTGGAGACAACAAAAGAGTTCTACGCCTTCTCTGTTTTTGAGCGTATTTTCAAGGAGTTCGGCCTACCAAAGGCAATCCGTACCGATAACGGCGTCCCCTTTGCAAGTCCGAATGCCCTGTTCGGGCTGTCGAAACTCAGCGTCTGGTGGCTACGGCTCGGCATTGAGATCGAGCGGATCAAGCCCGGCCACCCGGAACAGAATGGCAGACATGAACGGATGCATCTGACCCTCAAGAAAGAAACCTGCAAACCAGCAGGCGCAAACTTCCTGCAGCAACAGGCGAAGTTTGATGACTTCATTGATTGCTACAACAACGACAGGCCACATCAGGCACTGAATATGCGGTATCCAGGAGAAGTCTATGAACCCTCAAAACGGACATATTGCGGCTTATCTGACCTGGAGTACCCGTTCCACGACAAGTCCAAGATGGTCACAACATGCGGCCGAATATGTTATAGAAAGAAGAAGGTAAACCTCAGTGTCGTCTTTGCCGGACAGAAAGTCGGCATCAAAGAGGTTAGCAACGGTATCTTTATGGTCAGCTTTATGAAATATGATCTGGGGTACTATGATGAAGAGACATGCAGATTGGAACCCGCAGCAAACCCTTTCGCTGCAAAACTGTTACCCATGTCTCCAGTATAATATGTAACCTGTGTGTCCGGTATGAACCATTTAACTGTGGCGCACCTAAGCGAAGAAAGTTCGAACGCTTTGTTCGAAACTCTTTCGCAATGGAATCAGGTGCTTACAGCCCTCTTCAACCCTGCAAATGATCCCAATATGGGCATTTGCGGGGTGGCTACATGACAAAGAAAGCCCCTCCTTTTTCTCTCAGACTGACTTTTGAAGAACGCGCGCGGTTAGAACAGCTTGCCGGGGATATGCCGCTGGGCTCCTATATCAAGAAGAAAGTATTTGATGGCAAAGGGCTCAAAGGCCGCCGTGCCCGCTCCCGGCAACGCAGGCCGATTAAGGATGAGCAAAAACTGGCTCATGTGTTGGCTATTCTTGGTCAATCACGCCTTGCCAATAACCTCAATCAACTCGCCAAAGCGGCTCATATCGGAACTTTGCCGGTACTACCCGAAACCGAAAGGGATATTCGCCGCGCCTGCGCCGATGTCGCCTTGATGCGGCGTGAGCTTTTACGCGCTTTGGGCCACCGAACAGATACAGAGCCGTCATGATCTTAAAAGGCTCTCAGAGAAGCGGCGCAAAACAACTTGGTCTGCACTTATTGAAGACGGATGAGAATGAGCATGTTGAATTGCACGAAATTCGCGGGTTTGTCTCGGATGACGTGATAGGCGCATTGCGAGAGGCTGAAGCCATCGCCAAAGGGACCAAATGCAGGCAATATCTGTTTTCTGTTTCCCTGAACCCGCCGCAAACAGAAAATGTCCGTATTGAGACATTTGAGCAAGCCATTCGCTCAATAGAAGAGCGGAACGGCCTTACCGATCAACCCCGCGTCATTATCTTCCATGAGAAGGAAGGACGCCGTCATGCGCATGCAGTCTGGAGCCGCATTGATGCGGAAACCATGACGGCAAAGCCCATGTCTTTCTATAAAAACAAACTGCAGGAAGTCTCCCGCCAGCTTTATCTGGAGAATGGCTGGAAGATGCCGCGCGGCCTTGTGGATTCCAAAGAGCGTGATCCCCGGAACTTCTCGCTAGCCGATTGGCAGCAAGCGAAACGCATTGGTCAACATGCCGGGGAACTTAAAGAGTCAATCCAGGAAGCCTGGGCCATATCCGATTCAAAAGCAACATTCTCCCACGCGCTTGAAGAACGCGGCCTGTATCTTGCCCGTGGAGATCGGCGCGGCCATGTGGCCGTAACCTTTGAAGGAGAAGCGATTTCCATTCCCCGTGCAACAGGGCGCAAAGCCAGAGAGATAAAAGCGCGCTTGGGGGAACCGAAAGACCTCAGAAGCATCGAAGAAGCGCGGCGGCGCATTGCCAAAGACATTCTACCCAGGATGAGAGATCATCTGAAGGAAGCACGCTCAAAAGCAAAAGCCGAACTCAGCGCCCTTAACGCTCGCCGTCAAGCAATGGCGAAGGCTCATGCTAACGAACGCGCAAAACTTGATGCCGGACAAAAATCGCGTATCGAACAGGAAGCGCGCAACCGGGCAGAACGGTTTCGCAAAGGCATGCGCGGAATATGGGACCGGCTCACAGGAAAGCGTGCGCAACTAGAGAAACAGAATCAATTGGAAGTGCTATGGGCTTTGCAACGGGATCGGGAGCAGCGACATGCTCTTGTAGCCGCCCAATTGAAAGACCGGCAAAGACTACAAACGGACATCAAAGCTGTTCGCTCCAAACACGCCAGAGCTCTTCGTGAACTGCATTTTGATACAGCAAATTACCGCCTGATGAAGCGCGGTGAGGTACCTAAACCAAAGTCCGCTTTTGATCGGTTGGAAGCGATGCGAGATAAATCACACAGTTAACTCACCCGCCAACGGTTTGACAGGCTTAAAGAGAAGAAACCAAAAGCTAATCCTCAGCGGAATTCAACTGAAGATCGGTTGCGCAAATTACGGGAGATGCGAAAAGGTAAATCCGGTCACGGCCCGGAGCTGGATCGCTAGTTTATATATTCAAACATTAACTCAATGACATTGAGCCAATAAGCCAGAATTCAAACTCCTGCGAACCCACGCGTTGTTACTCTCTGCGTTCAAATACCAAACACATTAAATATGTTTCCAAGCTTCATACCCCTCCGAAGCAGACCGACCACACCGTTCATGGCCTTCACTGGGCAATGACGGGACGGGCCGAAAGGCCCTGAACGGTTCGGGGCCTCCTTGAAAAACAGGAGGATATTATGAACCTCACTTCACAATTTAAGCTTGCTTCAAAGAGTTCTTATGAACTGCGTGGTTTGCTGCGTACTGCTTTTAATGCAGCCGTCCAAGCTGATCCCGGTTCAAAAGCACAACACGAAGCTCAGGCTCTTATAGACGCTATAAAGCTTGAACTTACTGTCCGGGATTTTACCCTTTAGGCAGTTTCCACCCGAGGCGGTAATAGTAACCGCCTCGGATTTTTTTTAATCTCAATGCTGCCAAAAGACATGAACTTCTTCTAGGCCTGTTTCGATAGCCAGAATGTCATTGATCTCCATATCGCGGGCCATCTTTTCATAGTCAATGTAGTAATGCAGATGCTCTGGAATGGTCGTTGTCTCTTCTGTCAGCTCTTCCGCATAGTGGGCAACAGATGAATAACAGCCATAATAGCGCTCCTCCATCATTGACCGGGCTTCATCAATATCACCGCCAAGATATTCGAGGAGCTTACCTCCAAGTTCACCATGATCAGCAATAAACTCAGCAACTTCCACAATGCTCTCAATGCCCTGATATTCAGAGATTGAGACACCTTCAAATCCTTCATAGTCATGAATAGCATATTCTTCTGCCCCGGGGATTGGTGCGGCTTTCAGCATCTTGCGGATTTCTGTATAGATTGCATCAGCATCCTGCTCTGCATCAATCCAACATCCATGAAGTATTCCATTATTGTATGACGCCAGGCAGGCGACATAAATTCTGATTTCTCCTTGTTCCGTGGTCATTGTTAATTCCTCCGTAGGGTTTGGGTTGCACATGCAACCGTTGCCCTTTGGCGAAAACGGGGTGTGCAAACGGAAGGAAAAATCGACGGCGGGCGCAAGGCTTTGCCCTGAGCCTCGGGAGACCGTTCTATTTTTTATGAAGTGCGCTGAGGGGCTGGTCCCTAAGTCGCGCGAGGGATAAAAGCCGGATGGCCGAGACGGAAGAAAGGTCGCTCGATTTACGAGTGCCCTGCCCCGCAAGAGCGACGAGACAACTTAAAACTTGGCCGTCAGCGTGCTTACTGTTAGGCTTTTATAATCATGGATTTTCAAGTCATTCCTCTTCGTGGTCAACAACCAAATGGAGAACACAATAAGGTGTTCCTACTTACTGACGGATGGGACGATTGGTTCAAGTACAACACCATGTATGTGGTATTGTACTTCGATGACGTCGGAAAAGAGCATCGGATCGGTGAAGTTAAGATAGGGGAGTTTGGAATGGTAACTGATCAGCGACGCCCCAACATACCCGACAAGTTCATCGCACTGGACGAGAGATTTTTCTCGCTCGGGCAGGATGACAGCTATTATCAGATACTCAACGATTTAGGAGACACATTTCGAGATACCTACCTCGAAGCGATGCGGGATGTCGCCAGAGATGTAGATCTGTTTGAGCGTGCGTCGAAAGAAGACGTAACCGGCGTTTCACTACTACGGTCTGTATCTGATCAATCTGTAAGAAGTCAATACCGGAGAATGGCGCAAGGCGGTGCGCGACTGACGGAATTTGCATTTTCCTATACCCCGCCCCCTTGGGGTCGCGACAACACGCCGCCTACATTTGAATTTGAGGTTCATCCCGAATCATATCCTCCAACTAACGTCCATATTCTCATTGGCCGCAATAATGTCGGAAAAACTTACACTGTAGAGCAGATGACGAATGCCCTAGTGCGACCTGATGAGGGCGCATTCGGAGATTTTCGCTGGAATGGTATAGATGACTTCAGCTTCAAAAAATCAGAGAATTTCACCAACATTATCGCGGTCACATTCAGCGCATTTGATCCATTCGAACCTCTTCCCAATCGCGAAAACAAGCTTTCCAGTGTTCGCTATCAATACATTGGTCTTAAACACGTTGGAAAGAACGAGGACGGAAAAGCCAAACCTCCAAAGTCGACCGATGATCTTGCAGCCGATTTCGGTAAGTCGGTGCAGCTTATTCTAACCCAGACAGCGAAGAGAGAAAGATGGCAACAGGCTCTATCCCTTTTGGAATCCGATCCAATCTTTAAACAAGCTGAAATTTCACAGCTAATTGAAAAATTCGAGGAATTCGAGATTGAGTTTGAAAGACGTGAAGCTTTCAACCAACTGCGTAAAAATGCACGACAGCTATACTCAAAACTCAGCTCCGGTCACAAGATTGTGGTGTTAACGATAACACGGCTTGTAGAGACGCTTGAGGAACGTTCGCTCGTTCTGGTAGATGAACCTGAGGCGCATCTACACCCACCGCTGCTTTCAGCTTTTATTCGCTCGCTTTCCGATCTTCTCATAAATCGGAATGGCGTAGCAATCATCGCAACGCATTCGCCTGTCATTTTGCAGGAAGTCCCAAAAACATGCGTTTGGAGAATATGGCGAAGTGGTAGAGAGAAGCGGATCGAGCGACCAATGTCAGAGACGTTCGGCGAGAATGTTGGTACGCTCACACAAGCAATTTTTGGCCTTGAGGTTACAAATTCGGGCTTTCACAAGATGCTGAATGATGCGGTTCTCGCAGATCTTAGTTACGTAGACGTTCTTGCTCGTTTTAATGGCCAACTTGGTGATGAAGCTAGAGGTATCGTTCGATCACTTATTGCCGCCCGAGAGCAGGAAAACTGAGCCATGTGGACTGTACCCAAACCAGTATTTGACGCGCGCGGAACCTTTGAAATCTGTATCGAAGGGATACAGGATGCTGGCAAAAAAGCGCGACTCGAAGGTATCCGAGTACAAATCGAAGATGCGGAATCTGCCTTCGATGAGCGAGCGGCTGCAACTGAACTCCACATAATCCCAGAAGTTAATGAAATCGCTGGAATAGGCGGAAATGTCACAGCGAAAGAGATGGAGCAACTCTACGATAGACACATGGCCCGACAGAAGGGTCGAGGCCGCGCCATATATGACAAGCTCATGTTAGCTGCGGTGCACGGACAATGTCCATTCTGCGGCCACTTGCCAGTTTCGACGCTTGACCACTCCTTACCTAAAGCCCGTCACCCCACCTTAGCGGTTACCCCGTTTAACCTGATACCGTGCTGTAAAGACTGCAACCATAACAAAGGAACACTAGGTCCTGACGAAGCTGACAGGCAATTTTTACATGCATATTATGATGATCTTACAGTAGACCGCTGGCTTTCTGCAGAGATTATCGAAGGTTCACCTCCAGGCGCAGTATTCTCTGTCGTGCCTCCAATTCAATGGGATGATCAGACTTCATCTAGAGTTCAATGGCATTTCCAACAATTAAAGCTCGGAAGTCTTTATGCATCACAAGCCGGTAGACAATTACAGAATATTAGAAACGCGCTAACGAACATTTTTGATGCGGCTGGAGCGGTGGCCGTGAGTGATGATTTAGTCCAACGAAGTCAGAGTTGCGCTGCGGTAAGCGTCAACTCTTGGGAGGGCGCACTCTATGAGGCGGCATCTCAAAGTAACTGGTACTGCAATAGAGGTTTTGCGGCTTAGGTGTCAGCTGGCGATTGGTGCTTTTTAGTTGCTGAAATGATTGGGGTAAACGCAGCTCGCAGTTGTCCAGGCCCCGAATAATCATCTCTATCTAATTTGATACTTAAGACGGCGCTGCACAAAGGCAGGTTTTGAGCCTTCCAGAATCTTCACAATGGCATCATTGATGCGTGGATTCTCAATGGAGCCAGACTCATAGGAGAATTTGTACTCCGCCGCTTTATCCAACGTTACATAGAGGACCTGCTCAGCGTCCGCACCCACCGCAAGATTTGGATTGTGAGTTACAAGAATGACCTGACGGGATTTCTTGGCTTGCCGAATACACTGTGCCAAGACGGTGAATATACTATCGTTGTCGAGGTTATCCTCAGGCTGATCGATGATCAGCGGCGTCTTTTCTTTATCAAGGTGAAGGTAGAAAACAAGCAAGAGAAGCCCTTTTTCACCAGGGGAAAGCTGGTTGAGGTTTTTTCCACCTAAACGCAATTCGTAACGTGCATCAAAATATTCAAACGAAAACAACAGGTCATAGAGGCGCTTGATGTCCTTAACCTGTTTGTCAACATCGTCTGCACGAATGGCGGTGATGATCCCGTTGGTGAATTCAAGGATGCTCTCAACATTGTTCCAATCGACATCAGCCATACGGGTATCAAGCGCTTCACGCCCTTGAGCTGTTCCGCGAAAAGGTCCAAGGGCATTCTGGTTGACTTGATCAAGGAACGCGGCAGGAAACTCGTGAGACGGAACGAAAGACGCATCAATTGTGACGATAAATTCGTCCGCACTCACGGTCTCAAGGCGCTCTTCAACGCTTGACTTGAGGCTTTCGTAAAAGGACCGCACCTTTTTCTTAGCTTCGAATATCGCCCGCGTCAATTTTTCCCGATCCTGGCATTTCTCGTCCAGTTTGGTGCGGAGATTGTTCTCGATGTAACTGATACGGCTTTCAAGGTCTTTGATCGTCCCATGTTTCGGGTTGTCGTCCTCACCCATGACGGCAGACATTTTCGACAACACATCAGATAGTGCCTGCACATAGCGTTGATATCGGCGTTGCGGAGCGGAAAGGGTTTCTTGCAGGATCTTCAATCTGTCCGACAATATTTGGTGTGCTGCACGAAGGTCAGGCACGCTCGCGAGTTTCGAATAGTCAGCGTCTTCCGAGGTCGGAACTTCGTTCGCGGTTTCCAGAAATTTAATCTGGGACTTGAGCGCGGCGATCTTGTCATCAATAGTCTTGGTGTTGATCTGCTGGCTTATGATGGTATCAATATCGAGGTCAAAGCGCTGACATTCTGTCCGCAGCTCTTCCTTTTCTTCCTTCACCTGCACATCGATGGCGGTCACGGACTCTTTGAGCGAACTAAGGGCCAAACGGTCGGTTTTCAGCGCAGAGAGCCTATCGACAGCGGCTTTACCGTGCGTCTCGACTTCTGCTTGAACCCGCCGTGTTTCTTCAATCTGCTTAGTGACCGCCTGCTGCCTGGGCGTTTCTCCTTCGGGTTTGGTAACTTCTTTAGGTTTGGATTCTTCGAGTACGCGGTACTCTTCCCTCTTCTGGCGAAGCTCTTCTTCAAGTCGTGCCTTGGTGGCAGGATCGGCCTGATTTACCAAATCGACAATCTCGATATTGAGCTCGCGTAGGCGGGTCTTCAGAGCGCTGATATCACCTTTACTTTGTGCCGTCTTAAGCTCTTCTAACTCAGAAAATGTCGATTTACCCATACGGTCTGATTCATCGACATGTGAAAATACGACCTCTTCAATTTTTCGACGAAACGCTTTGACTTCGATTTCGTTGGTAAGGCTTTCGAAGTAGTTTTGCGGCAGATACTTGACCGCTTCCGGTTTCAGAGTGTCGACATCTTCGTCGAGTTGTTTTGAGCGCTTTGTACCGCTAGCCCAAGCAAGCTCGCCAACGAAATTCTCGGCATACCCCTTCTGCCGGAATTTACGATTTCGGACATCATTGGTCAGGAAAGAGAAGTGATCGGATTGTCGGGATTCACCAAGCAATCCGATGATATCTGCAATAGCACTTTTGCCGCTCCCTTTGTTGCCGATGATCGCAGTAAGTTCAGGATTGAATGAGATATCCACATTCTTGAACCACGAACCTTTGGTTCCTGTATAGTTTGCAGCCTGATCGATACACAGACCTGAGATAAAGCGGGTTGCGTCCTGATCGAGCCGCTCCAGAACCGTTGGACGCTCCCCGATATGTACACGTCCTTTTGGTTCGAATAGGGTTTGCCGGAGCCCCCGAAACGTCAAATCAGCTTTGATCCAGGTCGGCTCATATCCTGCTTCGTCGCCGGACAAGCGGTTGAGATCGTCAAATGAATGGGCATCAGACCCCGTAAATACTGGCTTCTTATTGCTTTTTGCATCGCCCTCGTAGCGATCTTCTTGCTGAAAATAGTCGGTATTCTTCGACGAGCCGAAGAACGCATCGCTAGCCTTGTCCAGTTCATCAGAAATCGATTTGCTGCGAGGCGATTTACTATCTACACCGCGCAAGCCGTCATTGTTGGCCGCTGTGACAATCATATAGACCGTTTCGTCAGGAAACACTTTGGCCAGAGCTATTTTGAGTTCAGCAATGCTGACGGTTGCTTGCTCGAAGTCGTGCTGCGAAGTTAGTTCATTACACCTCAGGCGCGCGCCGTGTATTGTTTTGTGTGTAACTAGGTCGCTCAGCAACGTATTGAGCTTCGTTGGCGTCGCTATCGCCGGATCAATGAGCACATGAGCGTTGACGTTCCGGCCATCGGAACTGACCGTTTCGGTTAGCCGGAATTCGATATTCGGAATGAAGACCTTATTACCATTCGGATGGTGCTTGGTGTAGGCCTCTATGGTGGCCAGATACCCATCAAACGAAAAATAGTCGGTGATGCCAAAAACCTGGACATCAGCCTCTTCCAACTCATCAACGTATCGTTTCAGGATCTTCACCGACGCTCCACCGAAACCATCAGCAAGCTTGGTGCCAGGCGCATGTAGATGAAGGTCCCAACGCGTCCAGATTGATCCGATTTTGTTGTGACGCGCACTCATCGTGCCGCAACTGCCGCTATATGGCCCGCAAATTCCGTTACAAAGGTCTTGAGCGACGTAAGCTCACTCAAGTGGCGATACCGTCCATCGTTCGATGCATCGCGCGGTGATGCGAGGAAGGTCGCGCTGGAGTAGAGCCCTTCCTGAACAAGCCGCTTGCACAGGACATCATAACGCTGGGCGTAGGTTGAGCGTTTGAAGGCGGGATCGACGGGGAAGTGGGGTTCTTTGTCTGTGACGGGCGAATTCGACTTGTCGCAGTCTTCCAAGAGCATTACCCAACCAACGAATGGACGCGGCGCGTCTTCACCGAACGCGCCCTCCCTGTAGGCCGTCCAAAGATCGTGGGCCGTGCCAATAGCCTCTTCGGAGCGATTGTTGAAATTATTGCCGAAGGACGGGCCGACCTGCGACTTGAATTCGAGCGCCGCGACCAGTTCACCGCGATGCATGACTAGCATGTCCCATAGCTTCGTTGGGCGAAAGAAACCTGGCAGGGTCAGAACCCGCTGCTTGACGCAGATATCGGCAAGAGCGAGCCCGTTAGCTTCAATCAAAGTCTGGGCGATAGCGAGAAATCCGTCCATGTTCTTGCCAGCCGTGACAGCGCCGCGCGAGCCTGCGTCCTGATTGCCCGATTCGACCTGTTTGGCGAGCGCGGCGTCTCGGTTGCCCCAGAACAGTTTGACGGCTTCACGCGCTTGCGCTTCGTAGTTGGCAAGGTCGAGACTCATTCTTTGATCTTTCCTTCAATCAATTTCAGCTCGGCAGGCGTCAGCCCATAGAGCTCGGATACAATTTCGTTAAGAGCGTGGCGGTCGTTGGTCTCGGCATAAATTGCGAGCCGCTGCCGCAAATCGGCGCTCACGTCCTTCCACTTCGGAATCCTTATCTTGCGAAGATATTGCGCCTGGAAGCGCAAGTACCCGCCCCGCATGCGGGTGCAGTAGAGTGAGACAAACAGGCGCGCGATGCCCGAGCGCATAACTGCTTGAAGCGCATGCACGTCCCATTCGTCAGAAGTGATAAAGTAGAGATTGTGGTGCGGATACAGCTTGCCTTCTTCGTAAACGATGGAGGCATCCCCCTTGATATCGGGGATGAGCAGCTTCTCGCGGTAAGTCAGTTCAGGATAGATGCGGTCGATGGTGCGATACCAGCCTCGCGGGTTCTTCGCGGCGACGTGGCGGCCTGCGATCTGTTCCTTGTGCCCTTCGAGATAGGTACGGAGTCTCGGGAAGTCCTTGAGATTCACGAGCCTCCCATCATCACCGAACGGATTGACGATGCCCTTACCGCGCCAAGCGACATGGCCTTCGAGAATATCGCGGGTCATGACAAGCGGTAGCTTGCGCGAGGGCTCGACATCGAGGCTTTCAAAATCACCAATGAAAGCCTTGTCCGCACCGGTTGCAACGCCGATCCCGACTTTACAGCCAGCGTCTTCAACGGCGGGAAACTGTGCTTCCAGACGCCGCACCAAGGCCAGTTCATCGAAGGAATCGAGGACCCACGGCTCACCGCCTGCGGTGACATTCTCGATTTCGGACGCCTTGCTTTTCATCGGCAGTATAGAAGCCGTAAGCTCGGCGGCCAGAGACTTGAGGAAGCTGGCATCAACGGTTGGGCGGGCAAAGACTCGAGTCTTATATCCTTTGGCTTTTTCAATGACGGTAATTGCGGGATAAGCGCTCACTTCGGCGTGGAAGGCATCAACACCGTACATATCCACGTATGTCGTGAGCGCGTAACTCCTACTGACAAGTTCGCGGAGCTTCTTCCCGTATTTGTTCTTCATCCAGCGGTCGGCGCAGATAAAGCCGAGCTTGCCGCCTTGACCCAAAAGCGCAAGCGAGCGCTCAATAAATGGCACATAGATATCGGCACGGTCATAGATAGTTTGGTACCGCATGCGGTACTCGGCCATTAGAATGTCGGGAATAGCTTCCTGCCGCACGTAAGGCGGATTGCCGACGACATGAGTAAAGGCGGGCTCAAACTCCGCTAACAGAAAATCACCCTGATAGAGCCATGCACTGCAAAGCCGCGCCGCGTCTTCGTGGGATAATCCGCCCTTTCGAAGCCGCTCGGCAACAAGCATCCGCGTTCCTTCAAAAGTCGAACGGTGCAGCTCAATGGCACGAATGGCGTTGGCAAGCCTGCCATAGAACAACGCGCCCTCACGCTTGGCGGATTCTAGGAGGCGGTCTATAGCGGGAAGCAGGAAGTCACCGTCACCAAAAGACGGCTCAAGAAGGCGATAGCTCGCAAGCGGCGCAGCGGCGGTATAGCCCGTTAGATCGAGGATAAAATCGACGACTTCGCGCTTGGTGTAGATCGCGCCGCGCTCTTCGATCCCGCCTTCGGTTGCGAGTCTTTCTACCGCTTCGGTCACGGGACAGAAGCCAGGGAAAGCGGGCTGAAGGGCGAGCGGTGCGGTCACGGGCGATTCCTTATCTAACATTCAGAGAACATATTGCCTTTGATAGCATAGATAGTGCAAGCCCTGCTAGGGCTCGCTAGATATGACAATTCACTATCCCCACTGAATCTTGCGAAATGTTTGATGACACGTCCTCGTGTAGCGAAGGGCTTGGTTTTGACGGAGGACGGGCCTGCAAGGCCCCGCCCAAAGGAAAAAGTGTCATCCGTTCACGGCTGGTGATAGCTGCGCAAGGGATGGAAGCCGCATGGCCAAGACCGCCAACGGCGGGCTCGGTTCACGACAGCTCGGCCCGAAAGGATGCACCATAAAGCTGTGAGTTAAGGCAGAATCCTGATTTAATAAGCTTCGAATAGTACAACGAACACGGAGCTAAACATGTCGGAAGAAACCCAAGAAAACCGAACAGTTGGAATACTGGCCTACGGCTCATTGATTTCCGACCCGAGGAAAGAAATCGAAAAAGCATGCACCGGCATCATCAAGGATATTGTGACGCCATTCCACATCGAGTTCGCCCGAAGCAGCACCGGAAAGGGTGGCGGGCGCGGCGGAGCACCGACCCTCGTGCCGGTTGCAAACGGCGGCGCACACGTCAAAGGCCAGGTATTCGTGATGGACTTGTCCGAAGCCGAAGCAACCAACGTCCTGTACCGCCGGGAAATCGGCAAGGTTGGCGAAATGGAGCGGACTTACAAACGTCCAGAGCGGGTGACGCCAAAGAACGTGCTCGTTGAGCGGTTAACTAATTTCGGTGGGCTTGACGTAGTTCTTTACACGCAAATTGCGGCCACAATCGACCCCCTCACTGCTGAACATCTTGCCGATCTGGCGGTAGCCAGCGTTCCAAAAGCGGACCCAGGACGCGATGGTATCAGCTACCTGATATCCGCAAAAGAGAGCGGCATTATGACCGCTCTCTCGCCATCTTATGAAGCGGAAATCCTGCGCAAGACTGGATGCGAGACGTTAGAAAATGCACTAGCCAAGCTTGAAAGTCAGCCGCCTTCACCCCCGCGATGAACGACACCGTGCTCACCGTAAGCATCGAACAACATTTGAACATACTCTCGCGTGCTGGTGGTCACATGCCCCAAACCAGGCCAAGCGAACGGAAAAGTCATGCACGTTACGGCCAGTTCTAGTTCCACCCCGAGCAATTCTGCCACCGCCATCGCCTCCTCTGGTTCTTTGAGTTCCGGCCAAAGGTCTTCATCGAGGGTAATCCAGGCGTCGTTGTCATCATCGACAGAAATCTCCGCCAGCAATGCCCCAAGCCGCTCTCCAGGCGTGGTCGCACCTTCCAGCAACGCAGTACGAAGGAGCAATGAAATGCTGTCTCCGTCAAGCTTGAGCGTTGGTCTGGAATCCACCACTTCTATCCTGGGATCAGGCCGTTGCCTGTCTGTGAAGACTTGGACCGGTTCGGGTTTGACATCGCTTCCTTCCAACCAAAACGGTACAGCGAAAATATCGATTGGGGAGGCACCGCAAGCCGGGCAATGCCAGAGATTTTCAGCAAGCTGCGCGCCGGTGATTTTGCCATCGCAGTGAAGACAAAACCACTCTGCTGATCGATCTCCGTGAAGTGGATGAACCACAGTGCCTTCGGCATCTGGCTTGGTGGATCGCCTGGGCCAGTCCGTAGAGATGCCAGCGCGAACATTGGCCGCCGCTTCGTCGGCAATCCTCAACGCCGCATCCAAGAACTCCCGATCATTCGCCGGGCAAGAACTGCCCTGCGTCTTCTCGATCTCGACAACGGGCTGTGCAAACTGCGCTTCGCCGATGAGGATACGCCAGCCGTCCCCTTCCATGTGTATGTCACCAAATGACTCAAAGACGGAAAATTCGTGATCTCCGATCTTGCCTTGCCGAAGTGGTTCATGGACGGGTCGGGACATCCTGGGTTCGATGAACATCTCTTGCCCGACGACGTTCGGTTGAGATTGCTGTACCAAACCTTCGGCGCTTGCTAGTCGTTCGACACTGGGAAGCCAGCCCTGTTTCGCTTTGCTCGCCAGTGCCGCCCAATGTGGGAACTCGAAGTGAGCTGCGAGCTGATCGAGCGCCTGGTGCAACGGCAATCGGTTCGCGCGTGCATATCGTTTTGCGAGTGTTTTAAGTGTGTAGATTTCATTCTTAGTTGTCATGATCCATTCCTAGAATGGGATCCGACTAGGTGTCCGCTACTAACCAGATCCCGCAACTGGACTGGAATTTTCATGATGATATCGAGTGCTGCGTAGCTTTGCGTGGCGGACACACCGGCATGCACTAAAGGCCATATAGATGATGACGAATTCTGTGTGCATCGTCAAGATATAGCTGACACTTGCTTAGTGAGATGTCCCTCTTTGAAGCGAAGGTAACTGCCTAGTGGGGCATCAGATCATCGGAACGAACGGGGCCCCAGTGGTCAAAGCCCCCTGTAGCCAAAGGCGATGGCACGCCCCGGTTCACGACAGCCCGGTTCAAAGGGGAGCGCGCCGAACGACCACTAGAGCTTTATGGCTTCAGGAAAGAACGACGCGACTTGATCCGCCTCTTCCTGACTTTTCATGAGGCGAACACACACGAGATTTCTCTTCGTACGCGAACTTGCAACATAAAGAAGCTTTCGTGACGAAATTTCTCGTTTTGACTCTGGGACGTCTTTCGCAAAGCAACTCATAAAATCATACTCAGTCGTCCAGCCATACTCGTCGATAACGAGAAGCACATTCTCAATACCCGTTCCTTTCGTTTTGTGCATTGTGGAATACTCGCCTTCGCTGTCCTCATACTCATAAAACGCCAATATCTCGCTAAGGGCCAAATCCGGCGAAAACAAAGATTCAAGGAAACTCTTCTGCTTCAGGTCTTTTAATCTGTCATCGTACTCCTGCTCAAGCATTTCAGCGCTGATGTGCTTCATACTCGTGGCAGCCACCTCTTTTAACATTTGGAGTTTGGTACGGTGGCTGTTCCGGTATAGTCCTTCAAACTCGGCAAAGGCAGGATCATCTGCAAGCTTCGCCAAAAGCTCTTTGCGCCGATCAACAAATGCCTTGTGGCTGTCCGAAACTTTCATCAAGCCACATTCGGCGGCATACTCTATGGCCTCATAGGCGGCGCGATCCTTCGACCCGAACGAGCGCAGCATCTCATCCAGCTTTGCCTTATCTGCCACTGATGAAATAGAGAACCCGCGCTTCCGCAATTTCGCGATCAATCGGTTATACGAACGTCTATCACCTGGCAAACTCCTGTGCAGATCAACCAGTTCAATCAGTTCGCCAAACTGCAACCTGTCAAGCGTCTTACGTATGCGGTCCCGTGGCTCGGAATACCGATCATCGAAGATCTGATATAGGCTTCCGAAACCGACATCGTTCGCAATAGACTTATTCGTAAGTTTCAATTGAACGTAGCCCGGATATTCAGAGGCGGCTTTTTCAACCAGTTCGTTAAGTGCGCTTCTGAACAATGCTGCATTTGCCTTCCGATCTTCCGCTTTATCTCCCGTATCGACCTCCACAGGAGCCAAACCGTACAGTAACTTCACGCTGCCCTGGCGACTTTCAAGGGTTTCAAGAGTTCCGTCATCAAGCGACTTCAGTGCTACATCCTGCTTTAGACCGTCTGTCCGAAACTGATTGGAAAAATCAATTACTTGGGGGGAGCACCGATAATTGTCCTCCTTCTCGACAAGAATGAGTTCTTTAGCACCGATATGTGACTGAGCGCTTCCAATGCCATCTGAATAGATGGCCTGTTCGGAGTCGCCGAACAATCCAATGATGGTTTTCGATTCTTCGGGCAAACAGCGCAGAAGGACGCGAACGACAACTGCACTTGTATCCTGATACTCATCAATAAGGATGCAGTCATACTGATCTGATACGATCCTGCCTAGCAACGGGAAGCCTTCGAAAATATGGCAAGCCAACGCGATCAGACCATCATGGCCATATGAAGGATCATTGAAATTGTCAAAGGCTGTATCATTATAAAAGAACTCGTTCGGCTGTCTCGCCTTCAGCTTTTCGCGGATCACCTTGTTGACCTCGCCTATCAACTCATTGAGCTGAACATTGTATGTGTCAGGTTCTTTGTCGTAATCCCGTTTTCCGGTGACTTTCGGCGTCTCTTCACTTAATACCGTCCTGCGGCGGTTTTCGAGCTGGCCATGCGCCTTCTTGAACCGGTCATGCTCACCCTTTTTCCTCACCTTTTCGTCGCCGTCGTAGTGCTCATCTCCAAGGGCAACAAAGTCAGGTAGCTCGAAGAGCTTCGGGAAAACCTGTTGGATGTTCTTTTTGAACGGTGAAATGATCTCTCCCAGGAACGAGTGAATCGTTGAAACCTTGATGTCGCCGGATACACGGTCAGAAATTTCGTCTGCCGCTTTGTTCGTATGAGTGATGCACGCAATACGAAGGCTCGGATTGGCCTTCAGAACCTTTTGCACGACCCTCTTCAGGCTCTCGGTCTTTCCGCTTCCCGCACCGCCTTGAAGTACGAAATTCTCGCCGCCGGAAACAAGCTCTGCGATCCGATCTACCGGATTCAATTTTTGTGAATCCATTTCAGACCATCCATGATATATTTGGGCGCACGCCAGCTTTCGCGCTCCACAAGCGCCAGATACAAAACCGACCCAGCAAAATCGGATTTCTTTCCGAGTATCTGACTTGTGAGAGAATAAAAGTCATTGCCACTAAATTCATCCAACGTGCCCTTGTTTTTTAAACCCGTCAACATATCCTTGCGGGCCTTGACTTTTTCTAGGTTGATCGAAACGAAGGCGTCTTCAAAACTTCTTGCATGGTAACCATCCTCCGCAAGCTGGTAGGCAATCTTAATCTGCCCTTCGTCCGAAGAAGCAGTTCCATCTATCAGGCGCTTATACCAGTTCGAGAACTCGCTCACTTCCTTTGGGTCAGGGGCTAAAAGAAAGTACTTCAGGGTTTCATTTGAGGTGTTGCTCGACTCTGCAACAGGACAGGCAGGATAGCTGGTTTTTCCTGTCCCCTCACTGACAACAGCTTTGGTTGTGTCGATATCGGTGATGACCAATGTGCGAACGCCAATGAACTCAAGGAACGGAGCAAACGCACGCGCATTAGCTCCGACTTCAAGAACGGATATGTTTTGCGAAGACAGCCCGCCCGCCGCCGTCTCATCGACGTTCTCCCTGTCATGCATCTCGATGAATAAAGGAAGCAGGATGCGTTCCGTGGTTCCCTCGATGAAAATCGCTTTGCTTGCGAAGAACAGTTCCGCAGAGTTTATTGTGAGGTATTGCTTGAGAAACTGAAAGAGCGCTACTCCGTCCGCCCCAAGCTCTTCGTACTTGGCGCTCAGATCAGTGTGAAAATTCTTGATCGTGACAGGTTCCGCCGGGGACAGCCGGGAAAGATACCTGATGTCCTCAAAGTTCGATTTCGAAACGATGTGGGAGGAATGGGTCGTCAACAAAGCCTGCAAATTTGGAATTTTCGAGATTAATCCATGGATTTTATCAGCGAAAACGTACTGCATCTGCGGATGAGTGTGTGCTTCGGGCTCTTCGATAAGCAGGAGGTTCAGCGGGGCGTTTCGTCTGGCAAAGTCGTCTCGGCACAACTCAATCTGCAGCAGTAGATAAAGGATGTTCAGATATCCGAGACCACTGTAGTGCTCAGGAAGAAAGTTGTCGGTTTCGCCGTATATGACTTGCGACGAGGTTTCGATGAGTGACTGCGATTGAATGTTGGAGACGACCTTCAAGTCACCCAGTTCCAGAAAGTCGTGGGAGCTCTTTAAAAAGTCCCCGAAAACCTGCGCATATTGCTCTCCGAGCTGGTCATCAATGCCAGCAAGCATCGACCTGAGCTTTTCAAGGCTTTCACCATCTGACCCCGCCGTCTCGTCATCGTCATCAACGTCAACCTCGATGTCGCGCTTTCGAAAAAACTTGGTAGATATTGCCGACAGAGGTTTTGCACCCCGTCCGGCATCTTCCGAGCTCGCAACATTTCTGCGGGCATGAATAACCTGAAAATTCAAAAGCGCCCGCACTTCGGATCGCTCTTTCTCTTCCAGTTGATCGCGATGTGCCATGTAGTACGGCGTTTCCTCGGTGTGACCAAAATCATCAAACGCATAAACTTTAATATTCAGAAACTTTCCACTGAGGTTGTTTTCAATGAATTTCTTTCGCTCTTTCGGATCGTCCGGTAGCGCGCGAAGCAGCTTACTTTTGTCAATGCAACATTCGAAAAGGATGTTGGTATGCCGGCGCGTCGGATCGAGGTCCAGCATGAACTCGGAGAGTATCGCAAGGTTATCAGTCTCGTCGTAAGCTATGCGCAGCACCAGCCTGATCGCAAGTTCATCGACATTCGTCTCATCGTCAATACTGAGTATTCTCTGCCTTATCGAGATCGGAAAGTCAGTGTAGGTAAAATTGTCGGGTCTCTCCAGAAACCTCTCCAACAATACAGCAAAGGATGTTTTTCCGGTATTGTTTTTGCCGACAAGAAGTGTTGTTTTTTCCCGCATGTCGAGGCAGCAGTTTTGCAGAAGCCGGAAGTTCTGAATTTTAATTTGTTCAATATGCATTTCAAGAATACGCCCGATTTTGCGGTCTCATGTGCGGCCCCATTCTGGAACAGCCTTCCTTTTTTCGTCAAACTATCATGCCGTATGCCAGCAAGCAAAAAATAGTTGGTACGCGCATTGTGGGGTGCTCGCGGCGCCCAATCAGCGGAGGGCTGGTCGGGGGTCAAGGGGGTGTCGGGGGAAGCAGGAACGCTCCCCTGATCGGAGGGCAATCGAGCGGTCGATTGTGCATGGTTCAGTGTCGGTGGAGAGGTCACTTCTCCAAGTCTGACGCGCTAGGTTCAGGGGCGGCGATAGGCCCCTTGGAGTGATCCATCTTCGGCAAGATGGCGGCATCCAAGCCGCGCAGGGTTGGTCTCCATGAAGTGGTCTGGGGTCTTGGGGGCAGGAACGCCCGCCAAGCCGATGGGGGCAGGGAGAGCGAAGTCTCCCGCGAGTGGGTTTCAAGGGCGCGCGATAGCCCCATTGATCCATGGTTCGGTGCAGGTGGAGAGGGACGTCTCCAAGCCATGCGAGTGTTTGACCGGCGATACGGTCTGCTGGCTCTGAAACGGGTTCAACACCCTGTAAGAGCCATGGCCGGAGGGATGCAACGGGAGCGCGCAGCGGGCTCCCTTGCCAAGATGCGGTGTAGTACACCGCACATCTTGCGGACCACATAAACCTGCTTTTAGCAGTTTTCCAATTTAGTAGAGCTGTGCTCCAACACATTTCGCATGTGCAAAAAGCCCTTTCTTTTCTGCCTATCAATTCGGTCATATAATTTTCTGCGGATAAAAAGGGAGAATTCAAAACCAACCCTGTTCATAGCGAAAGTATGATTTTACCTTTATACAACCTTAACGATATAGAGAGTTTTTAGGTTGTGCTAGTTTCGAAATCTTTTGAAAAAAGAAAAAGTATTATATTTTTATTCTTTGGGTTGGCGATACTTGCTGCGTGTATTCCATCCGGTGATGACGAGACGAAGGGCAAATATGAGTTTGTCGTGAACCGATACGAGATCGGGGAGCACGTTCTGCACATTCCATATGCCTATACGCGGTTCCATCTGACATCTGTTGGCGGCGAAAGTGGCTTGATACAGGCTTATTACCCCGGTAGTTCTCCCGTTATTCAAGGTACGGAGAATCTACGTGAAAGCGGGAAATACGTTAATAGAGTCCACATACTTTTTACTGATTTGAAGAGGTATCAAGGATTTGACCCTAAAAAATCTCTTCAGGGCGCGGTCGACCATTTCGCGGCTACCGAGTTGGCCGGTCAGGAGTTCGGCCTAACCAAACTCACACAAGCAAAAGGCGTTCCCAACCCTGACTACAAGGACGAGCTCTGGATCGCTTCTGAGCCCAGCACTGAAATAGTTTATATCTCATGCAGCAAGGAGGCTCGCGCTCCTGCTCCGCAATGCAAACACAAGTTTTACGACGATAAATTTCTTTATAGCGTCACATACGACAAGCGCCAGCTCAAAAACTGGGCGACCATTCGAGACAACGTGATTGAGTTGATGCACAGCTTCCGCTCGGCAGAGGCAGCGGAAGAGTTTGTGCGCGAAAAATTTTACGAAACCTACTTTGAGCAAATGGGGGAGAAGCCATGACCACACTTGATATATCTACAATGAGTACAATCGCCAGCGCATCCTTTACGGATTATCAGAACGCACGGCGCGCTCCGAGCGTGACCGATCCCGTCGTGGCCTATTGGCAGGAGCTCGCACAAGAGGCCAACGCCATCAACGATACGAGCACTAAAAATTACGCCACCACAATGGCGAACATGGCCGCCAACGCCGGGGTGAAGGGGCGCATCAACAACGAATTCCTGAAGCTTCACGGAACGGGACAACCATCCAGCCTGGAGGTTGGTAGCCAGACGTGGGAGCAAGTTATGTACGACCGCATGATTAGCGATTTTTCAGCGCGAGACTTGGATTTAGTTGACAGCGGAGATGGGCTTATAACGGTTCAACAAACCGTTGATGTTGTAAGGACTGTATATGAAGACAATCTTCTCGATCCTAAGATCGATCCTGCATTGATCCCAATTGCAAATGCCTTACAAGGTGACCCAGCACATGCGCAGGAGCTTTTTGATTCTTATTATGATCCAAGCGGCGGCATTCTGAGCGTCTTGGGTACAGGTGCGGAACTGGGTTTCGGCGCTGATATTTTCAACCTCGATTCCGAGCGCTCGACAACTGAAGTTCTGCGCGACAATGCCGATCAGTTCAAATGGATGGGCGACACGCTGCAAGCCATCAAGAACTTCCTGGATTCTACGAACTACGTCGCGCCGCCGGGCCTGGAAGATGAATACCAAGAAGCGGAGAGCATGTTTAACGACTTTAAGAGCAAGTTCTTCGATGGTCCTCAAACAGTGTTCGACAATCTTGCAGACTTCATAGATGCCCTCGATCAACTATCCGACGACATTCAATGGGCGATCGACAACCCCGGCCAATTGTTGCCGGGAGAACCCGTAAGCCCGTGGGCTGACGGGTTAATTGACCCTCAAAGCTCAACATCTATTGAGCTCCCTCCTTGGATGCAGGATGTGATTGGTGGGTTTGATGACGCGACAAATACTTCTAGTCCACTTGTTCTCGATCTCGATGGTGATGGTATAGAGCTTGCGGCATTAAATGGTACTGGTTCAATTTACTGGGATATCGATGTAGACGGCATGGCTGAAGCATCGGGCTGGATCACGGGTGGCGATGGGTTGCTGGCGATTGACCTGGATGCGGATGGGGTTATCAATGATCACGCTGAGCTGTTTGGCAACAAAACCGGAAGCGCGAACGGATTTGTAGCTCTTGCTGCTTACGATACGAACAGTGATGATGCGATTACCAGCGCAGATACGCAGTTTGATGACCTGCTGGTGTGGGTGGATGCAAACGCGGATGGGCATAGCCAAGCCGATGAACTCCACACACTTGATGATTTGAGCATTACCTCAATTGATCTGGACTATAGTAATGTTAATTACACGATCAGCGGTAACGAGATTTTACAGGAAAGCACCTTCACCATCAACGGCCAAACGCGAGATATTGTCGATGCGTGGTTTGCTTATGATAATGTGAATACGGAATATGCTGAGGATTATACGCTTGATATCCGTACTTTGTTTTTGCCAAATTTACGCGGCTTCGGCAATCTCCCTGACCTTCATATCGCGATGAGTTTAGATGAAACTTTGCTGGATATGGTGCAGGAAGTTGCAGTCGCAGATAAAGAAACACTTCTAAACACAACATTTGATTTGCAAGGCAATATAGAAAATATTCTTTTTCGCTGGGCTGGAGTTGATGGTATCGCGCCCAATAGCCGCGGCAATAGCATTAGTGACGCACGGAAACTTGAATTCCTTGAAGAACTGCTTGTCGAGGATTTTATCGGACTTGAAGATATCGCTGATCCTGGTTCTGGGCAGTCTCAGCTTTTGGAATCTGCTTTTGCCACAGTTCTTAATCACACTACCGTTGCATTTTTCTTGCAGAGTGATGGCAAATCATTGTTGCCCGCCGAAGCATCATACAACAGCCTTGCAGGTGCGGTTGAGGGCGTAGATATTCAGGGAATTGTTTACTTTCTGAGAGATTATAACGCAAACGTTACTGGCACGGATGAAGGCGATTATTATTTTTATAATTCCGGTAATGCAAATGACACAATTTATGACGCTGATGGGGATGACACGCTCGTATTTGGAGACGGCATTGATACGGACGATATTCGACTGTGGAACGCGAATAATGGCGATTTGTATATTTATCACGGAGTGAATTATGTTCGTGTGAATGATCATTTTGACGGAACCGGTGAAGAAATAGAAACCGCTCTGTTCCTTGATGGCTCTGAGATTGATCTTGTTAACAACTTGACAATTACCGGCTCTTCAAACAGTGAATATGTTTATGGTTTGGGGGACGACAATACGCTCATCGGCCTTACTGGAAACGATACACTTTATGGCGGTGCGGGGAGCGATACATATCTCTACAATATCGGAGATGGCAATGATAAAATTTATGACGATGCCGGGATGGTTGATGTCATTGAATTTGGTGCAGGTATTGATGTAGGTGACGTGCGACTGTGGAACGCAAACAACGGTGATTTGTATCTGTATCTTGGGTCCAATTACATCAAGGTGAATGACCATTTTGATGGGACAGGTGAAGAAATAGAAACGGCTCTGTTTGCCGATAGCACAACGCTTGATCTTGTTAACAATCTGACTTTTACCGGAACATCATATAACGAATACGTCTATGGTACCGGGAATGCTGATACGCTCAACGGATTGGCTGGGAATGACCGACTATATGGTTATGGTGACGGTGATACCCTCTATGGCGATGCCGGAAATGACTATTTATACGGTGGTTTTGGTGATGATACGCTTTATGGAGGAGACGGCGGCGATTACCTCTATGGAGAAGGTGGAGCGGATAATTTCGTTTTTGAAAGTGCATCAGCATTCAATAACAGCGATATTATTCAAGACTTTAATGCTGGTGACGGCGACGCTCTCGATATATCAGATTTGCTGATAGAGTATGATCCTTTGACAGATGCTATTACTGACTTTGTGCACATTACATCGAACGGTACGAATTCGTTCCTCAGAGTAGATGCGGATGGCGGCGCTAACAATTTTATCCAAATTGCTCAACTCAGTAACGTGACGGGTTTAAGCGACGAAGAAGCATTAGAAACGAGTGGGAATTTGATTACCGCATAACTTAAACAGCGCTCAAAGCGTAAAATAGGCTTGTGCATCACATATGTTCGCTTGTTTAACATACATCAAAAATTAATCTCGGATGAAATTTGCTTTTGCACAAATGTAATAGTTCCGGCAATCCTAAGTATGTGTATTTTTCCTTTGGCATAAGTCACACAAGGAAAACTGATAAGAATTTCTAATACGTGAATTCAAAAATGCCGCGAAAGAAACCCAGGCAGAGAAAACCCTCTGTCGAGCACAACCACCTGACGGTAGAGGTTGTAAGCTATGAAGCGGATGTAAGTGCAGGCGTGAACTACGATGCCTATGATCCACATCATGCTTTGCTTCTCGATGAATGCGACCCGGTTTACCAATTCTCTACGCACGTGATGATCAAGGGTATTACGACCGCACCAAAGTCCCGCGAAGGAAACGCATTCGAACTTCAGATTCTAAGTGAGGCACGACCTTCCAGCAACTTGGACTTAATGCTCAAAGATATTCATAAGCGCAATGAATATGAAGCTCCGGAATACAGGCCCTATCGCGGGAAACAGATACCTGTTTATGATCCACCAAACGGTGTTGGTCTGATTGACAAGGTTCGCGGAAAAGACGCTTGGACATCGTGGATATTTGTCAAGCCGGGCTTTGTATCTGATGCGCTCAGACTGCTTGCACTGGATAAACAGCTTTACCTCTCAGTCCATGAACGCAAAGAGGGGCGCAGCCGGTGGGTGCAAAATGTATCCATTCAGACCGAAGCCCCAGAAGCAGAAGAAGGCTAGCACTCAATCGGCATGTGAGCCTGACGAAACTCTCCATGGCGAGGGAGACATTAACCCAGCTTCGCGAAGGTCTTTAATCGCCTGCTGCACTTCGACTTCTGTTGAAAAGATGAGTGAGTGGTGATTTGCCGCTAGAAAGCTGGCCAGAACAACAGTCAATGTAAATGCGCCTAACTTCCTCATCCTGACCTCCCTCTGATAAACCAACACCAAATCTGTGGATGAACCTTAATCAGATAAGCCCTGCCCGGCTCATGCTTTGCTCTTGATGCTATCATAGATACCGATGGCCAAACGAGCAAAAGGCAAACGGATAGCGCTCACCCCTGAGCGATTAGATAGAATCCTGCAGGAAAAGCAGCGGACGCAGGTCGGCTCGATTGCACTGTTAAAAGCAGCTTCCGATATTCCCAGAGGCCTAAGCCCCCATATGATCGAAAGATGGCTTAGCGGCGGAACGAAAACAGCGCTGAAACACCACTATGATTTTGTGATTAATGCTTATCAATCTCTATCCGACAACTGCCAAAACACGCGCCGCCCAATAAAGGGAACAGTCGGACGGATAAAAGTCACCGATGAAATGCGACAGCAGGTGGCGCAAATTCATAACTCCATGCCCGCAAATTATCTAAATTCTGCCCCCGAAAAATTCACACCTGTTCAGATGTGCCATCTCATTAATGGTAGAAACAAAACCATTCCCGTTGCCATATGGGATTTTCTGCAGGAGATCAAAGCAAACGCTGTGAGCGCGCCTAATCGTTGCGGTCCTGAGACATTGGGGCAAAGCGCCATCTACCAAACAAAAGAGGATTTTCCCCTCACACCGTCTCTGCGGTCAAAACGGAATTATAAACTCCGCCACGTTCCCGGCACTGAATATGTTGAGATTACCGATGCGATCTATGAGACGCTGCACGCTGAACTCCGTAGAACGCGCGTTACTCCCAATACGCTTCTGAAACACGGCGATGATGCCCCGCGCGGGTTGCAGATACACACTGTTTCGAACTGGTTCAGTGGCAAAATACTCTCCGCAGAAAAGCATTATCTTGAATACATTCTGAAGTGTTATGCCGATCTCCCCGATGCACCAACTCCAGAGAGCTAAGTATCTAAAATTTTAGATAAATTGTATCAAAACTTTCCATAATATTAAAAGTTTTCCACCATAATAAGCATGCAAGACGAAAAACACTTAAAGACATTGATTACCTCAATGATCTTAAAGAGTTAAATAAAATACAGCCACAATGAATAAAAAGACAATTTAGGGCTGAAAAACAAGAATTGCGTGTGAAATGGGGAGAGCGAGATGGCTCTGGGAGAATTTAAAGAAAACATGTTCGATATCACCGGCGGTGAGGCCGGGAATGCCCGCATGTTGGCATCGATTGGGGATGCTCATGATGGCTACCTAAAATCTGGCTTCTCGCTAGCGCAAAGTTTCGCACAGGCACGGGATGCCACCAAAGAGAAAACCCGTAAATCGACAATAGACTGGCTCACTCTTCTGAATGAAATTCAGGCAGGAATTGATGCTCTGGAGCAGCCGTTTAAGGAAGAGTTTGGTGAGAACTATATTGATACGATGGCGCAGCGCTTCTTGAGTGAAGAAGAGTACAGTTCTGTAGAAACGGCGGCTGAGCGTGAACAGCTACTCTACGAAAAATATTTGGAAAATGGGGAAATCAAGGAAGGGTTTGAAAATAGTGCTGACGCCCAATGGATCAAGCAACTGTATGATGCCCGACTGCAAATCAACAAAGGCCACGAACTGCAACAAAAACTCACGAAAGCTCATGCGGAATATGGTGAAGATATTCCTGAGCAGATTGTTTCAGAAGTGCGATCAGAACTTGAACAAAGTGGCTTAGCTTCAATAGTTAGTTTTGACGAGCAAACGAATGGTGAAACATCTTATAAGATTGCTACGCAAGCCGTAGACCAAAACCATACAACTGAGGTTGGGGAATTAGGGAACCCAAATACCTTGAAATTTTAGCAAGTTAATCAAGTGCAGCAGTATTTGGGCTGACATCAGTATTTAGAGAACTAAACTGCCGTTTGTAAAATAGGTGCTGCCCCACAAGATCGGTCAAAGAGCTTGCCGCTTCCTGCGGTGGCATAGGGCCTTCAACAGTATGGCCATTGTAAAACGCCAATGAAAAACCTGGCTTACTAATTGTGCCGATGAAATACTGAGATTCTGCACCGCGTTCCGCTATTTTTTGCTGAAAGAGTTGACCTAACTGCTCTGGGTCGGCGGCACCTTCATAGGTTCCATAGCCGATAACGATACCTAATCCACCTGTTTCTTCAACATATTTTAAAGCGGCTCTTTGTGCCTCAAGCGCATTTTCATGAACTACAGATGTAGCAACAGCAGGGACAACCTGAACGGACCTGGTTTCATCTGCAAAGCTGTATGAGAGGGGCGCCATGGCGGCTATGGCCGTCATGCCCATGGCAGCGGCAGTGTTTGTAAATCCTTTTCTAAGCTCTGGAAGAGACATCGCGCTCCACCTTTCCAAGTATATTTCTGCGATAAAGTACTGTTTTTACTTTACTTATACTTATGTCAAATATATAAAAAGGACCGTTTTTATTGACGATTGCTTGTCTTTTGTGGTACGTTGCGTATCACTTGTTAAGTCTTTGTTTTATATTGACTTGAAAAAGTGACGGATACGTTTTGAAGCGAAATTAAAAGAATTTCAAAAAACGGTCCTTTTCCAAGGCGGTCTTTTAGGGTGTATCTGCGGCGCTGTAACCGGGTGGTCAGCGTGAGCGCTTTGTTATGCACCTAAGTAAAAGGCCCATTAATATGCCCCGCAAAATTGGCTATGCCCGCGTCAGTACCGCTGATCAAAATTTGGATCTTCAAATTGCTGCTTTAGAGAAAGCCGGGTGCAACCGGATTTATCGTGATCAGGGCGTATCGGGGTGTCAAGAAAACCGACCGGAATTTACGCAGGCTCTCAATGAGATGAAGTGCGGTGATACGTTGGTGGTGTGGCGGCTTGATAGGATGAGCCGTTCGCTACGGCATCTGATAGAGATTAATGAAACACTGACCCAGCGCGGAGCGTATTTTGAATCCCTGACCGAGAAGATTGATACATCCAGCCCCATGGGAGAGTTTGTGTTCCATATCCTCGGGGCAGTCGCGCAGTTAGAACGGGAAATCATTCGCGAGCGCACCCTTGCGGGCCTTGCTATCGCCGCCCAACATGGCCGCTATCCGGGCAGACCGAGGAAGTGTGGATGAGTGGAACAAGCGTTTCTTAGAATAGAAACTTATCAAACAGCACCGGATAAATTACGTATCACCCGCATTTTTGACGAAACAGAGTTGCAATTATTTCTACGACTGATCAAACTGACAACCCTTGCTAGTTATCTCTGTAGTCAAATGCACCACCATTATATTTGCGTCTAATTTTTATGAAACAATCCCGTAAGAACGCCGAATTTTCCCCACGACAAATTGAGCTATTGAGGGAAAGAGTAGCTTGGTTTGTACGTGATCAAGGTATGTCTCTCCGCAAATTAACTGAAGCCTTGCTGTAAAGCCCCCTTGTTATGTACCATTATTTGCTAGAGTTTCGGGAACGGGTGGTCTCATATTGAGGGCCTGATGAGGTCTGATGTGATTATACTGCCTGCGCCATTTGTTGATGACAGTTTTGGCCTGATCAATGGTTAAGAACCACTCGGCATTGAGCACTTCTCTGCGGAGCGTTCCATTGAAGCGTTCGTTGTAGCCATTCTCCCAGGGACTGCCTGGAGTGATACGGATTGGTTTAATCCCTACTTTGGTGAGCCATGTCTGAAATGTCTTTGCAACGAACTCCGGGCCATTGTCGGAGCGGAGGAACTCCGGCTTTCCATGAGTGAGAAAAATCGGGTACAGGGC
>CAJQMX010000233.1 GCA_905479515.1 uncultured Parasphingopyxis sp.
GGGCGACCTTGTTCCGATTGCTGGCGGCACTCGCTATGATTTCCCTATTGCTTCGGTCGCGAGCACCCCTTTCGGCACCGATGGCTCGTTTTATGCGGTCGGGCCAATCGCCGGTAGCCCAGCGGTATTGTCGCTGGCGGCGTTCACCCAAATTGGTTCGTTGAGCTTCTCGTGGGGATCTGTTGATACGCATAACATTCTGGAAGTGCTCGACAATGGCGTTATCCCAACAGTTCTCGCAACCATCACCGGCACTCAGATTCAAGGATTGGTGGGGACTGCGGGAAGCTATTTTCCTAATGGCGCTCTGGTTACACTAAACTTCAATGGCGGCACTGAGTCTCAGGTCGGCGGACTTCGCTTCTCTTCGCAAAACAACGCGTTCGAATTTGATAACATTGCTGTCGCACCTATACCAGAGCCTAGTATCTGGGCGATGATGCTTCTCGGCTTTGCGGCAATGGGCTTTTCGCTCCGTCGCCGTGACAAGACGAAGCTTCGCGTTCGCTACACGTAAAACGAGCAATTCATTATGGAAGAAGGCGCCGGAGAGATCTTGCGCCTTTTTTTGTTTTAGTCTTAGCAATAGTTGCATATGTTATTATCGTGCTCGACGAATACGGATCGACATGGATCTAGACTGCAGACCGTTACCCCTCCCTTGATCTTCAGAAACAGACGGAATGACGAGGCCTCAGACCAGTGGTGCCGAAGAATCATTCCAGGATCACTAAAATAATGCTGAAATCCAGAATGACTCTATGTGATAGTTATCGATGTAAAATTGCTCTTCGATTGAGGTTCGTGACATAATTTCCAGAAAGCTGGAATTAGACGGAGAATTAATATTCACGAAATTGGATCATCACAATTGAATAATAGTGAAAAAGGGCGGCAGATCAGGGCCTATCCGGCGCGCGATAAGCGCACTTATCTTTACGCCTTTTCTCTCCTGCTGGATATTCTCTCGATGTTCGGGGGTTACGCGTCCGCATTATTGATCCGCGATCCCCAATGGCTGGTATCGGGTAATCAGGCATTAATTGTTGTTTCACTGCCAGTTTTTATAATGTTTGAGATTGCGCGCGGAGCACAGTCGATTGAAACACTTGAAAATCGCTTACTTGCTATCCAGCGGTCTATCGGTGCGTTGGGAGCCAGCGTCCTTGTGGTGATCGCACTGACTTTTCTATTCGGAGCCGGCGAAGTTTCCCGTCTAGGATTCATTGTCACCTTCGCCGTCACGGCAATTCTCATCGTAATTTCCAAATTTATTGTAGATCTGGTTTTCAAAAAAACGATGAATGGCCTGGCCGTTGCTACCATTTTACTAATTGATGGACTTGACGCAGAGCCTGAACCTGGCGTCGAGGTATTTGACGCCGGCGAGGCTGGATTATGGCCTGATCTGGATCATCCGGAGATGATAGACGCGCTTTCCCGGGTTATCAGTAGCTACGATCGAGTCATCATAGCATGCAGATATGAGCACCGGGCGGCCTGGTCGACCTTTCTCAAAGGACATGATATAGGCGGAGAGATCCTGCTTGACCGAAACTTGCTGCATGGCGCGGTAGCGATTGGCGGTTATGCTGATAACGATACGATCATAATTTCCCACGGCCCGTTAAATTTGTTCAACCGCCTGCAGAAGCGTAGCCTTGATCTGGTTGTGGCCACGTTAGCGTTGATCACTCTGTCACCGGTGCTGTTGTTCGTGTCTCTCGCTATCAAGATGGATAGCCCGGGTCCCATATTGTTCCGACAGATGCGGGTGGGTCAGGGAAACCGGCAATTCCGGATTTTCAAATTCCGCTCCATGCGGGTAGAAAGCAATGATCCTAAAGGCGATCGATCCACAGGCCGCGAAGATGATCGCGTCACACGTGTGGGCCGTTTCATTCGTCGGACGAGCATCGACGAACTGCCACAAATCTTGAATGTACTGCGCGGTGAAATGAGCATGGTGGGTCCGCGGCCCCATGCTTTGGGGTCGCTGGCAGGGGACGCGCTGTTCTGGCGAGTGTCCGATCATTACTGGCTGCGCCATGCCCTGAAGCCTGGCATAACCGGCCTAGCCCAGATACGCGGGTTTCGCGGAGCAACGGATCAAAAAGAAGATCTGGAAAAGCGCTTGCGCTGCGACCTTGAGTATCTGTCCAACTGGTCAATCGGCCTTGACGCCATGATCCTGATTAAGACCTTACCGGTTGTTATTCATAAGAACGCTTTTTAGGTAATGGATCGAGGAACGATCGGGAGTGAAACGGTAAAGAAAGCGGAACCCAGAGACCCGCTGCTTGATGGCTTCCGGGCCTATGCCGTCGGCTTGGTTATTCTTGGCCACGCCATGGCATATCGGTTTGCCGACCAGATCGAGCCATTGGGCATGTTTGGCCATCAGATAAGACGGCTATCCGGCCCTCTGGCTGACTTGGGTGTCTATCTATTTTTTGCGATCAGCGGTTATATAATTACAAGCCTGTTGCTGCGTGAAGAGAAACGAAGGGGGAGAATTAGCCTGCAGGCATTCTATTTGCGCCGTTCCTTTCGTATCCTCCCGCCTCTCTTGGTGTATCTGTTGGTCGTTTTCTTATTATCCATGAACGGCCTTATCACGTCCCCGACGAACGAGCTTCCACGCGCGCTTTTCACGTGTAATTTGTTAGAATGTGATTGGTATATAGCCCACACATGGTCTTTGGCAGTCGAAGAGCAATTCTATCTCATTTGGCCGGTTATTTTCCTGTTCACGGCAAAGCAGATAAGAACAAAATGTTCCGTGATCGGATTCGTCGGTCTTCTTTCTGCCTTCGCGGTTCTGGGATGGACATTTCATAGTAATGCTCTGTCATTTGCCTGCATTGCTGGAGGCGTCTGCATTGCTTTACAGCCCAATTGGCGTGAATTTCTAGCCACCCGCTGTAGCCCCCATATCTCTGGATATTTGCTGGTGTTTTGGCGGTTCTCGGGCCATTTATTTTGGGCAATTTGCTAGCGGGCTTGATCATGCCGTTGCTTGTTCTGATCCTGATCTTCGGGTCATATAGCATCAGTTGGCTGCACCCGTTTCTCGTTGCCCGGCCAGTACAAAAGATCGCCGCCATGTCTTACAGCCTGTATTTGTGGCAGCAACTATTTCTGGGCCGGGAACCTATTGGCCCTGCTATAACGCTTTTGATGCTGCCATGTGTGGCCCTGCTGTCGATGTATCTGATCGAGCGGCCGTTCATACGGCTTTCTCACCGGCTGTCGCGTTCGATAACCACTTCTTCTCTTCCCTCGCCAATATTAGGATATCCGGCTGAGAACCAATCCAATGGAAAACCGAAATAAGTCCGGCCCTGTCATATCTATTTCAATTGCCAGTGTTGAGGAACCAAGCGGAATAGCTCTTGTGGAATGTGCAGATCAAGCTTGGGTAAGCGCTGTCCGCCGTAAACACAATCCTAGCCAATCACAGACAAATTTCCGGCAAACCCTCCTAAAGGGGTTTCTATTCGGAAGAAATTCGGCATATTTTTTAGCACGGGAAACTCAATGCCTTGCTCGTTGACTACCACTGATTGAGGCTGCCAGTTTACGGCCGAGTGCGTTGGCAGCTTTCTCATAGTGGAATGTCGAAAAATGGCTGAAGCACCAGGTCAGTAAAGCCAATGGTATTCTTAGAATATATTTTTCAATTTTGGTGCCGTCATGCCCCCCCAATGCTGTGGCAGTAAGCATTCCATGGAACACATATAATGCGTAACTAATCTGAGCTATGTAGCGAGCAATTCTGCTGGTCCACACATGGTACAGCAGCATCGGAAAAGCGTATAAAGACGTGAGGATTGCAGCTCCCGCAATATATGGTCTGAAATACCCCAATTCACCTGCCTGAGGCGAGCTGACTAAAACCAAAGCAATCAGCAGTAAGGGTGATATTATCGATGGAATCCGGCGCAGAAAATCGCTGAGATTCGGATTATTCCAAATCAAAGCTACACAGCCGCCAATGAAGATTTCGTCAACCCTATGCCATGTAACGATGCTGATCGTTTCGCCTGAATACACTCGAAATAATGTTACGCATACCGTAAAAAAGGGGATAAGAAACAATGCCTTTCGTCCCCCTATTAGTACCAGGCCAGCCATAAAAATGTAGAACTGCATTTCAACACAAAGACTCCAGAGATGCTCTCCGCCTCGCATGAGTTCCGCAGGCGGCAGATTTGCAAAAAAGAGAACATTGGCCAAAATGGTGTCAAAATTTGCACCGTTCGCCACGGCAAGAATTATCATCGCCAACCAAGCAAGCGGAATTATTCGGAAGATCCGCTTTATTAGAAACGCTCCGACTTTGGGGTCCGCAGATAGAAATTGGGTTATCAGGAAACCCGAAAGGCAAAAAAACAGGGCCATCCCCGAAGCTGCAACTGCAGCATTCATTTCCCAACTTTTGGACCCGATTGGCAACCAGTGACCGGCAAGGACAAACAGGATGCTAAGCGCCCGCCAACCGTCAAGTATGGGAATATGCTTTTTTTGAACACGCGTCATGTGTCTATCGCGTCATGATCGAGCGCTCTTGAAAGCAAGCTGCATTTTTTCTGATAATTCGGCAGATAATTTAATAACCTTTTGCAACTCCCCAGATCAAGTCTTAGGCAAGATAGCGCCCATATAATCCAACGGAGAGCGAGGGCAAGCCAATATGGTCAGGGTCGTGATTGCGCACGAATTGCAAAACTTCTTTATTTGGGAAATAGCGTTCAAACATGAGATATGTTGGCCTAGTTTTAATCTTTCTTTCTTTACCAGTTTTTATCGGCTGGTTAAATTCTCAGCCTCGGCAACGGGTTTGGGCCTATTTTGCGATGGGGGCGTTGCCTCTCAGCATAAGCTGGATAAATCTTGATGCCTCGCTGATAAATTGGGCGACATGGCCGGGCTATGCCAAGGGCATTGTCGTAACACTAATCGATACATTGGCACTGGCGCTTATTTTTACGAGCCGGGCACCTTGGCGAGGCCTTCCATTCCTGGGCCTGTTCTTGGCCTATCTGCTGGCCACCGCTCTTTCGATGGCGTTTTCCAACCTACCGATGAGCTCTAGTTTTTATGTGTTTCAGATCGTCCGGGTGTTGCTCGTTTTCGTGGCCGTGGCATCGATGATGAATGACCCGAAGGCTATTCGCTGGTTGGTTTGGGGACTTGCAGTCGGCGCGATTGTGCAAGGAGTAGTCACCATCGATCAACGCCTGTCAGGTGCTGTGCAAGCGAGCGGGACAATGGGGCACCAGAATCTGCTCGGCCTGATGTTGCATTTTGTTACTTTCCCGCTGTTGGCACTGATTCTGGCGGGAGAGAAAAGCAAGATCATCATGCTGGGCGTTCTGGCCGCACTTATTGCCGTAGCTCTGGGCGCCTCTCGCGGGACAGTAGGCTTTGCCGCTATCGGCCTGACTTTCCTCTTTGCCTTGTCCATGGCGAGACGCATGACCCCACATAAATGGAAAATGGTCGGGCTGGCGGTTCTAGCTCTCGCAATCATCGCTCCAATTACCATCAGTACCCTTGACCGCAGATTCGGTGACAAACCCATAGAAACCGAAGCTGATAGCGAACGACAGGCTTTCGAACGGGCCGCAAAGGCGATGTGGGCAGACCATCCCATGGGGGTTGGCGCCAACCAGTATGTTGTTACCGCCAATACAGATGGTTATTCCGAACGCGCGGGGGTTATATGGAATTGGGGTAGTCGAGCAGCTAATGTCCACAATATGTATTTATTGGCAGCCGCAGAAACGGGATGGCTTGGGCTTATAACACTCGTGAGCCTAATCGGCTGGGCGATCATGCGCGGCTTGGCATTTAGCTTTGGCAACCGCCGTGATCCACGCGGAGATTTGGTATTGGGTGCGGTGGTAGCAATAGCAGTAACGGCAGCGCACGGATTCTATGAATGGGTCTTCATGCTACATCACGCGCAATATATGTTCGCGATTTCGCTAGGTATTATCGCGGG
>CAJQMX010000234.1 GCA_905479515.1 uncultured Parasphingopyxis sp.
CGCGCGAACTTTCTTGTTCAGCGACGGATCGAAACCACGCCTACGAGCACCATGAGCCTTACCACCCCCGATCAAGATCGGAGCACGGCGATCGCCATGACGAGCGGTACCACCGCCCTTTTGCTTGCCATATTTCTTGCCGGTGCGATTTACATCAGACCGTTCGCGGGTCGCACGCGCTGTCGCACGGCGCTTTTCGAGCTGCCATGTCACAACACGGTGCATGATATCGGCGCGCGGATCGAGACCGAAAATCTCGTCCTTGAGATCGAGATCACCCTTGGCGCCAGTGACGGCCTTACCGTCGAGGGTTTTGACCTTGAGTTTCATGGCTTAACCCTCCTTCTTCGCGTCATCGCCGGCATTATCATCCGACTTGGGGGTTTCAGCAGGCGCTGCAGCTGCTGCCGCTTCGATTTCAGCATCGGACGGACCGGCTGCTGCTTCGTGCACTGCGGCTTCTTCGATCATGCCTGCCGGCGCATCCTCGGTTGCCGTTTCATCGGCATTGCGGCGCAAACCGCCCGGGATCGGTGCATCGGCATGAAGAGGAACCTTCATCGCATCATTGACCAGAAGCCAGGCACCCTTGTGACCGGGAACCGAACCCTTGATGAAGATGAGACCGCGAGCCGCATCCGTGCGCACAACTTCCAGATTCTGCTGGGTGCGCTGACGATCGCCCATATGGCCAGCCATCTTCTTGTTCTTGAAAACCTTGCCAGGATCCTGGTTCTGACCCGTCGAACCGTGTGAACGGTGAGAGATCGAAACACCATGCGTTGCGCGCAAACCGCCAAAGCCGTGACGCTTCATGGCGCCAGCAAAGCCCTTGCCCTGCGTCTTGCCCGTAACGTCGACGATCTGACCGGCAACGAAATGGTCGGCCGTGAGCGTCGCACCGACGGGAAGCAGCGCTTCCTCATCAACCCGAAATTCAACAACCCGCAATTTGGGTTCGACTTGATTTTTCGCGAAATGGCCACGGACTGGCTTTGAAACATTTTTCGCCTTGGCCACACCGGCACCCAGCTGCACGGCGGTATACCCGTCGCGCTCTGCTTCGCGGACTGACACCACCTGACAATTATCCAGTTGCAGAACGGTAACCGGCACATGCCGACCGTCTGCCTGGAACAGGCGGGTCATCCCCATTTTCTTCGCGATAACGCCACTGCGCATCACAGCATTTCTCCTCAACAGAGGCCCACAGCGTAATTGCCGCGGGCATGATCAACCCAAATTTCCATGCATCGCCCCGTCCGGGCTGAGCGCTTCGCAGAAAACTGCGAAACAGACGGGGGACGCAGACCACAGCAGATTGCTGCGCGGTATCCCGATAGTAGCTGCCCTTAGTCAGGCAGCGCGCTGGCTAGGCCAGCTTAATCTCAACATCAACACCGGCGGCAAGATCGAGCTTCATGAGCGCGTCAACCGTCTGCGGTGTCGGCTGCACGATATCGAGCAGTCTTTTATAAGTGCGAACCTCAAACTGCTCGCGCGACTTTTTGTCAACATGCGGGCCGCGGTTCACGGTGAATTTTTCAATTCGCGTTGGCATCGGAATGGGTCCGCGAATAAGCGCGCCAGTGCGGCGGGCCGTATCGGCAATATCGCCAGTCGCCTGATCAAGTACACGATGATCAAAAGCCTTGAGGCGAATACGAATATTCTGCGTTTCCATGTCCAACTACCGATGCGAAAGAGCCAAAACCCGGCCGAAACCGGGCTCTTAAACCAATTAAAACAAAAGCAAGCCGCCCGACTCCCAAGGGAATCGGGCGGGCTATGCGCATTCTATACTATGCAGAGATGTCGCCGACAACCCCTGCACCGACCGTGCGGCCACCTTCGCGAATAGCGAAGCGAAGACCCTGGTCCATTGCAATCGGAGCAATCAGTTTCACGCCGAGCTTCACGCTGTCACCAGGCATGACCATCTCGGTGCCCTCGGGCAGAGTGATCTCACCGGTAACATCCGTCGTGCGGAAGTAGAACTGCGGACGATAGTTGGCGAAGAACGGCGTATGACGGCCACCTTCGTCTTTCGACAGCACATAAACTTCAGCTGAGAATTCGGTATGCGGCGTGATCGAGCCGGGCTTGGCCAGAACCTGGCCACGCTCAACACCGTCACGCTCAACACCACGAAGCAGCGCGCCGATATTGTCGCCTGCGCGGCCTTCGTCGAGAAGCTTGCGGAACATTTCAACGCCGGTAACCGTGGTCTTCGACGTATCTTTGATACCAACGATTTCAACTTCGTCGCCGGTGTTGACGATGCCGGTTTCAACACGGCCGGTAACAACCGTACCACGACCCGAAATCGAGAACACGTCTTCGATCGGCATCAGGAACGGCTTGTCGAGCGGACGCTCTGGCTGCGGGATATAATCGTCAACAGCTTTCATGAGCTCGAGGATCGAGTTCTTGCCGATTTCGTCGTCACGACCTTCAAGAGCGGCCAGTGCCGAACCCTTGATGATCGGAATATCGTCACCCGGGAATTCATAGCTCGAAAGCAGTTCGCGAATTTCCATTTCAACCAGTTCGATGAGCTCTTCGTCATCAACCTGATCAACCTTGTTCATGTAAACGACGAGAGCCGGCACACCAACCTGACGGGCAAGCAAGATATGCTCGCGAGTCTGTGGCATGGGGCCATCAGCAGCGTTCACAACGAGAATGCCGCCATCCATCTGCGCCGCACCGGTGATCATGTTCTTCACATAGTCAGCATGCCCCGGGCAATCGACGTGCGCATAGTGGCGCGTGTCAGTTTCATATTCAACGTGGGCCGTCGAAATGGTGATGCCGCGCTCGCGCTCTTCAGGTGCTTTGTCGATATTGGCGAAATCAACGGCTTCGCCGCCGCTGGATTCAGCCAGTACCTTCGTGATCGCAGCCGTAAGCGTTGTCTTACCATGATCCACATGGCCAATCGTGCCGACGTTGCAATGCGGTTTGCTCCGCTCAAACTTTGCCTTGCCCATAATTAATTCCTTGTCTTTCTTACGTCTCTAAAAAATCGATCTGCCGACCCGTTAAGCGAGTTTGGCCTTCACTTCATCAGCAACCTGCTGAGGCACTTCCTCATAGTGAGAGAACTGCATCGTATACTGGGCACGCCCCTGACTGAACGAGCGCAGCTCATTAACGTAGCCGAACATATTAGCAAGAGGTACTATCGCATCGACCGTCTGGGCGTTGCCCCGACTGTCAGTGCCCTGAACCTGACCGCGACGGCTGTTCAAATCGCCGATTACATCGCCCAGATAGTCTTCCGGGGTCACAACCTCAACCTTCATCATCGGTTCGAGCAGCTTGATGCCTGACTTTTGCGCAACTTCGCGCATCGCGGCACGGCCACAAATCTCGAACGCCAGAGCCGAAGAGTCGACGTCATGATATTTACCGTCGAGCAGCTGGATCGCGAAATCGATAATCGGGAAGCCGATAAGCGATCCGGTTTCAGCTGTTTCACGCATACCTTTTTCAACCGAAGGGATATATTCCTTGGGAACATTACCGCCCTTGACCGAATCTTCGAACGTGATGCCCGATCCGCGTTCGCCCGGCGTTGCCGTCACTTTGACTTCAGCGAACTGACCCGAACCACCCGATTGCTTCTTATGGGTGTAGGTAAGCTCGACCGGCTTGGCGAGGCTCTCACGATAGGCGACCTGCGGCGCGCCGACATTGGCGTCCACCTTGAATTCGCGTTTCATGCGATCGACGAGAATCTCGAGATGGAGCTCGCCCATCCCTTTGATGATCGTCTGGCCGCTTTCGTAATCGCTGGTCACGCGGAAAGACGGATCTTCCTGCGCGAGGCGATTGAGCGCGATGCCCATCTTTTCCTGATCGGCCTTGGTTTTCGGCTCAACGGCAACCTCGATAACAGGATCGGGGAAGTCCATGCGTTCCAGAATGATCGGCGCGTTTGACGCAGAAAGCGTGTCACCCGTTGTCGTGTCTTTCAGACCGGCAATAGCAACGATGTCACCAGCATAGGCGACATCAATATCTTCACGATCATTGGCATGCATAAGCAGCATGCGGCCGATCTTCTCTTTCGAATCCTTGACCGAGTTCAAAATCTGGTCGGAACGAGAAAGCGAACCGGAATAGATGCGGCAGAAAGTCAGCGTACCGACGAAAGGATCGGTCATGATCTTGAATGCCAGAGCGGAAAACGGTGCCGTGTCGTCTGCGGCGCGCGTTTCTTCCTGATCTTCGGTATCCGGCTTGAGCCCGGTAATAGCCGGAACATCGAGCGGGCTCGGAAGATAATCAACCACGGCATCAAGCAAAGGCTGAACACCCTTGTTCTTGAAGGCTGAGCCACACAGAACCGGAACGAAGCGCTGATCAAGCGTACCCTTGCGGATCAGCTTTTTGAGCGTTGCAAGATCGGGAAGATCACCTTCCAGATAGGCGGTCATGATCTCGTCGTCCTGCTCAACGGCAAGCTCGATCATTTCTTCGCGCGCTGCAGCAGCGGCTTCGACCATATCTTCAGGAATGTCGGTGATTTCATATTCCGCGCCAAGCGATTCATCTTTCCAGATGATCGCATTGTTGGCGACGAGATCGACAATACCCTTGAGGTTGGACTCAAGACCGATCGGCAGAGCAAGTACCAGCGGAACTGCGCCCAGCCGGTCCTTGATCATTTCGACGCACATATCGAAATTCGCGCCCGTGCGATCAAGCTTGTTGATGAAGCACATGCGCGGCACTTTATACCGGTCGGCCTGACGCCATACGGTTTCGGACTGCGGCTCCACACCGGCAACACCGTCAAACACGGCAACCGCACCATCGAGCACGCGAAGCGCACGCTCGACTTCAATGGTGAAATCCACATGGCCCGGCGTATCGATGATGTTGATCCGGTGATCTTTCCAGAACGTCGTCGTCGCAGCAGAGGTAATGGTAATACCACGCTCCTGCTCCTGCTCCATCCAATCCATCGTTGCGGCGCCGTCATGGACTTCGCCGATCTTGTAGGATTTGCCTGTGTAATACAGGATGCGTTCGGTCGTTGTCGTCTTACCGGCATCGATGTGCGCCATGATGCCGATATTCCGATACATATCGATCGTGGTGTCGCGGGCCATTTTAGTGCTCCATTGCCGGGCTCAGCCCGACGAGTCAGTGTTTGGTGACTACCAGCGGTAGTGCGAGAAGGCGCGGTTGGCTTCAGCCATCTTGTGCGTGTCTTCACGCTTCTTGACTGCGTTGCCGCGATTGTTGGACGCATCCATCAATTCACCGGACAGGCGCGCCGCCATCGTGTTTTCACCGCGGCTGCGAGCAGCACCGATGAGCCAGCGAATGGCCAGCGCCTGGGCGCGTTCGGGGCGAACCTCGACCGGCACCTGATAGGTGGCACCACCAACACGGCGGCTGCGGACTTCAACGCCCGGCTTGATGTTGTTCAATGCATCATGAAACACCTGCATCGGATCAGCCTTGGACTTCGCTTCGACCTGGTCGAGCGCGCCATAGACGATACCTTCAGCGACGGACTTCTTGCCGTCATACATCAGGTTGTTCATGAATTTCGAAAGGACCTGATCACCAAATTTGGGATCGGGCAGGATGACCCGCTTTTCGGGACGGCGACGACGTGACATATCGTTAAACCTCTTCGATCAATCTATTTAGGACGCTTGGCGCCGTATTTGGAACGGCTCTGCCTGCGGTCTTTAACGCCTTGCGTATCCAGAACGCCGCGCAGCACATGATAGCGAACACCGGGAAGATCGCGAACACGACCGCCGCGGATCAGCACAACGCTATGCTCCTGCAGGTTATGCCCTTCGCCCGGAATATAGCTGATGACTTCGCGCTGGTTGGTCAGGCGAACCTTCGCAACCTTACGCAGAGCCGAGTTCGGCTTTTTCGGGGTCGTGGTATAGACACGCGTGCAAACGCCCCGCTTCTGCGGGTTCGCCTCCATCGCGGGCACTTTCGATTTCGCCTTTTGTGGCGTGCGGCCCTTGCGGACCAGCTGATTGATCGTTGGCATGAAGCCCTTCACCTCTTCAGTTACTCTGTCACGGGCACGCGCATGTTTCCGAGTCCGGTTTCCCGGATGCCGGAAACGCACAAAGGCCTTCCGGCAACCGCTAACGGCTCCGCAAGGCCCCATACACGCCAATGGCAATGTTCAAGCTCATTGTCCCATGTCGAATCGCGCATGAGCTAAACCTCACCACCGATCCTCGGGACGGGCGGCGATATAACCCCGGTCCGGCAGACGGTCAATGGCGCAGGCGCAACAATATGTCGCAGGTGCGAAGTGAATCAGATTTCGGTAAAGAGATTGATCGATGCCGTTAGACGATCTTCTCTCCTCCGTTCGCAGTTGCCGCCTATGTGCAGGCGCCATCCCCGATCCCATCCGCCCCGTCCTGCAAGCGCATGCGTCAGCACGCGTTCTGATTGCAGGACAAGCCCCCGGAAGAAAGGTGCAGGCGAGCGGGATAGCCTTTGACGATGCCAGCGGGGAGCGGTTGCGGGAGTGGATGGGAGTGGACAGCGAGACCTTCTATGATCCCACTCAGATCGCCATCCTGCCAATGGCCTTTTGTTACCCGGGCAAGGGAAAATCCGGAGACCTTCCCCCGCCTCCCATCTGCGCGGAAACCTGGCGAAAAAAACTGGTTGGACAGCTTAGGGAGATTCGCCTGACCCTGGTGATCGGGCACTATGCAATGGGCTGGCACCTCGATACGCCGCACCGGACGCTGACGGATACGGTTCGGCATTGGCGGGACATCGATAGCGCCGTGATCCCGCTGCCTCACCCCAGTCCGCGCAACAATATCTGGCTTTCGAGAAACCCGTGGTTCGGCGAATATCTGCTTCCGGCTCTGCGCGAAAGGGTCGCAACGGCGCTCAGCGACTGATCGCGGAAAACCCTGTTCCCCTTCGATTTATTCTGCCATCACCGCGCCTCCAATGCCTGATATATATGACCCGAAACGGCACTTCCGACTTGAGATGAACCGACTAGCCCTTCCGATCACCCTCGCCATTGTCGCCATCGGTGTATTGCTGATGGCGCAGATCATCGGCGGGCCATTTCCGACCCATGCCATCGCCGAAGGGATTTCGGTGACGCTGGCCCCTGCGGATGAAAGTGTGACCGAATCCGACGGGGACATCATCAACCTCAACAGTCGCTCCGGCCTGATCGATTATAACGAAATCGAACGCCGGATAGACGCGCTGATGGAAGAGGATACGATGATCGGGCTTTCGGTCGCGATCATGGAAAATGGTGAGATCACATTTGCACGCGGCTATGGCGAAACCTTGTATGGCAGCGGCGAAGAGGTAACGGTCGACACTGTTTTCCGCTGGGCCTCCCTTTCAAAGGGTGTCGCCTCGACAATGATCGCGCTGCTCGCCGAGGATGGCGCACTCGACCTTGATGCGCCGGTTTCGCGGTTCGCGCCTTCGTTGCGGCTCCCGGCTTCCGGCCAGATGCGCATCACGGTCGCCAATCTTCTGTCTCACCGCCTCGGCATTGAACGCAACGCGCTCGATAACCGGCTTGAGGCCGACGAAGACCCGTTTGTCCTGCGCACAGCGCTGGCCAGCCAGCCAACCGTCTGCCCGCCCGGCACCTGTCATCGCTATCAGAATGTCGGTTTTGACGCAGCCAGCGAGATTATCGAAGGCATTACCGGGGAAAGCTATGAAGCGGCCGTGCAACGCCGCCTGCTTCAGCCGCTGGGCATGCGCACGGCCAGCATATCGCGGCGCGGTTTGTTCGACAGTCAGAGCTGGGCACGGAGCCACCGCGGCGAAGGCATAGAGGTTCCGGTCGTCGAACCTTATTACCGGATACCAGCTGCGGGCGGCATGAACGGATCAATCCTCGATCTTGCCCGCTGGATGCAGGTGCAGGTCAATGCTGCCCCAGACATCGTTTCTCCCGGGATACTCGCCATAACGCACAGCCCTGTTGTCCGCACAGAACGCGAAGACCGGCGCAACCGGCGCTACGCGGAGAGAATATCCAACACCCGCTATGCACTGGGCTGGCGTGTCTATGACTATGCCGGCCATACCGTCATCGCCCATCGCGGCGCGGTGCGCGGCTATCGCGCGATGATCATGGTCGATCCCGCCCTGCGGACCGGTGTGGTTGTGCTCTGGAATTCCGGCAATGGCCGCCCCTTCGGCATCCCAATGGATGTTTTCGATCAGCTCTATGGTTTGCCTGATGCCAACTGGATCGATCCCGAAGCGAATGTGCCTGAAGCAGCTGAAGCGGCGCCAACGGCGGATGTGATGATCGCTGGCCGGCGGCGGCCCGGAGACAGTTCCCGTTAAGATCGGGGTCTCTAATACGCTCCGCCTATGCGCCGCACACCACTCGCCCTGCTGTTCCTCCTCAGCCTTACCATGCTCGCCGCCCAATCGGGCTGTGCGCATTTTGCGCGTGAGCAGCTCTACGCGCCGCCGGTCGGCCCAATTGCCATGCCGGAATGGGACGGGGCGGCACCCGAGCGCGTTTCCGTCACGACCGAGGACGGGCCCGATCTTGCCGGCCTTTATTGGCCTGCGACCAATGGCAATCAGGACATAATCCTCGTCCTACATGGCAGGCGCGACAATGCAGGGCGGATGGCGGGCTATGTCCAGCGGATCGCAGCCAGTGGACGCGGCGTGCTTGTCGCCTCCTATCGGGGGTTCAATGACAATCCGGGTTCACCGACCGAGGCCGGTCTGGTGGCGGACGCACAGGCCTTTTACCGGTTCGCCCGCGACCAGGCGGGCAGCGAAGGTGACATCTATGTGTTTGGCCATTCGCTTGGCGGCGCGGTGGCGATCCAGCTTGCCGCGCGGGAGACGCTGGCCGGTGTCGTCACTCTGGGCACTTTCAGCGATCTTGAAAGGGCGGCGCCTTTTTTCAGCGAGATTTTCATTCCGGATAGCTGGACGAGCATTGTCGCACTGAGCCAGGTCGCAGAGCCGATCCTGTTTATCCATGGCGCAGACGACGATTATGTGACGCCTGCCAATTCCCAGCGTCTCTATGCAACCGCATGCTCACTCGCCGCACTCGCGATTATCAATGGCGTTCGGCATCGGCCAAATATTCGGTTGGTCGAACCGTTGTTGATCGGCTGGATC
>CAJQMX010000235.1 GCA_905479515.1 uncultured Parasphingopyxis sp.
AAAAAGCGATCGTCTATTCAACGGAATATAGCGTCGAAAAATTCAACCGGCCCTTTGATCAACGCTGGATCGATTTCGCGGGAGCCCATGCCAAACGCATTCTGGTGGCCGGAATTTCTCCCAAAGAGCTGTTCGCATCGCTTTCGGTCGTCAATCAGACGGCCTTGAAGCTCGTCCATGATTCAATCGGTGGCGATAGTGACCTCTTTCTCAAGCTTTCACAGGCATTCCTGGTATTTACCGCGCTTGAATTCGACATAACCTCATCCTTTATCAGCGATATTCTCCTCAAACAGGAAGATGAGAAACGCCAGGAAAGTACGCAGCTGTTCCGCGAACTGATCGAACAGACGGTTAAAGATGCCACCGAAGACAGTATGGCCGTGATCGCCAATACGAGTGATGCATCGAAATCCGTTCAAGGTATGCTGGGCAAGGCATCCGAAGTTGCCGCCGCTGCCGAACAGTCAGCCCTCGCGATGCGCGAAGCAGCGCAGACCGCAGCGGGCTTGATTCGGGCTATCGAGGAAGCGCGCAGTGAAGTGGAAACATCTGCGGACGTTGCCACGCGAGCCTCTGAACAGGCTCAGGAAGCCGTACGTGTCAACGAGGCCTTGTCCGAGCACACGGTTTCTATCGAATCCATTCTCGGTCTGATCCGCGATGTCGCCGGCCAGACGAACCTGCTGGCGCTCAACGCAACCATTGAGGCTGCCCGTGCCGGCGATGCCGGACGCGGTTTTGCGGTGGTTGCCCAAGAAGTTAAATCTTTGGCCAACCAGACAGCGCAGGCAACGGACGATATTGCGAACAAGATCGCCGCAATTCAGTCGGCGACAGCCCAAACCGTGGAAACAAACGAGTCGATTCGCTCGACAGTCACCGAAGTTCAGGCATCGGCGACGCGTATTCGCCATGCGATGGAGTTGCAGGCGCAAACGGTTACAACAATTACCGCCGCTGTAGATGAAACAGCGCTCGCAGCGGATTCCATGTCAGGGACGATCGCGGGTATCCGGCAGGACAGCGAAAGTGTCTCAGCGGATATCAGCCGTGTTTCGGATGGGTACCGTGAAGTGGACGGCCATCTTCAGAAGCTGACCGGGGCAACGGGCGAATTCGTACGCCGTATGGCAGAAGGCTAAGAGCTTTCACTCACCCTATAGTCCGCCTATCGAGGGCGGATGAACGATACGAAACCCAAACATATCCTGATAACCGGTGCGCGTCGCGGCATCGGCAAAGCGGCAGCCACGGCGTTACTGGAAGCAGGCTCCCGCCTCGCCTGCCATGCAACCCAGCGTGATGATGGCATCGCCATCGCCAGTGATTTCGACACGCCCGGCGCGGCCACTGCGACATGGCAACAGGCGCTAGACCTGCTCGATGGCCGGATCGATATTCTCATCAACAATGCCGGTATATTCGAAGCCTCGTCCATAGAGCAGGACGATGAGGCGTGGCGCGCCGATTTCGAACGAACGATGCGGATCAACCTGACGGCAACCGCCGAACTTTGCCGCCTCGCCGTTCATCATTTCCGCGACCAGGGTGGCGGCCGGATCGTCAACATCGCCAGCCGGGCCGCCTATCGCGGCGACAGCCCCAACCATTGGCATTATGCCGCGTCCAAGGGCGGCATGGTGGCGATGACCAAAACGATTGCGCGCGGCTATGCGGCCGAAAACATCCTCGCCTTCACGATCTGCCCCGGCTTCACGATGACCGGGATGGCCGAAGACTATCTGGAGAGCCGCGGCGGAGAGAAATTGCTTCGCGATATCCCGCTGGGCCGGGTCGCCACACCGGAAGAGGTTGCCGATACCATCCGTTTCTGCGCGCTGGACGCACCGCCCTCGATGACGGGCGCGGTCATAGACGTGAATGGTGCCAGCTTTGTCCGCTAACCCCGAAAGCTGGATGCTGACCCTGCCCTGCTCGCGGGCGGAGGCGGAAATCCTCAAAGAGGATATCACGCCTTTCGCGATGCTGGATACCGTCCCGGTTTTGGTGACCAGCGAAGTCGATGCCGCTCGTCCCAATGAATGGCGGCTGGACATTTTCTTTGAGGAAGAGCCATCCGCGCAGACCATTGCTATAGTTGAACGGCTCGTGCCGAGCGCCAAGGGCACCAGGGCTCTCGTCGCCAAAGTGGAGGATGAAGACTGGGTCGCGGTTAGCCAGGCGGGTCTCGAACCGATCTGTGAGGGGCGTTTCTTCGTCCATACGCCGATTCACCGGGATGAGATTCCACAAGGCAGCCTGTCCTTCGAAATTGATGCCGGTCAGGCTTTCGGCACTGGCCATCATGAAACCACTGCCGGTTGTCTCGCCATAATCGATACGCTCAAATCGCAAGGCCGGCGCTATCGCAATATCGCGGATATTGGCACCGGGACCGGAATACTTGCCTTTGCCGCGCTGGCGCTCTGGCCCCATGCGCGGGCGATCGCCACGGATATCGATCCGCTGGCGGTTGAAGTGGCGCAGGAGAATGCGGAGATCAACGCGGTGCGTATCGGACAGCGGCACGGGCAGCTCGAACTCATCGTCGCGGCAGGCATGGTGCATCGCCGGTTACGGGCCCGCAGTCCCTTTGACTTGCTGATCGCCAATATATTGGCCGG
>CAJQMX010000236.1 GCA_905479515.1 uncultured Parasphingopyxis sp.
GTCACCCAGGGTGATCGCTCCCGTCACGGTTTCTTCGCCGCTGGTCCCTGTATAGGCGCCATCGGCGGCGATGGTCAGCGTGGCTTCCGTCCCGTCATCATAGACAAGGGCGTAGTCGCCTACCCATGCAGACATATCCACGCCTGCATCCTCGGTTGCCTCCACTTCGGTCGTGTCCCCGGCTTCGGGCGCGGTTTCCGCACAGGCGCCAAGGGCTAATACGCTTACAAGTACAAGAACCTTCTTCATCGTCGTTCCCCTCTTAGACAATCTAAGACCGGGAATTAGACGCCTATTGCAGCCGCAAAGCAAGTTTGGCTGTTCCGCGTTACAGGCCTTTGACACACGCCGGGCGTTCGAAGCCGTATTGCTCCCTTAACCTCTTACGTCTAAGAGACCCCTTTAATGTCACAGGCGATTCCTATTTCTGCGGCCACACCCGAAGGCGCGCACCCGTTTCCGCACAGGCATTTGACCGGTATTTACGGGCTCCAGCCCTGGGAAATCACCTTTCTGCTCGACGAAGCCGAGCAATGGGTGGACCTTAATCGCCGCTCTTCCAAGCATGACGACATGTTGGCGGGACTGACCCAGATCAACGCCTTTTTCGAAAACTCGACCCGCACATTGCTGTCGTTCGAGATCGCCGGAAAACGACTCGGGGCAGATGTCGTCAACATGCATGCCGCGCAATCGAGCGTGAAAAAGGGCGAAACGCTGATCGATACGGCGGTGACGCTTAACGCGATGCACGCCGATGTGATCGTGATCCGCCATCAATCTTCCGGCGCGGTGCAATTGATTGCTGACAAGGTGGATTGCCCGGTGCTCAATGCCGGCGATGGCTGGCACGAACATCCGACACAGGCGCTGCTCGACGCACTGACCATCCGCCGCCGCAAAGGCGCGCTGGAGAAGCAGCGCGTCGCGATTTGCGGCGATATTCTGCACAGCCGGGTCGCCCGCTCCAACATTCTCGCGCTCACAGCGCTGGGCGCGGAAGTGCGCGTTATCGCGCCCCCTACCCTGATGCCTGCCGCGATAGAGCGTCTTGGCGTCACCCCATTCACCGATTTCGATGCCGGGCTGGACGGTGCAGATGTCGTGATGATGCTGCGGCTGCAGAATGAGCGGATGCAGGGCGGCTTTGTCCCCTCGTCCCGCGAATATTTTGCGCTTTACGGACTGACCCGCGATCGGCTCGAAAAGGCAGCGCCTGACGCACTTGTCATGCATCCAGGGCCGATGAACCGGGGTGTGGAGATTGCCAGCGATATCGCCGATGATCTGGAGCGTTCAGCCATCACCGAACAGGTTGAGATGGGCGTTGCTGTCCGCATGGCCTGTCTCGATGTGCTGACCCGCCAGCAACGCGGTGTGGAAGGCTGGGCATGAACCCGCTCACCATCACAGGCGGCACGCTGATCGATCCCGTAGCCGGAACTGTCTCCACCGGGACGATCGCCTGCGCTGGCGGCCAGATTACCGACACCACATCCGATGACGCCAAAACCCTTGACGCGAGCGGCCTGCATGTCGGGCCGGGGATCGTCGATCTGGGCTGTTTCGCGATTGATATCCCGGCTTTCGCAGCTGGCGGCATAACGCGGGTTGCGCTGATGCCGGACCAATCACCGGCAATTGATGAACCGGCGATGGTGCAGCACGCAGCAGCCGCGGGCAAACCTGCCGTCTGGATCCATCCGATTGCCGCCGCCACCCAAAGGCTGAGCGGCGAAGACCTCACCGAGATCGGTCTGATGCAGCGCGCCGGGGCGGTTGCCGTATCGACCGGGCGGCAACGCATTGCCGATTCCGGCCTGATGCTGCGTCTGCTCCGTTATGCCGCCGCGCTGGGCATGATCGTCATCGCCCATACCGAGGATGAAGGGCTTACCCGCCATGCCGTGGCAACGGATGGCGAAACCGCGACCCGGCTGGGCCTGCCAAGTGCGCCCGCCATTGCCGAGGCCATGGCCATTGCGCGGGACGTGATGCTGGCCGAGGAAACCGGCGCCCATATCCATTTCCGCACAGTGACAACGGCGCGCGGCTTTGATCTGATCCGCGATGCCAAGGCGCGCGGCGTGAACATCAGCTGCGGGATCACTCCGGGCCACCTGCTGCTTTGCGATGTCGATATCGGGGCCTATCGCACCTTCGCCAAACTCTCACCGCCGCTGCGCAGTGCCGAAGACCGCGATGCGGCGCTTGTCGCGCTGGCAGACGGCACCATCGATGTGATTTCATCGGGTCATGATCCGCAGGGGCCGGAAGCCAGACGCCTGCCCTATGCCGATGCCGAGCCGGGCATGTCGGGTGCGGAGACGCTCCTCGCCTTGTCACTCAACCTGGTCCGCGAAGGCCATATCGACATGGCGCGGCTATTTGCCCTGCTCTCTCGCAATCCGGCCATGCTGCTTGGCGTGGAAGGCGGATCTGTTGCGGCAGGATCGGCGGCCGATCTGGTGATTTTCGATGCCGATGCGCCCTGGCGCGTGGATACAAACAGCATGGCCGCAAGTGCCGGAAATACGCCGTTTGATGAACTGCCCGTGCAGGGCAAGGTCGTCCATACGATAAAGGGCGGCCAATCCGTGGATGGGCCGCCCTTCTGATTGTCTTGAAGTGTGTCGTTTAGCGCAGTGCTGCAACACCTGCGCCGCTGCGAGCAGCCATCTGCAACGGGGAATCGCCAGCGCGGGTCCGAACAAAGCAATCCTGACCGCTCGAACGAAGCGTCCGGCACATACGGGCAGCCTCGCGGCTCGATTCAAAACCGCCGACGGAAAGGCGATGCAGCGTCCGTCCGCGTTCCAGTGTGGCGTGTGACGGGCTATATTGGGCAAGATCGCCATGACGGCGAACCGCCCTGTCCCAGGCAACGCGAACGCTGGCCTCGGTCGAAAACGCACCAAGCTGGATTACATAGCGGCCATTGGAAGCCTGCGCCGCACGGGCAGCTGGCGCAACTGGCTGTGCAACCGGGGCAACAGCCCTAACCGTGCGTTCCGGCACGCGGGCTGCACGCAAGACGGCAAGCCAGCTTTCTTCGCCGGGCGCGGCTTGTGACGCCGCCGCAAGAACCGGAGCGGTCAGCGCAACAACGGGCCGTGCAGACGGTGCCGCTGCAAGAGCAATCGCATCGCTGGCATCGACCTCTTCATAATTGTCTTCGTCTTCAACAATGAACGCATCGGCGGCAGGCGCGGAATAGTCTTCCACCTCTGCCGCCGCGACCCGCATCGGTGCAGGGTCAGCTTCGATAACGTCCGGAACGTCCACATTGGCAACTGATCCGGCTTCGGCAGGTGCAGTGAAGGCAACGACCGGGGTTTGCCCGGCATAGTCTTCAACGGCAGGCGCTTCAGCCATCATCACATTGCTGTCCTGCTGGACAAGAGCGAGTTGCAGCGGCTGGCCGGGGTCATTCCTGTTGGCTTCGACACCAAGCAAGCTGGCAACCTGATCCCAGTCATTTTCCGGCGCACTGAACCGGGTCCAGTCCCGCATCCGGCCATCCAGATCGGCAAGGCTGACATCTTGCGCCGCGGTAATCCGGGCTTCAGCCCAGCGACCGGCCATTGCGTAGGTCAGCGCCAGATTCTGGCGTGCACGCGGATCGCCGCCATTGGCACGGGCCGCTTGCTGCAGGATTTCGATTGCGCGGTCATGATTACCGGCAAGCGCCATGGCAAGACCGAGATCCGAAGCGCCCAAACGGCCTTCAAGATTGTTCAGTTCCTCAAGCGCATCCGCCCGGTCACCCTGTGCAATCTGCGAAAGCGCAAGGTTGAAAGCGGTCCGGTTGAGATCGGGATTGAGCGAAAGGGCGTCCTGAAAGCTTGTCTCAGCGGATGCAAAACGGCCCGCTGCGAGATAGGAACGGCCAAGCAAGTGCCGGTATTCGGCGCTGTTCGGCATGTGGCCCACGGCCTGTTCAGCGTGGCGGATCGCCGCACTGCTATCATTTTCGGCAAGCGCGGCACGCGCCGAAGCTGCAGCCTGAGCGGCCTGCTCTACGGCGCGGCTATCGACGTCTGTCGCACCCGTTGAAAAGGCGCTGTTCGCCACCGGCGAAAATCCGACAATGGATGCGCCGACGGCCAGCGTCGATGCTGCGAGTTTGATGATGCTAGGCTTCATTATACCCTCCTCAATCAGTGCTTGCTGGCTGCGGACATCGGTCCGGTCAGCGCTTGCACTTCAGGATGCTGTTCCAGGAACTGATCAAGCGCTTCTGTCACAAGGCGTTGGGCGGATCGGTTTAGAACCGCCGATGCCAAGCGCAGTTTCAGATGACGCTGCCTGTCGAGCCGCAATGTGAAGGCGACTTTGTCGCGCGCCGGCACATCCTGTTCCTTCGGCTCATTCGGTTCGATTGGCTGGCTGACTGCCACCGGCTCTTCCCGATCGGCATTCTTGACCGACAAGGGAGACTGGCCATGGGCGCGCAGGCCCTCACCAGTGTCTAAGACAGGCGCTTCTGCCTGCTCTGCTTCAGCCTGCGGCGTTTCAGCCTGCTCATAAAGCTCTTCGCCCTGTTCCGGCTCGTCATCGGCGACGCCCATCGGGCTCAGTCCGCCATGGCCATTGGCCTTATAGGGTGCCGGGTCCTGATCGGGTGATTCCGGCGCTGCCTCGTACAGGGCAGAAGGCTGCTCTTCGCTCTGGTCAAAGGGTGCGTAATCCACACCGCTCAAACCATCGGCAAGCTGCTCCTGCTGTTTGCGTACTTCGGGAAGCGGCGCATCGCCGTGGTAATCGCCGTTAACGGGATGCGGCGTTTCCAGCCCCATATCGTTCCAGCCAAGATCTTCGGTGACGTCTCCTTCGGGATTGATAAACCCCTGGCGTCGCATGGCGGGTTTTGCTGCACCTTTACGCGCGAGCAGACCCGAGGAAAGCGACGCGAATTTTTCTTCGCCCATCATGTCGCTCCTACTGACCTGTCACCCGGCGGCCGAAACCGCCTGCTGCTGGTCTATGGACCGCGCCCTGCTGGGCAGCGAATTTGGGGCCACTGAACACGGTGCGGCGGAAATTCTTTTCAAGTCGGTCGGAAATATAGGCCCACAGCTCGTGCACTTCGTTGGCCGATTTACCGTTCGGATCGACTTCCATCACTGTGCGGCCATCGATCATCGAAGCGGCATAATCCGTGCGATGATGGAGCGTGACCGGAGCAACCGTGCCATGCTGCGAAAGCGCAACAGCGGCCTCATAGGTGATCTTCGCCCTTGGCGTTGCCGCATTGACCACGAAGATCAGCGGCTTGCCGGCGCGTTCGCACAAATCGACCGTCGCGCCGACGGCGCGCAAATCATGCGGGCTTGGGCGGGTCGGGATAACGATAAGTTCGGCAACCTGAATAACACTCTGAATCGCCATGGTAATAGCCGGAGGCGTATCGAGTACCGCAAGTTTGAAACCCTGCTGACGGAGAACTTCGAGATCTGCCGAAAGGCGAGCGACGGTCGTCTGCGCAAAGGCAGGCATATCGTCTTCACGTTCATTCCACCAGTCAGCGAGCGATCCCTGGGGATCGATATCGATCAGGACCACTGGCCCCGCTCCGCTTCGTTGCGCTTCTACTGCAAGGTGCCCGGAAAGCGTTGTTTTTCCCGAGCCGCCTTTTTGCGATGCTAATGCCAAGACCCGCATGATATCCCCTTTGATGGCGGTATTTCATGACCGGCATTGCCACTCAGGTGACTAAAATCTGGTTAACGGCCGGCGTTAAATTTTGATTGATGTCCCGGAAATGGACGGTTCAACTTTGCTAATCCGGCTTTAACCCTGCTAATATCCCCGATATGTGAAGTGCGTAATTTTTGGAGAACGGCATATGGCGATGAGGCACAGAGCGGCGATTGGTGCCGCATTGGCCCTGATAGCATTACCCTGGGGGGCTAATGCGGGGGTTCAGGAAGGTGTCGAAGCCTGGCGCGGCGGCGATTATGCGCGCGCGATTGCTGAATGGCAGCCTTTGTCCAACGCCGGTGACCCGGATGCCCAGTTCAACCTTGGCCAGGCCTATAAACTTGGCCGCGGCGTGCCCCAGGATATGGAACGCGCGCGTGACCTGTTTGGCCGGTCCGCGCGCCAGGGCCATTTGCAGGCCGAAGCCAATTACGGGCTCATCCTGTTTCAGGACGGAAACCGTGAAGACGCGATGCCCTATATCATCCGGGCCGCCAATCGCGGCGAACCTCGCGCGCAATATATCTATGGCACCGCCCTGTTTAATGGCGACCTTGCACCAAGGGACTGGCCCCGCGCCTATGCGTTGATGACCAATGCCAGCGCGGCCGGACTGCCGCAGGCCTCTGCCAGTCTTGAGCAGATGGACAGCTATATCCCGCTTGATCAGCGCCAGGAAGGCACAGCATTGGCGGCGCGCATGGAGCAGGAAAGCCAGACAACGGAAATCGCCAGCGCTCCGCCAGCGCCTGCCCCGCGCCCAACTTTCACGCCGGTTCCGGTTCCGGCGCCCACTGCCCAACCGCCAGTTTCCATGCCACCTGCCGCTTCTCCGCCTGCTGCATCCCCTCCTGCGCACCGTCCCCCGGTTGCGGTCACCCAGGCCCCTCCGGCAGCACCGCCTGCGGCTCCTCCAGTTGCGCGATCCGGCGATTGGCGGATTCAGCTCGGCTCATTCCGTGAACGACCCCGGGCAGAAGCGCTGTGGAATCGCGTGTCTTCCAGAGACTCCTCACTCGCAGAGCTGCAGCCCTTTCTGGTGCGTGCAGGGCCTTATACGCGCTTGCAGGCCGGGCCTTTCCAAACGCAGGCCCAGGCCCGTCAGGCTTGTTCTGCCGCCATACGCGCCGGATCGGAGTGCATGGCAGTTCGCCGTCGATAGGCCAGCTTAACCGAAAATTTGTGGATGGGCGTTACCGCTTCCCGGACAGGGGAAGTGTATGTCTCGTCAGGATCAATTACGAAGCGGATCAATGGCGACGCCATGGCGCAGGCGGCGCATGTGCGTCATCCATGCCGATGCGCCGGCTCCCGCTGCGCTTGAAAGCGTTTCAGGTCGCGGAGCCACCATTCGTAGCAATGCATCGCCGAAGCGCGGCACGACGATAACCCTTGTTCATCCCGCAGCCGGCGAGATTATCGCCGAAGTCCACGCCATTTCCGAAGCGGGTATTGAGCTGAGTTTCGCCGGTGACGAAGATTCGGTGGCCTTCGCGCTCAGCGCGGTCGCCGCCGATATGACGCAGCCTAGCTAGAATTGCGCGTTCGCGCGCTACGGCGGATCCATAGCTTTAACAGGCCCTGCACGATGAGGCCGAAGAACAAGGCCATCACCAACCCAAACAGCAATCCGCCGGGAATATGCAGCCCCTGCGCAAGCATTCGGGCATTGGCGTCTATCGCGGCATATTTGTGCACAGACGCCAATGCGAATTCAGGACTGGCGTAGATTGCCGCGATATCGCGGCGGCTGCGATACCGCACAATAACGAGCCGGTCCCAGTCTCCGTCACCTTCGAGCCACGCCGTCCCGAATATCGGATGTGAAGCCCGGCTGGCCAGCAACCTGACCATGACAGCACTGAACCGGTCATAGGCTTCGCGGCCGCTGCCCTCAAAACCGGTCTCCGAAGAATAGTCAGCCCGATCATGAAACGCGTAAAGATTGATCGTGTAAAAGGGCCTGCCGTCATCCGCTTCGAGAAAGCTGCGCATCGCAGCGCGCTCTTGATCATTCTCGAAAACTTCAGGCTGGGCCGCCATTTCCGTCATATAGACATCAATCTCATCGGCGCTCAGCGGTGTCGCGCCCCAACTGTACCAGAGCATAAACAATCCAAGGAGCAAGGCGCCAGCGGCAGCTCCTCCGACAAATGGTCGCTTGCCAGAAATCTTCACGGCACATCTCCAACTTGCATTTTGCAAGTCATGCAATGCGCTTTCAACTTGCATTATGCAAGTGCGATCGATAAACCATTGGCATGAAGCGCAATTCCACGGCTTGCCGATCCCATTGCCCGATAAATTTTGTCCTCGAAACATTCGGCGACAAATGGACTTTGCTGATTGTCCGGGATTTGATGTTCAAGGGTAAGCGCACCTTCGGCGCGTTCATCGAATCCGATGAGAAGATTGCAACCAACATCCTCTCGGATCGACTGAAACGTCTGGAAGATCACGGAATAATTGAAAAATCGGCCGATCCCGGCCCGGCCAGCGGGCGTGGCTATCGGCTCACGGAAAAGGGCAAGGATCTGGTGCCGGTCATGCTGGAAATCACGGCATGGAGCGCCAGGCATGATGCCAGGACCAACACGCCAGACGATTTTCTTGAACAGTTTTCGGCCGAACGGGATGCCATGATTGCAGGCGTTAAAGCGGCGTTAGACTGAACCTTCCGCCCAATCCTTGCGGGCATAGCCTTGCGCATAGAGCAAGGCTGACAAATCCCCATGATCGATCCGGGCATCTGCGGCATCGCGCAATTTGGGCTTGCCGTGATAGGCAATGCCGAGGCCGGACTGTTCGATCATCGCAAGATCATTGGCGCCATCGCCAATCGCCAACGTCTCTTCGCGCGCTAGCCCCAGTCGCTGAGTTTCTTCTTCCAAAACGCGGCGTTTCGTAGCGCTGTCCACAATGGGGCGGATGACGCGGCCCGTCAGCCTGCCGCCCGATATCTCAAGTTGATTGGCAATCGCCCGGTCAAAGCCGATTTCAGCCGCCACCCGGTCCGCGAACAGCGTGAACCCGCCCGACACCAAAACCGTATAGGTGCCATGCGCCTTCATCGTCCGGACAAGCGCCACAGCGCCCGCTGTAAGGGCAACGCGCTCCTCATGGCAGCGGGTGACGATATCGGCGTCCATGCCTTCAAGCAGCGCGACCCGTTCGTCGAGCGCCGCTACAAAATCCAGTTCGCCGCGCATCGCCCGTTCGGTAATCGCGGAAACCTGCGGTTTGAACCCGGCATAATCCGCGAGTTCGTCGAGGCATTCAACGGTGATCATCGTCGAATCCATATCAGCGATGAAGAGCTTTTTGGCGCGTCCGGCCTCGGGTTGCACGATGGAATCGACGCCGCCGCCCAGTCCGTTCAGGGCCACTCGCCCTCGGGCCAGATCACCGCTGAACCGAATATCAGCGGCCTTTTCCGGCTCGATCCAGTTCGTTCCGAACGGTTCGGCCCCTGCTCCAGCGAGCAAATCGGATGCCTGCGAAATATCGCCTGCGGAAAGCCGATCTGATGCTATGAGCGTTGCAATGAGCATGCGGGAAAACTCCAACGAAAACGCCACCGAACACCTCTCGGGGGCCAAGGTCGCGCTTATTGCCGGGCCAACCGCCAGCGGCAAGTCGTCTCTTGCGATGAATATTGCAGAACGGACCGGCGGGATCATCATCAACGCCGATAGCGCCCAGGTATATCGCGACTTGCGGATCGTTACCGCGCGGCCGAGTGAAGCCGAACAAACAGCCCTTCCCCATCAATTATTCGGATATATTGACGGCGCAGAGGCCTGTTCGGCCGCGCGCTGGGCCAGTGACGCCAAGCTGGAGATCGCTGCAGCGCATCGCGACAACAAGCCCGCGATCCTTGTCGGCGGAACGGGATTGTATCACCGAACCCTGCTTGAAGGCCTTGCGCCGATCCCCGAAATCGATGCCGAGATTCGGAGCGCAATACGCGCCCTGCCCGTTGCCGATGCCTATGCGGCTCTGGATCGTGAAGATCCCGCCTCGGCGAGGCGACTTCACCCTGCCGATTCAAGTCGAATCGCCCGTGCACTCGAAGTGGTGCGGTCCACCGGACGGGCCATTGGCGAATGGCAGCGGGAGAAAAGCGGCGGCATTGCAGGTGAAATTACACTTGTACCGCTGCTTTTGCTCCCCGATCGCGACTGGCTGTACGAACGGTGCGACCGGCGCTTTGCCGACATGTTTGAAAGTGGTGCAGTCGCCGAGGTGGAAGCACTGCTGCACCGCAACCTTGATCCCTCTTTGCCCATCATGCGCGCCATCGGAGTCCCTGAAATCGCAGCCTTTCTCAAGGGCGAAATGGATCGTGTCGTGGCGATTACCGCCGCTGCGCAGGCAACCCGACGCTATGCCAAACGCCAATATACCTGGTTCGCCAACCAGCCGCCTGCTGAATGGCCGCGCATTCATGAATTAGAATATAACGAATATGAAAGTATTATTGTAACTAAATTACTGTAATATACGTTGACAGATAATTTGGCCCTGTCTAGCAGCCCGGGTTCGGCGCTGCTATCGCGGCGCAACAATTGAAATGGATGATGGTAATGGCAGCCGAAAAAGCTGGAGCGGATATATTGATCGAAGCACTGCAGGATTGCGGTGTGGAAGTCATTTTCGGCTATCCAGGCGGCGCCGTTCTGCCCATCTATGATGCGCTGTTCGCGCAGAAGCGTATTCGCCACATATTGTGCCGCCACGAGCAAGGCGCGGCCCATGCCGCCGAGGGTTATGCCCGCGCAACCGGCAAACCGGGTGTCGTTCTTGTCACGTCGGGCCCGGGCGCGACCAATGCGGTGACAGGCATCGCCGATGCGCTGATGGATTCCATTCCGATGGTCGTCATAACGGGTCAGGTGCCCTCGACATTGATTGGTACCGATGCGTTTCAGGAAGCAGACACGATCGGCATCACGCGCCACTGCACCAAGCATAATTATCTGGTCAAAGACCCGGACAAGCTGGGCAATGTCATTCAGGAAGCCTTTTTCATCGCCTCGACCGGCCGACCCGGCCCGGTCGTTGTAGACATCCCCAAGGATGTTCAGGTGGCAACCGGCATCTATCGCAAATCCGGCCCAATGCCGCACAAAGCCTATGTGCCGCGGGACAAGCCCGATCCCAAGCTGATCGAAGAGGCAGTAGAGATGATTGCGGCGGCAGAACGCCCGGTCTTCTACACCGGCGGCGGCATCATCAATGCCGGTCCCGGGGCCAGCCAGATGCTGAGCGAATTGGCGCGGATCACGGGCGCACCTGTCACTTCGACCCTGATGGGGCTGGGCGCCCTGCCCGCTTCATCCGATCAATGGCTCGGAATGCTCGGGATGCACGGCACGTTCGAGGCCAATATGGCTATGAACAAGGCCGATCTGATCATCGCAATCGGCGCGCGCTTCGATGATCGTGTCACCGGGCGGCTCGATGCTTTTTCGCCTGACTCCAAGAAGATCCATATCGATATCGACCGCAGCTCGATCAACAAGATCGTGCCCGTTGAAATCGGCATCAATGCGGACGCCGGGCGCGCGATGGAAGATATCGTCAAGATCTGGAAGGCACGGCAATTCAAAAAGGCGGATTTGCAAGACTGGTGGGCGCGGATCGATGGCTGGCGCGCGACCAAATGCCTCGATTTCCCCGAATCCAACGACGAAATCATGCCGCAAACCGCCATTCAGGCGCTTTGGGCGGCCACCCACAAGCAAAACCCGATCATCACCACCGAGGTTGGCCAGCATCAGATGTGGGCGGCGCAGCATTTCGGGTTTGAAAAGCCAAACAGATGGCTGACTTCCGGGGGCCTTGGTACAATGGGTTATGGACTGCCCGCCGCGATCGGCGCGCAGATCGGCAATCCGAAGGCGCTGGTCATTGATATTGCCGGCGAAGCCTCGATCCAGATGTGTATTCAGGAACTGGGAACAGCCAGCCAGTATCGGCTCCCAATCAAGATATTCGTCCTGAATAACGAGTATATGGGCATGGTCCGCCAGTGGCAGGAACTAACCTATTCTGGTCGATATTCAGAAAGTTACAGCGATTCCTTGCCAGATTTTGTGAAACTGGCCGAAGCCTATGGCTGGAAAGGCATTCGCATCGAAAGCAAGGATGAGCTGGAATCCGGCATAAATGAGATGCTGGCTCATGACGGCCCGGTATTTGTCGATTGCTGTGTTTCCAAAATGGCCAATTGCTTCCCGATGATCCCTTCGGGCGCGGCGCATACGGACATGATCCTGCAGTCAGATGCCGTTTCAGGCGTGATGGACGACGAAGCAAAGGCGCTAGTCTGATGAAAATCCAAACCGAAACTGCCGAGCGCCACACGCTTTCCATTCTGGTTGACAACGAACCGGGCATCCTCGCGCGGATCGCGGGTATGTTCACCGCACGCGGCTATAATATCGAGAGCCTGACGGTGACCGGCGTGAGCGAAGACGAAACGATCAGCCGGATAACCATCGTGACCATAGGGTCGCCCCATGTGATCGAGCAGATCATAGCGCAGACCGAGCGGATGCCGCCGGTTTACAAGGTGGTCGACCTCACCGAGATCGGCCCGCATGTTGAACGTGATCTGGCGCTCGTAAAAGTCGCCGGCACGGGAGACAATCGGATCGAGGCTTTGCGGCTGGCGGATGTGTTCCGCGCACGGGTTGTTGATTCCACAACGAAGAGCTTCGTCTTCGAAGTCACCGGCAACAGCGACAAGGTCGACAGCTTTATTGAACTGATGCGCGAAGTCGGCTTGGTCGAAGTCGCTCGCACCGGCGTGGTCGCCATTGGCCGCGGCAAGGAAGCGAGCTAAACACACTCCACCATGCGCGAAGTGATCAGCATTTCGGCGATTATTATCGCCTTTTTCTACTTTCTGGCCTTTGGCTCGGCAGTGTTCCTTGCGCTGGAGCATGAAATGCACTGGGTGCTCGCCCTGTTCGCCATGAGCTGGATCATGATCCTCAGGCTATGGCCGTTATTGCCGATTCTGGCCGTGATTGGCGCAGTTAATATCTGGGGTTGGGACTGGTATCGCGGTATCGCGCTTGCCCTGCCCGTCTCCATCTATGTCGTTTCTCATTACTGGACGCGGTTTACCGACTATCTCCGCCGTCCGACACAAAAACAGGGAGTGTAATTATGCGCGTCTATTATGATGCTGATGCCGATCTCGGCCTTATCACTGGCAAGAAGATCGCCATCATCGGCTATGGTAGCCAGGGCCATGCCCATGCGCAGAATTTGCGCGACAGCGGTGTAGGCGAAGTCGCCATTGCATTGCGCGAAGGCTCTTCCACCCGCGCCAAGGCCGAAGGCGCGGGCTTCAAAGTCATGAGCAATGCCGAGGCAGCCGCCTGGGCCGATATCGTGATGATGCTGGCCCCTGATGAGCATCAGGCGGCCATCTATGCCGAAGACCTGCACGCCAATCTGAAGGAAGGCGCGGCGCTGGCTTTCGCGCACGGCCTGAACGTGCATTTCGGCCTGATCGAGCCACGCGCCGATCTCGATGTGATCATGATCGCCCCCAAAGGCCCCGGCCATACCGTGCGCAGCGAATATGTGCGCGGCGGCGGTGTGCCCTGCCTGATCGCGGTTCATCAGGATTCGAGCGGCAATGCGCATGATGTTGGCCTGGCCTATGCCAGCGGCGTTGGCGGCGGGCGCTCCGGTATCATCGAAACCAATTTCCGCGAGGAATGCGAAACCGATCTGTTCGGCGAACAGGCCGTGCTGTGTGGCGGCCTGACCCATCTGATCCAAGCGGGTTTCGAGACATTGACCGAAGCCGGTTACGCCCCGGAAATGGCCTATTTCGAATGCCTGCACGAGGTGAAGCTGATCGTCGACCTGATGTATGAAGGCGGCATCGCCAATATGCGCTATTCGATCTCGAACACCGCGGAATATGGCGATATCACCACCGGCCCCCGGATCATCACCGATGAAACCAAAGCCGAGATGAAGCGCGTGCTTGAAGACATTCAGGGCGGACGGTTCGTGAAAAACTTCGTGCTCGACAACCGCGCCGGCCAGCCCGAACTCAAGGCCGCCCGCAAACAGGCTGCTGCTCATCCGATCGAGAAAACCGGCGCAGAACTGCGCGCGATGATGCCCTGGATCGGTGCCAACCAGCTGGTCGACAAAGAGAAGAATTAGGGCTCATCCCTCCTTTCGAGGGAGGGGCCAGGGGTGGGATATGAGGATGGCGGCTCGTTGCCGGTTTCCGACCCATGGACCGAAGCGTCAGCCCCACCCCAGCCCCTCCCCTAAACAGGAGGGGCTTTTCCATCTGGACTTGTTAACCAATTGCCGCCAATAAGCTTCACATGACAGCGCACCGCGCCCTGCTACTTCTTCGACTTACACGCCCTTAGGCGTGCCTTTTGTGCTGCATGCAGCACACACGGCCTAAGGGCTTTTTGAAAAATCACCGAAACCGAAGAAGAAACAGGCTATACTCATGCCCATGCTCACCGATCCTTCCGTAAAATACCGGCCCTTCCCGCAGATCGACCTGCCCGACCGGCAATGGCCATCCAAGACAATCACAGCGCCGCCGCGCTGGCTCTCCACCGATTTGCGCGATGGCAATCAGGCGCTCATCGACCCGATGGACGGCGAAAAGAAGCGCCGCTTTTTCGATTTACTCCTGAAAATTGGCGTGAAAGAGATTGAGGTCGGCTTTCCCGCCTCCGGCGCGACCGATTTCGATTTCATTCGCGGGCTCGTCGATGGCGGCAAGATCCCCGATGACGTGACGATTCAGGCGCTGACTCAGGCCCGCCGTGACCTGATTGAAACGACCTTCGCCAGCATGGCCGGCGCACCGCGCGCCATCGTCCATCTTTACAACGCCGTCTCCCCCGCCTGGCGCAAGATCGTGTTCCAGATGGATGAGGCAGGCGTGATCGATATCGCCAAACAGGGCGCCGATATGCTGATGGAGCAGGCGGCGAAATATCCCGAGACCGACTGGCAGTTCGAATATTCCCCCGAAACCTTCAGCACTGCCGAGATCGATCTGAGCATTGCGACCTGCGAAGCGGTGATCGCGATTGTCGGGCCGACCCCCGAAAAGCCGCTGATCCTCAACCTGCCGGCCACCGTGGAAGCGGCCACACCCAATATCTATGCCGATCAGATTGAATATTTCTGCAAGCATATCTCGTGCCGCGACAGTGTCGTGATCTCCCTCCACACCCATAATGATCGCGGCACCGGCGTCGCGGCGAGCGAGCTCGGCCTGTTGGCGGGCGCGGACCGGGTCGAGGGCTGCCTGTTCGGCAATGGCGAACGCACGGGCAATGTCGATCTGGTGACGCTTGGGCTGAATATGTACACGCAGGGCGTCCATCCGGGCCTCGATTTCTCCAATATTGAAGAGATCAAATCCACGGTGGAATATTGCAACGACATTCCCGTCCATCCACGCCATCCCTATGCCGGGGAGCTGGTGTTCACGGCCTTTTCTGGTTCCCATCAGGACGCGATCAAAAAGGGTTTTGCCGCGCAGGAAGCCCGCAATGACGAGTTGTGGGAGGTGCCCTATCTGCCGCTCGATCCCAACGATATCGGCACCAGCTACGAGGCCGTGATCCGGGTAAACTCCCAATCCGGCAAGGGCGGTGTCGCCTGGGTGCTCGAGCAGGATCAGGGCCTGAAACTGCCCAAGCGATTGCAGGCCCATTTCAGCCTCGTCGTGCAGGAACTGGCCGATGACACCAGCCGCGAGCTCAATGCCGACGATATCTGGCAGGCGTTCCAGACGCGCTACGGCCTGACCGGTGAAAAGCAATTCGCGTTGATCGACTATAATGAAAGCCGTGCGGGCAATGAACGCATCTTCACCGGCACCATCGTCCACAATGGCGAGGAACGCTCGGTAAGCGGGCGCGGCAACGGCCTGATTTCCAGCGTGCTTGCGGCATTACGCGATGAATGGGGCATCCAGCTCGACGTGGTGAACTATAATGAGCACGCTATCGGTCATGGCTCGGATGCCCAGGCCGCTGCCTATCTCGAATGCACGGATGGCAATGGCGACACGGTGTTCGGCGTCGGTATCAGCCGGGATGTGGCCACCGCCAGTGTGCGCGCCGTGCTCAGCGCGGCCAACGGGGTGGTGTGACAGAGCGACCGTGGCGGGTTGGGGGCCGTGGCCTGATGGTCGCGGTCAAAGCCACGCCGCGCGCCAACAAGACCGAAGTGACGGGCATGGAAATGGACGCACATGGCCGCCCCGTGTTGCGCATGCGCGTAAAAGCACCGCCGGTTGATGGCGCGGCCAACAAGGCCGTCCTGCGCTGGTTTTCCGATACGCTCGGGATTTCCAAATCATCGGTGGCTATAGCGACCGGAGAAACCGCGCGGATCAAACAGGTGGAACTGGCCGGGGATGCGCGAGAGTTGGCCAGAAAACTGGAAGCGCTGGTCAGCGAAGCGGATTGAGCAGCCGTCAGTAGAGCAGCATCATTCCGGGCTGGACCCGGGATGACGGATATGCGTTACACCGGCTCCAGGTTTTTCTGCTCTCCCTCGGGAAGATGGAGGGCAATTTTATCCCCTGCCCGCACCGCGCCGCCCTCCAGAACCACCGCCATGACGCCCGCCTTGCGGATCACATTGCCGTCCGCATCCTTGTCCAGCACCGCCTTCATCAGCCCCGGCGCATGGCCTTCAAGCTGCTTGCACGGATTGCGCAGGCCGGTGATCCGGATCCGTGCTGTATCTCCCAATGCCAGCTCCGTTCCCTCAGGCAGCGCCAGCAAGTTCACGCCCCGCGTCGTGATATTCTCACCCATATCGCCGGGCGCGACCTGAAACCCCTGCCCCACCAGTTCGTCGAAGAGTTCAGCTTGAATCAGATGGACTTGGCGGAGGTTGGGCTGATCGGGATTTTGCGCGATCCGGGAGCGATGCTGCACCGTCGTCCCAAAATGCACATCGCCCTCAACGCCATGGCCGACAATCAGGCGAATGGAGACGACATTGGGCTTGGCAATGCCATTTGTGGGTTTGCGGGAGACGGCGACAACCTCCCCCATCATTTCCGCCCGAACAGCTTCTCGATATCGCCATGGCCGAGCTTCACCCAGGTCGGCCGTCCGTGATTGCACTGGCCCGAATGGGGCGTGACTTCCATTTCGCGCAAGAGTGCGTTCATTTCGGCGACGTTGAGCACCCGGCCCGCCCGTACGGAGCCATGACAGGCCATGGTGGCGGCGACATGGTCGAGCTTTTCCTTCAAACTCAGATGCTGGTCATAAGCGGCGATTTCATCGGCAAGATCAGTGACCAGACCCTTGACGTCACCTGCACCCAGCATCGCCGGGGTCGCGCGCACGAGCATCGCCTTGGGGCCAAAGCGTTCAAGCTCCAGGCCCAGCTCGGCCAGCTCACCGATCCGCTCTTCCAGCGCGTCACAGGCGCTTTCGTCGAGGTCGACAACTTCCGGCACAAGCAGGCCTTGGCTTGCCACCCCGCCTTCGGCCATCGCCTTGTTCATACGCTCCAGCACCAGCCGTTCATGCGCGGCATGCTGGTCGACAATCACGAGCCCGTCCTCGGCCTCCGCCACGATATAGGTTTCGGACACCTGCCCGCGCGCAATGCCGAGCGGATGGGCCATGGCATCGGGAACCGGCGCGTCGGCAGCCTCAGCCTTGCCCTCGGGCGCTGGCTGATAACCGGGCGTCTGTTCCCAGACACTCACCTGATCTGACCCCGGTGGCGGCGTAAAAAAGGCCGCCCGCTGTCCATAACCCTGTTGATAACCCGCTGGATAACCTGCTGGATAAGCCTGTGAGCCCCCAGTGGATTCCTGCCCCGGCGGCATGCCAACGGGCTCGGCCTGCCAATTGCCGAGCGCGGCGGCGGATGGCCTTTGCACGCTGCGAAACCCGGCTTCGTCAAGCGCATGGCGCAGTCCGCCAACGATCAACCCGCGGATATTGGCCGGTTCGCGGAACCGCACTTCGGTTTTTGCAGGATGCACATTCACATCCACTTCGCCCGGCGGAACAGTGAGGAACAGCGCGAGCACCGGATGGCGATCCCGTGCCAACAGATCCTGATAGGCTCCGCGCACGGCGCCGATCAGCAGCCGATCCTTCACCGGGCGGCCATTGACGAACAGATATTGATGATCGGCCACACCGCGATTGAAGGTCGGCAGGCTCGCCACCCCTTCCAGCTTTGCCGTGCCGCGATCATAGTCAACGACAACGCTGTTCTCGATCAATTGCCGGTCGGTCAGCGCAGCAACGCGTTCGGGGCGCGTTTCCCCCGGCTGGACCGAAATATTGCGCCGCCCATCATGCTCCAGCGTAAAACCGATATCGGGACGCGCCATGGCGAGCCGCCGGATCGTATCGGCAGCGGCGGCATATTCGGAGCGCGGTGTGCGCAGAAATTTGCGCCGCGCAGGAACCTTGGCAAACAGGTTTTCGACGACAATTCGGGTGCCAGGCGGGAGGGCCGCCGGGCCTTCTTCGACGAGATCGCCATTATCGACAACGCGCGACCAGCCTTCGGCGCCTCTTACCCGGCTTTCGAGCATCAGACGTGACACACTGGCGATAGAGGGCAGCGCTTCGCCCCGAAATCCAAGTGTTTCAACGCCTTCGATATCGTCTCCGGGCAGCTTGGAAGTTGCATGACGCTCAAGCGCAAGCCCCATTTCCTCGGCGCTCATGCCGCAGCCATCGTCAATCACTTCAACCCGGTCGATCCCACCGGAGGAAAGGCGCACAACTATCCGTGTCGCCCCCGCATCCATCGCGTTTTCAACCAATTCCTTGAGCGCACTTGCCGGGCGTTCGACAACCTCACCTGCGGCGATGCGATTGACGAGATGTTCGGGAAGACGGCGAATGGGCATGGCTATCTGAGTAGCGCAACGGACAGAAAGCCGCGAGCAGTCTTATTGGCGCAGCGGTGGATGAATTGACACTGCCAAACCGGCCATGGCAGGCAATGGCCATGCCAATCTATTTTACCGGCCTGTGCGCGCTTGCCATTGCTACCTCTCCGCAGCCGGCAATTGCGGAAACCGATCGCAGTTCGGAAATATCGA
>CAJQMX010000237.1 GCA_905479515.1 uncultured Parasphingopyxis sp.
TCGTGAGGAAATGAGCCTGTGCCAAAGCGCCAAATAGTCTCATCGGCGACGGATCGAGATCGGGGCGCTCGCGCTCCCATTGCTCCACGATCTCATTGACAGGAACATGTGGCTTTACGGCTTTTTTCTGCTGTGAATTGGGCAAGGCTTATCCTCCTCCTGAAGGCAGTATGCTGGCTTTTGGGGCCGCCACCCCGAGAGCCGAACTCGATATTCGCACACTCCATAGTCGAAGCTGGAGCGTATTTCAATTAGATACCGTACAATAAGATATTTAAATTGCGCCATAAGGCCGGGGGTCGCCAGAAAAAGGCTCTCAAATTCTGTCCCAATTCGAATGTGTGTGATCGTTTTAAGTGAATAATAACAATAATTTAAAAGAGGAATTGTTTGATCAAGTCCGCGTGCGGGCGACCAGCGATATTTGAAGATTCATAAATTGACAGGTTCGAAAAACGCTGTTAATCGTTCTACATATGATAATTAGATAACGAAATAAAATCAGGGAACACAAGCGTGACGATTGCTGCCATCATCGCATACCCTGTCTCAACACCGCGACCGTCGCTTTCTGGCCGCTCCGGTAGCCTCCTTACCAGCGTTGTCGTTGAAGTTCAGACGACTGACGGGTTGTCCGGCTTCGGCGAGGCGCTCTGCTTCGCTGCTCCCCGCGCCACTGCAGCACTCGTTACAGATGTCTTCGCGCCGCTTCTGACCGGACGCGACGAAAGAGCAATCGGCGCCTTGTGGGAGTCCATGCGCCAAAGCCTTACGGGTGCGCCCGCGGGAGCAGCTGCGGAAGCGCTTTCTGCTGTGGATATTGCTCTTTGGGACCTGCTTGGGCAAGCACTCGATTCACCCATCTATGAACTGCTCGGAGGATGCGGCCGTCAACGCTTGCCCGCTTATGCTTCTTTTATAGGCTGGGTCGCGGACAGGGATGCGGTGACGCTTGCCGAAACTATGGTCGAAAGCGGCTTTCGCTGCTTGAAAGTCAAGGTGATGCCGCCCCTCGCAGCTGCAATGGAGCGGTGCTCACTAATCCGGCAGACTGTTGGCGGTGAGATCGATCTTGTCGTCGATCCGAACGGTAAATTTTCCCGTGTTGATGCGATTGCATTCGCGCGCCATGTTTCTGACCTCGGCTATCTCTGGCTGGAAGAGCCCATAGATCCACAGGATCATACGGGAATGGCAGATATTTCCCGCCTTGGTCTTTTATCCATTGCGGGCGGTGAAAGCGAATACAGTCCTCGAGGGGCACTCAACCTCGCGACGGGACGCTCCGTTGATATTCTCCAACCCGATTGCGGACGAATCGGCGGCATTACAGGCTTCGTGCGTGCCATATCGGCTTCAGCGGCGCTTGGATTGCCTTTCGCTCCCCACCATGCGGGTGGCGCAATCAAAGCGGCAGCGGCTTTGCACCTGGCAGCCGCGCTGCCTGGCTTCTTGATACAGGAATGCAGCGTTCTCCGTACGCCCCTTCAGGACGACCTGACAGAAGAAACCGTCGCCCACCCAGGTCAACTCGACGCGGAAGGCGCCCTTCCGGTTCTCGGCGGTCCCGGCCTCGGTATCACGATAAGGCGAGACACGCTTGAGCGTTTGAGGTTGCACTGAATCCCTCCCCCCCCCCCAACCAAACCATATGGAGATTTTCCATGAATTTGAAAATTAAACGTAGAACAATGATCCTCGGGATGGGTGGCGCTGGCCTTGCCGCTACGCTTCCCACCTTTCGCCCAGCCTATGCGGCCGGGCCAGAACTGCACGTGTCACATTTTGGTGGCCCCTACGAGGTGCTCAACGATGTTGTTGCCAAGCCGTTCGAGGCTGCAGGCAAAGGCAGCGTTGCCTATGATGTCGAGATTTCACCGACTGCTTTCGCGAAAATTCAAAACCAGAAGAACGATCCGCCCTACGATGTCATCATGATTTCCCGGGCCTGGGGGCTGCGTGCCCTGAAGTCAGGGCTTCTTGAAAAAGTGTCCCCCTCGGACTTTTCGCAGTCGGGTGCAGTTCTGCCGGAAATTATCCCGGAAGCCGGCTGGGGCGCGGCTACCATGCTCGATACCATCGATCTTATGGTCGACACCAAGCAGATCCCCACACCCGTCACATCATGGCTGGATCTCTGGCGCGACGATATGAAGGGCAAGATCATGTTGCCGAGCGCAGTCAACGGTTCGACCGCCTTCGGATTCCTCGCCTGCCTTGTCAAGGCGATCGGGGGAGACATGACCGACCCCTCCGCCCTTGATGATGCATTCGCCCGTCTCAAGGCGCTGAAACCGGCAATTCGCTCCTTCTATGCTGACGGATCGCAGCCCAATCAGCTCATGGAGCGTGGTGACATCGGCATAGCGCCGCAGTTCGCCATTCGCATCGCAAATTCCACGCGTGTTGCGCCGCACATCAAGAAGGCCTCTCCGGATGAAGGCATGCTCGCGGTGCCCTACGATCTGTGCATCCCGGTCAATTCGAAGAATATCGACGCGGCCAAGGCTTACATCGATTTCACGTTGTCTAAGACCGTGCAGGAAGGGCTTGTGACGAACTTGTTGGCCACGCCTGTGCGTGCTGATGTGACGGTTCCGGAAACCGTTGCTCCGCTGGTCAATGCCGACCCGTCGAAGGTCTGGTTCCAGGACGAGGAGTTTGCGGCAATCAAACAACGTGAATGGCTCGATCGTTACACACGGGAAGTTCAAAGCTAATCATGAGCGAAAACGCACCATCTTCCACGCCGGAACTGCATCTTGATACTCTACGCAAAGCCTACGATGGTTTTCTGGCCGTGGACCGGTGTAGTCTAAAACTCGAGCGAGGCGAAATCGTCGCCTTGCTCGGCCCTTCTGGCTGCGGCAAGTCAACACTTCTGAACATGATTGCCGGATTCGAGCGCCCTGATTTCGGCTCCATCCTGCTGCGCGGAGAGGAAATCAGTTCCGTCCCGCCGCACAAGCGAAACATCGCCATGGTGTTCCAGCATTATGCAATGTTTCCACACATGACGGTGGCGGAGAACATTGGCTATGGACTGACCGCCCGGCGTCTCGACAAGGCAGAGATCGCTGGTCGTGTTGGCGAGATGATTGCGCTGCTTCATCTGGACGGTCTCGAGAAACGCTATCCCGCTCAGTTGTCCGGAGGACAGCGCCAGCGCGTTGCGGTGGCCCGTGCCCTGGCCGTGCGACCCGACATGCTGTTGCTGGATGAAGCGTTTAGCGCCCTAGACCGGACGCTTCGTGAAGACATGCAACTGGAATTGTCGCTGCTATTGCGGCGTCTCGAGGTGACGACCATCCTGGTGACGCACGACCAACGCGAGGCTTTCGCGCTGGCCGACCGCATCGCTATCATGGAGAGCGGACGCATTGCCCAGATCGGCTCACCCGAAG